>CAVRDQ010000119.1:0-14820 GCA_963719655.1 uncultured Acidobacteriota bacterium | reverse complement strand
ATTCACTCGCGGAGAGACCCAGGCGTTGGTCACCACCACGCTCGGCACCTCCGACGACAAGCAGCGTCTCGAGCGCTTTGAGGGTGAAACCAAGAAGCGCTTCATGCTGCACTACAACTTCCCGCCGTTCTCGGTTGGCGAAGTTGGCTTCCTGCGTGGTGCCGGTCGCCGCGAAATCGGTCACGGCGCACTCGCCGAGCGCGCTTTGTTGGCCGTTCTGCCGCCCGAGGATGATTTCCCCTACGCCATGCGCGTGGTCAGTGACATCCTGGAATCCAACGGCAGCTCGTCCATGGCCTCCATCTGCGGCGGTTCGCTCAGCCTGATGGATGCAGGCGTTCCGCTGAAGGCTCCCGTGGCCGGTGTTGCGATGGGCCTGGTCAAGGAAGGCGACAACTACGCCATCCTTACCGACATCGCCGGCGCCGAGGATCACTACGGCGACATGGACTTCAAGGTCGCCGGAACCTCCCAGGGCATCACCGCCCTGCAGATGGACATCAAGATCGGCGGCATCACTCCGCAGATCATGCGTGAGGCGCTGGCCCAGGCCAAGCGTGGACGCCTGTTCATCCTGGACAAGATGTCCGAGTCGTTGACCAGCGGCCGCGAGAACGTCAGCACGCACGCTCCGCGCTTCTACACCGTGATGATTCCCACCGACAAGATCCGCGAACTGATCGGACCTGGCGGCAAGGTCATCCGCGGCATCGTGGAAGCCACCGGCGTCAAGATTGACGTCGAGGACAGCGGTCAGGTTCGCGTCAGCAGCAGCGACAGCGCCGCCGCCGAGAAGGCTCTCCAGATGATTGGAGACATCACGGCCGTGCCCGAGGTTGGCCGCACCTACCTCGGAACCGTCACCCGCCTGGCTGAGTTCGGCGCATTTGTCGAAATCATCCCCGGCACCGACGGCCTGCTGCACATCAGCGAAGTCGCCGAGCACCGCATCAAGGACATCAAGGACGAGCTGAAGGAAGGCGACCAGGTTCTGGTCAAGGTTCTCAGCGTCGAAGGCAATCGCATCAAGCTCAGCCGCAAGGCCATTCTCAAGGAGCAGCGCGCCAAGATCGAAGCCGAAGGCGGCGTCGTTCCTCCGGTTCCCGAGGATGAGGACGGTGGTGGCGAGCGTCATGAGCGTCACGAGCGCTCGGAGCGTCCTGCCCGCCGCGAGCCGCGTGAACCGCGTCCCGCACGTTCGCTGGAAGGCGCAGCCGCGACCTTCGAGGGTGGTGTCGAGGGCGACGTCGAGGAAGAAGAAGACAACTTCAACCACGAAGGCACGCCGAATGATCCGCCCAGCCACAGCGATGCACGTCCCGCTGGCGGAGCCGGTGCGGGCGATCCGCGCCGCCGCCGCCGTGGCCGCAGTGGACCGCCTCGCGGTCCGCGCACGCCGCGCTAACCTGCTCTAAGCCATCAGAAGGCCACGGTTCACGCCGTGGCCTTCGGCTTTTCCGCCGCATCTTTTCCGCGGAAGCTTTGCCGTTGCATACCGGGTGGTAGAATCGTCCCGGAATCTGCCGGAACAATTTCATTCTGCGAGGCGAGATGAACGAACTATTCTCTACCTTCCTGGCGCACGTGGAGCACGCTTCGGCCGCGACCACAGTGGCCGCGGTGGCTCTGCGATTGGCCGTGGCGGCGTTATTTGGCGGAGTCATCGGCATCGAGCGTCAGCTCAAGCACCGGCCGGCCGGACTGCGCACCAACATGTTCATCTGCTTCGGCGCGGCGCTGTTCACCATCGTCTCCTCGCTCATGGCCGGCGGTCAGGAGGATACGCGCATCGCCGCCCAGATCGTCACCGGCATCGGCTTCATCGGCGGCGGCGTCATCCTGCGCGCGGGGGGAACCATCCAAGGCGTCACCACGGCGGCCACCATCTTCGTCGTTGCCGCCATCGGCATGTGCGCCGGCAGCGGATTGCTCTTTCCGGCCAGCATCGCCACCGTCTTTGTCGTCTTCGGATTGCTCGTACTCGGCTTGCTGGAGCAGCACGTCTTCGGCCGTTATGTGTCCGTCGCCTACACAGCCGGATTGCCCTCACCCTCCGATCTTCCCCGGCTGCTGCAAGAGGCGCAGTCCGAGCGCAAGACCCGGCTGGTGGATGTCAGCTTCAGCCTGTGTCCGCAGGGTGTCGAGGCGGCGTTCATCCTGGATGCCGCACCCGCCACGCATGTAAGTCTTCAGGCCCGGCTGCGCCAGGAGCTTGCCGCCCACACCATCACCAACTTCAGTTGCAGCGTGCAGGAGTAAAGTCCTTGTCTGACCATTCCCGGTCCAAACGTTCCAGCATTCCCTTCGTCAAGGCCAGCGCCTACGGCAATGATTTCCTCATCATTGATCGCGAGCACCAGGGTTCGGACGCGGCGGCCCTGACGCGCTCGCTCTGCAACCGCCACAACGGAGTCGGCGCCGATGGCGTCGAATGGACCAGCCAGCGGCCGGGCGCGGACGCACACATCGAGCTCATCAACGCCGATGGCAGCTTCGCCGAGCTGAGCGGCAATGGCACGCGCTGTGTCGCCGCAACCCTTGCCGCCGGCCAGCCAGCCGAGAGTGGCAGGGAAGAGTTCATCATCTCCACCGACGCCGGCCCGCGCCGCTGCCGCCTTACCGGCCACTCAGGCAATCGCTATGACTTCCTCACCGAGATGGGACACCCCGACGTCGGCCTGCCATTTGCGGTCACGGTCGGCTCGCTCAGCCGGGAGGGCGTCCCGGTCAGCATGGGCAATCCTCACTTCGTCATCTTCGTCGAGGAGTTTCCCTCCGAGTGGCAGCGCGAGTCGCAGTTGATCCAATCGCGGGCCGATCTGTTTCCCGAGGGAGTGAACGTGGAGTGGGTTCAATTCCGCGGCGCGGGCGAGGCGCTTATTCGCATCTTTGAACGTGGAGCGGGCGAAACGCAGTCCTCCGGCACCGGCACTTCGGCCTCGGCCTCGGCGGCCATCGCCACCCGTAAAGCTCCGGAAAAGCTGCTGGTTCTTGCTCCCGGCGGCGCGCAGCGCGTCGAGTGGCATCCCGGCCAGGCCTTGCTGCTGGAAGGCTCGGCCGTGCTCATCTGCCGGGGGGAATTCTTCCTGTAACCCTTTGGCCGGAGATTTTCGTTTAACATCATATTCATGCCGAACTCTGAAAAAGCCACGCTTCGTCCTCACGCTCTCGCCTCCGGCGGCAAGCTGGGAGTCGTCGGCCTGGCCAGCCGCGCCGATGACAGCCTCCTGCGCGAAGGCTGTACCGCCCTGCAACAGGTCAGCGGCCGCGCCGTGGAATCCATCACCATGGAACGCGATGGCGACTTTGCCGGTTCGGCCGATGCCCGCGCCATGGCCTTTCTGACCTTGTGGCAGCGAGGAGACGTCGAGGCCATTGTCTGCGCCCGCGGCGGTTACGGCTCCAATTATCTTTGTCCGTGGCTCTGCCAGCCGGAGCAGCAACAGACCCTCCGCCAGGCGCCCAAGATCTTTGTCGGCTACAGTGACAACACCAGCGTTCTGCTCGCACTGGATCGCGCCGGCGTCGTCACCTTCCACGGTCCCATGGTCGCCAGTGACTTTGCTGGCGGCAGGGCCGATGCCGCATCCTTTCTCTCCGCCCTCGGTGGCCTGCCACTTGAGTTTTCCTTCGACGCCGCCAGCAACGTGCAGTGCCTTGTTGGTGGAGAAGCGCAGGGTCCCATCATCGGCGGCTGCCTCTCGGTGATTGTCAGCTCGCTCGGCACTCCCTGGGAGATTGAGACCGCGGGCCGCATCCTCTTTCTGGAAGATATCAACGAGAAGCCTTACCGCATTGACCGCATGATCATGCACCTGGCTGCCGCCGGCAAGCTCGACCACGTGCGCGGCATCATCTTTGGAGAGATGCCCGGCTGCACTCCCGGCGCGCAGGGTGAGGAGTCCTTGCGCCAGACCATTGAGCGTCTGCTGGGCGATCTTGGCGTGCCGCTGGTGATGGGCTTTCCCTCCGGCCATGGCGATTCACCCAACCTGACCTTGCCCTTTGGCGTGGAGGCCGCGCTGGCCGCCGGTGCCGGTGGCGTGCGCCTGCAAGTGGAGCCGGCTGCCGTGCGCGGCCACAGCAGATAAGGACCGTCCCCGTTGAGCACTCCCCGCACCATTCATCTCATCGGCATCTGCGGCACGGCCATGGCGTCACTGGCGGGAATGTTGCGCCAGCTTGGTCATCGCGTGCAGGGTTCGGACGTGGCTGCCTATCCGCCCATGTCGGAGTTTCTCGCCCGCCTTGGCATCCCCATTCTGCAGCCCTTCAGTGAGAAGAATCTCTCGCCTGCGCCCGATCTCGTCGTCGTCGGCAACGCCATCTCGCGTGGCAATCCTGAACTCGAATACGTTCTCGACCATCGCCTGCCCATGGTCAGCATGGCCGAGTTGATTCACCAGGAGTTTCTCGCCGGGCGCCACTCGCTGGTCATCGCCGGAACGCACGGCAAGACGACCACCACCAGCATGACGGCCTGGATCTTTCAATCCGCCGGACGCGCCCCGTCGTTTCTCATCGGCGGCATCGCGGAAAACTTCGGCTCCAGCTTCGCCGTCACCCATGGCGCGGAGTTCATCATCGAAGGCGATGAGTACGACACAGCATTCTTCGACAAAGGCCCGAAGTTCCTGCACTACTTTCCCGACGCCGTCATCCTCACCTCGGTCGAGTTCGACCACGCCGACATCTATCGCGATCTTGACGCCGTGAAGTTCGCCTTTCAGCGGCTCGTCAATCTTGTTCCGCGCCGTGGCCGCGTCATCGCCTGGGACGGCCACCAGAACGTCAGCGATTGCGTTGCCCGCGCCCTTTGCCCCGTCGAGCGTTACGGCTTCGCCGCCGAGTCCTTCTGGCGCATCACCAACCTGGCGCACTCGCCTTCCGGCAGCAGTTGGACCATCCTGCGCGACGGCCAGCACTTTGGCGACTTCCACTTCGCGCTCAGTGGCGACTACAACGTGCTCAACGCCACGGCGGCCGTTGCCCTGGCCCACGCCTACGGCATTACCGCCGGGCAGAGCGCCACGGCCCTCGCCGGATTTCTCTCGGTCAAGCGCCGACTGGAGGTTCGCGCTGAAGTCGCTGGCATCACCATCGTTGACGACTTCGCGCATCATCCCACGGCCATCGCCGCCACGCTCGGGGCTCTGCGCTCGCGCTATCCTGGACGCCGCCTGTGGGCCGTGCTGGAGCCGCGCTCGAACACCCTGCGTCGCAACGTCTTTCAGCATGAGTTGGTATCGGCGCTCGCCTCGGCGGACCGTGTCGCCATCGCCGCCGTCTTCTTCAAGTCCACCGACGCGCTCAAGCCCGAGGAGCGCCTCAACGTCGCAGAGGTCATCGCCGAGTTGAAGGCGCGCGGCACCCAGGCCGAAGAGTGTGCCGACGCCGACGCCATCGTCCGCGTCATCACGCCGCAGTTGCAGCCGGGCGATGTCGTCGCGCTGCTCTCGAATGGCGGCTTCGGCAACATCTACGAGAAGCTTCCCGCAGCGATTCAGGAGCGTGCGTGATGACCATGCGCCGCGCTCCTCACCATTCAGTCAATGGTCTGATCGCCGCCATCATCGTTATCGCAGCGTTGGTTCCCGCGCCGCTCCTCGCGCAGGCCGATAAGTTCTGGTGCCCGGCGGAAGGCGTCGCCTACGGAGTCTCGCTGAAGAAGGCGAGTGAGCACATCGTCCACGTGGACGCCGTCACCCACCAACCCGCCGCCGACTTCGCTCTGCCGGTGTGGAACGCTCTCTACCAGGTGCGCGACTTCGCCGTGAACGTGCAGAACGTCGAGGCCTATGAAGGTGTCCCCGAATGGCTCTGCGATGGCTGCACCACTCGCGAGGCCACGGCCCGCAAGCTCGACAAGACCAACTGGCGCGTGGAGAGCACGGCCCACCATCCCTGTCTCACCTTCAGCTACGATGTCGTCGCCAACGATCCCGGTCCCTTCGGCATCAGCCTGGATACGCAGCATGCGTTCTTCAACTGGGCCGAGTTGCTCGTCTACCGTCCGGAGAAGCGCGATGCGCCCGTCACTCTTCGCCTGCTGAATGTGCCTGCCGCGTGGCGGCTGCGCGATGGCGGCGTCTTTGGCGGACTGACGGAGGAGGAACTCTTCGCCCAGCCCACGGCCACGGCCGCAAATTACGATCGTCTGGTGGATGCGCCCGCGCTTTTCGGACGCCTGCATGAGTCCACCTTCGAGCAGGATGGCGCGCGTTATCACATCGCGGTGGACTCCGCCGAGGTTGACCTCCAGGCCCTGCAATACATGTTGCGGCGCATCACCGCCGCCGGCGTGGACTGGATGCAGGACCGTCCCTACACCGACTACTCGTTTCTTTATCTCGTCGCGCACGGCAGCGGCAGCGGCGGCATGGAGCACGCCAACTCCACGGCCATTGATGTTTCGCTCGATCGCATGAAGCAGGATGTGACGAATGCCGCCGGAGTCAGCGCCCATGAGTATTTCCACCTGTGGAACGTCAAGCGTATCCGCCCACAATCGCTCGAACCCATTGACTACACTCGCGAGCAATATTCCCGCGCGCTCTGGTTCAGCGAAGGCGTCACCAGCACGGCTGCGGAGATCATTCTCTACCGCGCCGGACTCAGCGATGAGAAGCGCTTCCTCTCACGCCTGGCCAACACCATCGGCTCGGTGGAGCAGCGCCCCGCGCATCGCACCCAGTCTGCGGAGGAGTCCAGCCTGGAGACATGGTTCGACAAGTATCCCGAGTATCATCGCCCGGAGCGCAGCATCTCTTACTACCCGAAGGGTGAGATCCTCGGCTTCCTCATTGATCTTGAAATGCGCCGCCAGACCAACGGCCGCCGCTGCCTGCGCGACCTGATGCAGTACCTGAACCACCGCTACGCGCAGCGCGGGCTTTACTTTGATGACAGCGAAGGCATCCGCCTGGCGCTTGAGGTTCTTACCGGCAACGACTTCCGCGACTTCTTCTCGCGCTACGTGAGCGGCACACAGGATCTGCCCTACGAGCGCGACTTCGCCTACCTCGGACTGGTGCTCACGCATCGCCAGACGGATCAGCCTTACAGCGGCATCCTGGCCGCGCGCACGCCGGGCAAGCCGCTCACCATCACTCGCGTCGAGGATGGCTCGCCAGGGGCGAAGGCCCACCTGCTCGCGGGAGACATCATCGTGGAAGCCGATGGCCGCGCCCCGCAGGGCGATCTGCACGCCATCCTGCAACGCCACGATGTGCGTCAACCTCTGCGCCTCAAGGTCAGCAGCAACGGCCAGCAGCGCGATGTCGAACTCACGCTTGCGGAGCGCAAAAGCGACGAGTGGAGTCTCGAAGACGCGCCCAATGTTACGGCCGAGCAGCGCCGCCGCCGCACTTTCTTCTACCGTGGAGAATCCGAAGAAGCCGCGCCGGCCGCAAAGATTCTTCTACTCTCTGAGCCGGCGCAACGCGCCAACCTGCTGGACGAGCCTTCGCGTGCTCTGTCCATCGCAGCGCAAGCCGCTATCGCGCAGGCTGCGGCGCCGTCTGGTGCCGCACAATGATTCGCGCCGCGTTCTGTTTTGTCGTCTGGGTGCTGCTCGCCATTCCCGCGGCGGTCATCGGCTTTCCCGTGCTCTTCATCACCGGCCGCGTGGATCTTCTCTGGAAGCTCTCCATCTGGGCCGGCCGCACTGGGCATCGGCTGGCCGGCGTCAGCACGCGCGTGGAAGGCTACGAGCAACTCGACCCGGCGGGCACGTACATCTTCATGGCGAATCACGCCAGCAATCTTGACCCTCCGGTCATCACGCCACTGCTCGGCCGGCGCGTCTTCATCATGGCCAAGCAGGAACTCTTCCGCATCCCCATCTTCGGCACGGCCATGCGCCGCGCCCGCTTCGTCTCGGTCAACCGCGCGGACCGCCGCGCCGCCATTGACAGCATTCGTGAGGCGGTCAGCACCCTGCACTCTGGATTGGGTCTGCTGGTGTTTCCCGAGGGTACGCGCTCGCGTGATGGAAAACTGTTGCCGTTCAAGAAGGGGCCATTCCATTTGGCGATGGAGGCCGGTGTTCCCATCGTGCCCATCACCATCGTCGGCAGCTACGATGCCTGGCCCAAGGGAAAACTTCGTCTGCGCGCCGCCGAGTTGATCGTGCGCTTCCACGCGCCGCTCGAGCCCCACGACTTCAAGGATAAAGACGCGCTGCTGGCCGCCGTGCGTGCGGCTATCGAAGGCGGTCTGCCTGCGGAGTACCGCCATGCTCCGGCGTCGGAGTAGCCCTACTGCCTCAGCGTCCGCTCGCTGATGGCAAATCCCGGCGCCACGTTGAACTCGACTTCCACCGGGCACTTCGCGCCCAGTTCAAACTGCTGCTTGTGCTCCGCTCCGCGGCCGTCCTCAAAAAACACGGCGAAGCTGCATGGCTCGCCCATGGGAACCATGCGGCTGTTCGTCAGTCCGCTGCGCAGCTCCGGCAGCCCAAAGATTCCCGTCGGATACTTCAGTTCCACGTTGCGCAGCGCCTCGCCGGAGTTGTTCGCCAGGTTCACATACATCACCGGCTTGGTGTAATTGCACCCGGCAATCGCCATCAACAGCATGGCCGCCACCGCCGCCAGAATCTTTCTCATCCCGCTTGCTCCCATCTTATTTTCGTTCCATCAGCCGCGCGCTCAGCACCGCGCCGTCGCGCCCGTCGTGCAGCTTCAAGGGGAAGACCAGCACGTTCCACTGCCAGTGCTGACTCTCTTCGGGTAACTGCGGCAGCGTCTGGTGGCTGCGCCGGTCAATGTAGGTCTCCCGCGTATCGGCCACCGTGCGCAGAATCTCCGCCCACTCCTCGCGCATGGCAGGGAACTGCTCGAACAGATTCTTTCCCGCGTACCACGCGCGCCGCTGATTGTTCAGCGCGGCAAAGTAATCGTTCACATATTGCCAGTTGCCGTCGCGGTCCAAAATCTCCAGCACCATGTCGTCGCCCATGGCCATGGCGATGCGGCTGTAGTAGAAGTCGCGCGAGTCCACCACCACGGGCTTGCCGCGCTGCTTGCCCTCCAGGCTGCGCAGCGCCGCCAGCAACTCCTCTACCGAGCTGTGACCCTTCAGCAGATGCATGTCCGCAATGCCGCCGAACTTCCGCTCCAGGGTCGAAGACAGAATGATGATCGGCACTTCGGGACGCAGTTCGCGCAGGGTCTGTGCCACCTCGGTGCCGAACTTTCCCGCCCCCAGGTGATAGTCCAGCACCGCGATGTCAATGTCGTTCAATACCTTCTGCGCCGCCTCCACGCTGGTCGAGGTCAGCACCCGGTAACCTTTTTGCCGCAGGATGGTCGAGCGCAACAGAAGGTTCTCCTCGCGGTCGTCCAGCAGCAGCACGCAGATGGGCCCCTTCGGCTCATCCTGTCCGCCGCGCACCACTCGGAAGCCGTTGCCCTCGTCCATTGCTTAATCCTTCTGCTCGCCCTTCGCCAGCTTGCGCAGCGTCCGCGCCATCTCCGGCAGCTTGTGGAAGACGGCCACCGCGCGCAGCCACTGCCGGTTGTCAATCGCCGGGTAGCCGCTCACCGTCGCACCGGCCGGCACATCACCGGGGATGCCCGTCAGGGCCGTCGCCACCGCGCCATCGCCAATCGTCAGGTGCCCGGCCACGCCGACTTTACCGGCCAAAATCACGTTGTTGCCCACTTTGGTCGAGCCCGCCAGACCCACCTGCGAGCAGAGCATCGAATGTTGCCCCACGCTGCTGCCGTGGCCCACCTGCGTCAGGTTGTCAATCTTCGTGTCTTCGCCAATCTCGGTCACGCCCAGGCTGGCGCGGTCCACGCAACTGTTGGCCTGCACCTCCACGCGGTTGGCCAGTCGAGTGATGCCCGATTGCACAATCTTGTGCCATCCTTTCGAGCCGTCGCGGGCAAAGCCAAATCCGTCGGCGCCAATCACCACGCCATTCTGCAAGCGCACGTCGTCGCCCAGTTCGCAGAACTCCCGCACGATGGATTGCGCATGGGCAAAGAAGCGGTCGCCAATCTTCGCTCCGCGATAGATGACCACATGTGCCAGCAGCACCGCGTCGCGCCCAATTGCAACGTCGGCGTCAATCACCACATAAGGACCGATATGCGCACCCGGGCCGATCGTCGCCGACGGGTCAATCACCGCCGTGGGATGAATGCCGGGCGCGTATGCGGGCGGCTGGTAGAACAACTCCAATGCCCGCGCAAAGGCCAGATAGGGGTTGGCATGGCGCATTACGGGCCGGCCCTCGGCAGGAGCCTCGGGACTGACAATCACCGCCGCCGCCGGGGTCGAGCGTGCAAGCGCCGCATACTTGGAATTGGTAAGAAAGGTGAGTTGACCGGGGCCAGCCTCTTCCAGGGTGGCCACACCGGTAATTTCCACGTCCGGCGACGCATTCTCCAGCGTCGCGCCCAGCTTCTGCGCAATCAGTTCGAGTTTCATGCTGCCTTAGCCTACAGCAGCCAACTCTGGGGCATCAATCTATTAGCAGATGAAAAGACGATGATCTTCGGGCGGGAAGAGTCTTGTGCGCGTCGGCCCTACTCCACCGGCAACTCGCCAAACAGGGTAGGAGCGTGTTCCGCCACCTGCCGCCGCCGCTTGGCCGCCGCCGAGCCGATCACGGCCAGCACCGTCAGCTCGCTCACGGCCGCCCGCGGAGCGAAGATTCGCTGCACATTCCCCCGCGTGTCAGGAGGGTTCAAAAAGTAGCCTTCCGGACGCACCAGCGACAGGTCGTTCGGCATCAGGCCTTCCAGGGTCTCGCCGTCGCGGAAGCGCAGCCTCAGCCACAGCCCCTCCACCCGGGGACGCGTGGTAAAGGTCTTGCGCGGCAGGGTACTGGCCTCGCTGAACTCCCGCACGTAGTAGACGCCTTTGATCTCAGCCAGATCCACCAGCACGACGTTGCCGGCCGTGTTCAGCAGCTCCACCTTGTTGCCCACCAGGAAGTCGTCGGCGGCCACGTAGCCGTTTACGCTGTCGCGGTCCATCTTGCGGACGATCACCTTTTTGTGTGTGGAAGCCATTTCGCAGTCCCTGCCCGTGTCCAAACCTGGTACATGCCCAGAGCTAGTAGAGGATAATTTCGCACCACAACCCGTGGCGTTGACCGATTGTCGCACCCCTCCGCCCGGGGACGCAGTAAAATCCTCCCCAGGGTCATCAAACGGTTAACCTTAACGAGCGGCCGGCCAGTGCCTTTATGCAACATTTCTCCATTGGCTTGGATTCTTTGTAGCCAAAAAGCCGCGGTCTGTGATATCGTCTCGGTTTGTAGCAGGATTGTAGCAAAGTGCCTGTAAGTGATTACACGCTAAAGACTTATTGAGAGCCTTACGCAGCCCGAAACAGGGGCCGCAGGCTCCGTCCGGAGGGTTTGCAGGGGCAGTTAAACGATTGATTTCACTACCCCTTAGGACCATGGCCGATTACATATACACAATGGAGACGCGCCTGCTGCCAGAGCAGATGCGCACCGTCGAAACCGTCCAGACCATAGCCCGCACCCATGGCATGAACGTCTACCTCACGGGCGGGGCCATTCGGGACATCCTCACCGGCTACCCAATCCACGACCTGGACTTCACCGTTCAAGGTAACCCGTTGAAATTACAGCGGGATATCGAACGCGCCGGCGGCATTGTGGACCTCGTGGACGAGCATTATCACGTCCTCCACGCGGTGCTCAACGGCGTCCGGGTCGAAATCAGCATGGCTCGCCTGGAGCACTTCGACAAGCCCGGTAAGCTGCCGCAGATCAAGCCCGCCACCATCAACGAGGACCTGCGCCGCCGCGACTTTACCTCCAACGCCATGGCGCTCTCGCTCAATGAAGGCTCGCGCGGCCTGCTGCTGGACCCCTTCAACGGCGCGGCCGACATCGAAGCCCGCCTGCTGCGCGTGCTGCACACCTACGCCTTCCTGGAAGACCCGGCCCGGCTGATTCGCGCCATCCGCTTCTCCACCCGCTTTGGCTGGGAGCTGGAAGACCGGACGCGCGCCCGTTACGACAACGCCATCGAAGGCGAATACATCCAGTACATCTCTCCGCGCGCCATCGGATACGAGATCGAGCAGATTGCCCACGAGGAAAATCCTTTGGCCGTAATGAAGGCCTTGGAAGCCGAGGGCTGGCTCAAGGTTCTGCTGCCCCGCTGGACGGTGAGCAAGGCTGACGTGCCCGAGCTGACCCATCTGCTGAAGACCAACCAGCTGATGGCCGCCTACGGAATCACCGCCGACGCCGCTCCGGCCGTCATGCACTTCCTCACCCTCCGGCTCAACGACGCGGACACCGCGTGGATTCAGAAGCAGATTCCGCACCGCGAATTCGTGGCGGCCTGGAAGCGCCTGGAGCACGATGCCAAGGAGCTGAGCAAGAAGCTCACCTCGCGCGAGGCCAGCACCAACAGCGGCACCTGGAAGCTGCTGACCCAGGCAAAGCCCGAAGCCATTCTTTATCTTGACGTCACCGGCCGCAACAAGACGGTCACGGAGAAGATCAGGAACTTCCTTGGCAAGTGGCGCCAGTTCACCGAGCGCATCCCCTACGCCAAGATGACCGAACTGCGCATCACTCCGCAGCTTCCCGAGTACGCCAATATCTGCCAGGAGGCGTTCTTCCTTCTGCTCGATGGCAAGCTGCGCAGCGATGCCGAGATTGCGCGCTTCCTCGCGCCCTTCGAGCCGCCTCCGCCGCCTCCGCCGCCCGCACCGGTGCGCCGTGGACGCTCGGCCGTGAAGAAGCCTGTTGTCGCCAAGCCGTCTGCTGCGCCTGTCACGGACGAACTGGCCGTGGCCGCCACGGTTGCGGCTCCGGCAGCAAAGCCCGCGCCTGTCGCCAAGGCGGCGAAAGCTGCGGCCAAGCCGGTGCCCGCGGCGAAAGAGGTCAAGAAGCCTGTTCCTCCTGCACCCGCGGCCAAAGCGGTCAAGAAGCCTGCTCCTGCCAAGCCCGTGGCTAAGAAAGCTGCCAAGCCCGCGCCGAAGCCGGTGAGAAAAGCTGCGGTGAAGAAGGCTGCCGCGAAACCCGCGCCCAAGAAAATTGTGCCGAAGAAGGCGGCTCCCAAGAAGGCTGTGCCAAAGAAGACTTCGAAGCCCTCGACGAAGCCCGTAAAGAAAGCCTCCAAGCCGGAGAAGAAACCGGCAGGGAAGCACGGCCATAAGAACAAGGACAAGAAGAAGCATCGCTGAGCGTGATTGCCCGCAAAGCAGAAGGCCCACCAACCGGTGGGCCTTTTCTATCTGCGCGTGCGCAGCCTTGTCTGGAATCGAGCGCTACTTTTCGCCATCGGCCTTGGCGACCGTTGCGTTATCCGGGGGAGCTACGGCTTTGTCCTGGCTGTGGCAGGCGCACTTGCTCAGGATGGCCGTCTGCAAGCGTCCGCGAAGTTCGTCCGGCAACTCGTAGAGTTCGGAGCCGCGATAGATCTCGATGGTGCTCTTGGTGGTGTTACACACGACGTAGCAGTTATGGCACCACTGCAAATGTTCCTCCAGGTCCGCCTTGGTCGAGGCGTCCATGGTGTTGTCGAGGTAATCGCTCAGCTCTTTAAGGAAATCAGAGCATTTCACGGTCTGGCTTCTCCATCGCGTCTTTTAAAGTACTTGTTGAGGCGCTCGCGTAACTGCAAACGTGCCCGCAGTAATCTGGATTTCACGGCCGGCACGCTCAACTCCAACGCCGCCGCTGTCTCCTCCGTGGATAAACCCTCCACGTCCCGCAGCACGAACACCGTCCGGAAACCAGCCGGCAATCCCTGAATGGTCTTACCCAGGATCTCCTTCAGCTCCCCTTGCGAGTACTGCTGCTCGGGATTCGGGCTCCAGTCCGCAACTTCGCGGGGCATGGAATCCTCTTCCGTCTTCACATCTTCGTCCAGGCTGATCATGCGCTCCGGACGCCGACGCCGCAGCCGCATCAGGGCCTCGTTCACCGCAATGCGCACCAGCCAGGTATAAAACTTCGACTGCCCCTGAAACTGTCCCAGGTTCTGATACGCCTTCAGGAACGCGTCCTGCACAACGTCTTCGGCATCCTCACGGTTTTGCGTGATGTGCTGCGCAATGCGGAAAACGTTGCGGTCGTACCGCTTCACCAGCTTCTCAAACGCTGCAATCTCTCCGCCGCGAGCGGCATTGACCAGCAGCGTCTCTTCGCTGGGTGCTTCGGCTACGTTCTTTTCGATGGTTTCCATGGGTAAACTGATTCACAAATTACAGAAAGAATCGTCTGGCGTCATTGTAGCGGGCCTTGAGCCGTATGACAAAGTGCGTGCTCCGCAATCTGCCGTCGCGGGGATTGCAAAGTTGAGTCCCAAGGCGTTGACAGCCCGCCGCACCCAACCCATAATCCGTAGGATACGCGTATTAAGATACGCCGATTTGTGCCGCCCCGCCGGGGCGAGCGGAAAGCTGTCATGGCCAACGAAGAACGCTACCGGGAGATCGCCGCCGCTGCCCTCGAGGAGCTCATCCACTCGCACATCGAGGAGGTTGCCGCCGAGATTGCGCGTCGCGTAGCCGCCGAGGCACCCAATGGCTCCGCTTCCGACGATCCGCTCAATGCCGCGCTCGACGCGCCCCCTGTGGGGGTAGTCGAGCTGCGCGACGGAGCACTGGCCATTGCCGCCACACGCACGCAGACCGAGACCCTGGAAGCGCTCATCGCCGCCGCTGCCGCCGTGACACCCGGCTGCGGACTGCTGATTCTGCGCGGAGTGCAGGCCGTGGGTTGGAACAGCCGCGGACTGGTGGAAGGCGACCGCTTCAAGCGCGTCGTATTGGATTGCGCCCACGGAGCCGCCGCCCGCGTGGTCAGCA
>CAVRDQ010000118.1:0-10529 GCA_963719655.1 uncultured Acidobacteriota bacterium | reverse complement strand
TGTGTGCGCCTTTGGTTCAGTTTTTGGTGTTGCTCGCCTGCAGTGTTACGAAGGCCTCACTGACAAGGAGGCTATCGGCAGTTTCAGTGATGAATTGCGGCAACTCTATGTGCGTTGTCATGACGGAACGTTTGACGAGGCCGCAAAAAGAGTTTCAGATCGTGCCTTCTATCTAGCAGGGCCACTTCTAAGCGCGCTCGAGACGCAATCTCGATGCATTCTACTGGTCGATGAAATCGACAAGATCAGCCATGCCTTTGAGGCCCAACTGCTTGAGTTTCTTGGCGAATGGCAGCTGACGATCCCGGGCCTAGGCGAGATCAAGGCAGTTCATCCCCCGTTCACGATCGTCACGGCCAACGACGAACGGCAACTCGGCTACCCCCTTTTACGGCGCTGTGCCCGCATCTACATCAATCATCCCACACCTGAACAGGAAGCGGCCATTGTCGCAAGCCGCACGCCGCATTGCTCAAAGGCTATCCACTACTTCATAGCGGGCTTCGCGAAGACGCTACGGGCCTTCAAGATGGAAAAGCCCCCTTCGATTTCCGAAATGATCACCCTCGCTCTGGCGCTCGACAAATTGAATCTGAAAGAAATCAGGGACGACCATAAGGCCGTCATGCTGCCGTTCATTGCCAAGACTGAGAAGGATCGAGCCAGTCTGCTAGTTTCTGGGAGGTTCGAGAGCTTCATGGACAATGCGCGTATCATCGCCGACGAAATGGGTCGGAACGATATTCAGGTGCCGGAAGCTCCTATCCGTACGAATGACGTTCCCCAACCCTCTTCGTTGATGCCGTTCGAGGCTTCCGCTGAATGATTCGGCTCTTCACTGAAGTGCTCCTATTGCTGGTGTTCTCCCTTTCTGCTGCGGCTGGCAGATTTCCAGAGACTGGCCATGATAAAGAGGTTTACTACGCCGACGCGTACGCCGCCCACTATCAGATTCCCAAAGAGCTGATCCACGCGATCATCACCCAGGAGTCCGGCTGGAATCCAAGGGCAATCTCCACCAAAGGCGCTATGGGACTAATGCAGCTCATGCCGGCTACCGCAGCAGAGTATGGTGTGCAAAATCCCTTCGACATCTCAGAAAACCTCTCCGGTGGGACTCGATACCTCGCCGATTTAATGCAGCAGTTCGGCGGAGACTTCCGTCTAGTATTGGCGGCGTATTACCGAGGAAGCCGCCCAATCCTACGTCGTGGTCTCCACTACTCCGACGCCGATGTGTATGCGTACGTTGCTTCCGTTCGACGTCTCTACCTTGCGGAGCTCGCCCTCCACAACAGTCCAACTAATCTCGCCCATGGAGGCGATCAATAATGAAGCTATTTGTCCTCTCTCTTGCTCTTTCCTTGACCGCACTGCCTGTGTCAGCTCAGACGGCATCGCCACCTTCACCAGTTAATGCCCCTCCATCTGCGGTGGGAGGGAGTACGGTGAGCGTACCTTCGGGTGCAGATCTGGCGCCGTCAAAACCGCAGATCCCGGCGGGAGCGCCGTCCCGTTCAGTGGATGCTCGCATTGAAAGCCGTCCGGTCGACAGTACCAGCGTTGGCGAGGTTCATTGCAAGCCCCTGTACATCAGCACAATTCATCTCCCCGAAGCTGTCACCTCAATTGCCGTCGGTGCCCCGACGCTGTTTACCGCCGAACATGTGGAAAATGAGCCGAGGTTGGTTTACGTGAGCCCGCTTACCCACGACGCTGCGGAGAGCAATCTGCTGGTTGCCCTGGCCAGCGGCGAAACCATCAGCCTGAAGTTGATCTCCTCGGGCAATTCCGCAGCACAGTATGACGTTGATTTCGTGCTCGATTATCGCCCTGACAGGTCGCTACTGGCCTTTGCAGGGCCGCAAGAGGCCGCTATTCCGCATCCTGCGACGGGGCCTAAGCTCTCAGTTCCGTTCGTGAGGAGTTATCCGACTCGATCCTCTGTACGCACCGTGCAACCTGTTTCCGTGATTGACGCTGTGCTCGCCGCTCAGGCAGATCTGGCAACGCCCCACTGGATCACTGCCGATGATCTCGCAAAACTGGATAGGACAAATACCAACGCGACCAGATCCATCGCCGCATCGCTTGGTCGCACAGAGCAAGTTGGCGACACGATGATGGTGTCCTACTCCGTCCTGAACGTCAGCAGGGACTGGGTACAGGTACTGACACCACAGATTCAGCTCGGCAACCCGGTCCGAAAGAAACCCAGCAAGAAGGGAATCCTCGCGGCGCCGGTCTCGATCCAGGACTTTCGCCAGAATGCTGTCAAGCTGGCTCCCGGTGAACGATTGGATGGGGTAGTGCAGTTTTCGCGCCCAGGATTCAAGCAGAGCAGGGAAACGCTGCTTCTGCAACTCGCCACGGCCGATGCTGTCGACCATCCAGTAATGATTCCACTTCCGTTTGTTGCACCAGGATTCTAGGAGGAGAGACACTATGGCCCAGAAGACAACAGATCAACCAACGCTCCATTCTGCTGCATCCGAAGCGGAAGCTACCCCATACACCCGCCCAGCAAAGCCGAGCCACGTTCCTGCCGGAATGAACAAACTGATTTTCGCCGGCATTGGACTACTCCTTGCGTTGCTGGTCGTTGTGCTCGTCTTCTCGCACAAGATGTTGCCGACAAAACCCCATGCCAAGGATCAAAAACAGTCACCTGTTCAAAAGCAGGCAACTACCACCACAGGGGTTATGCCTGCCGACGAGAACAACACTCCAACTGCAGCAACTGGTAACGATCCCGACACCATTACGCCTGGCGGAATTCTCGCGACCAAGAACACTCTGGAGGCGCAAAAACGCCATACTAGAGAGGCGGAGGAAGCCCACGCGAAGTCGACCGAAGCTGGAAAGGCTACAGGTAGCGGAGTCCCGCAGCTCCAAGGCACTCCTGGTTCCACGGCGTTAGCCTCCCAACAACTCAATGGCCCACTGAAGACTATAGGTTCCATCGCCCCCTTCCAACCACCGTCATACAACGGAGCCGGAACTGGTCAACTCGTCAGCGGGCCTAGAGTAGGCGGAACACCATGCCAATCCGGGGCCTCCTATAGCGAGTCAATGCGAACATGGAATGATGAGGTCACCAAAACGCGCATCGTGTTCTCTCGAAAGAATGGGCCTGCTACAGCTGACGCAGCACAGTTTCTTGGACCTGCGATCACGAACTTTGGGCTGGAACCAGGTTTCCACGTTGCCGCTCGGCTGGAAGCCTCTGCCACTACATCGGTTGCGGCTCCCGTAACTGCAGTGATCGAATACAACTACGAGCGCAACGGACAAATTGTCCTACCAGCGGGAAGCCGGGCGATTGGGCGCATTAACGGCGCAGATGCGCACGGAAACATGGCAATCGCGTTTGAGTCCATCGATCTGCCAAACGGTTCCACCGTGCCGATCAGCGCCGTGGCGGTCGATACCAATCTGCGCTCACTGAAGGGGCAAGTGACCGGAAGCAGCCGCGGCAAGGCCATGTTTGTTGCCACCCTGTCCGGTATTGGCCAAACCACGGCTATGATGCTTGGAAACAACACAAGTTCGGCACTGAGCGGTCAGGATATGATGCGCTCGCAGCTCTCTCATAACATGGGAAACACCGCCGATACCCAGATTGCCAAATTGATCTCGAACGAGCGAATTGTGGTCACGCTGGCCGCAGGCACCGAGCTCTATATGGTGTTTACCAAGGCAGCGCTACCCCAGAACTCAGCACAACAGCCGTCTTCGGCAGCCAACTCCGGCCGCCCGCAGATTTCTTCGGCATTGTCAGGACGATAGGCTGATACCGGAAGTGTTTTTTTGCCGACCCTTGCATCCGTCAAGTTTGCCCGCCGTGGACTCTCTGCTCACGGCGGGCTGACGAATAGGCCCCCATATTATTGGTGGCAACGAAAAAATAGGGTCCTTCAACCGTGAATGTCGATGCTTGATCCTGCGTTGTGACAGCAAGAGGAATGGATAAACTATAGCACAGAGTGCTATAGTTGGAGGCGCGGATGCGTCTTTTAATGAGCAAAGCGTTCGGTCGCTTTGCGCGGAGCAATGACATCACAGACGCTGAGCTCTGGGAAGTTGTCGAAAGGGCGGAGAAGGGCCTGATTGACGCTGATCTTGGCGGTAAGGTCATTAAACAGCGGATCGCCCGGGCCGGAGAAGGTAAGTCTGGCGGGTTTCGGTCGATCATCTTATTCAAAGCCGATGCAAAAGCCGTGTTTGTGTATGGGTTTGAAAAGAGCGCGCTCGACAACATTGGCCCCAGGGAGTTGAAAGCCTACAAGGAGGCCGCCAAGGTCATTCTTAATCTGGGCGACGCTGAGCTCACGACGGCAATCAAGAAGGGTGCATTTATTGAGGTTCCCAAGCCGGCGACCTCGGAGATGCAATAGAAGATGGGGGTGGAGAACATGTCAAAGAAGTACAGCAGTCCGGCAATGGCAGCCGTGCATGAGATGATGTCTGACCTGCATGAAGCTGGGGTGATCGATAAGGTGACGATGCGTCATTTTGACGAACAGTGCCTCACACCCATTCAGGAGATGACGCCATCCGGAATTGTGAACCTTCGGAAGCGTGAGCGGGCGAGCCAGGCAGTCTTTGCACGATATCTTAATATACCTCCGAGTCTTGTCAGCCAATGGGAGCGCGGGGAGAAACGTCCGAATGGGCCATCTCTCAAACTGTTGTGTTTGGTGAAGGCGAAGGGCTTGTCTTCTATCATGTAAGCCGTACATACGAGAGTCAGGCAGTGAATTGCCTGGCAGCTACGAGGTGTGGTGCACTTTCAACTACTCTCCTTCCTTCGCAATCTCTCTAACTGAACTTTTCCCCACGCCGCGCCCGCGGCTACGTTTAGACCGAATCTCTTAGGCTGGTACTCAGTCAGCAAGGGCACGTCAGGTCCTCCGTCAATCCCCAGACATCAACGTAAATCAGCTGAATAAAAACCCTACATTTTCTCTTGCGTTATAACTGTAATAGTGTAACTATGCTAACTATCACATTGCAACGGAGGGTGTATGGACTCGTTTTTTCACGCGCATCAAGTTCCGCTACGGAAGGTTCATGGCGGTTGTCTGTCTCTTTACGCTGTTGTTGTTTCCCGTCACAGGCACGGCCCAGAATCTCGGCAAATCGCCAGCGGTTGGCCAGGCTGTGCAAGGACAACAGGCTACGCAGGTTGAGGGCACGGTGCTCAACGCCGTCAACTGGATATGCAACGTGATCTGCCCGGTGATCGCCGCCGGCTGTTTTGTCGCCGCCGCCTTCAAGTACCAGGCAAACCGGCCATACATGAGCAGTATCGTGGGCGGCGGTATCTTCCTCGCGGTTTCGGCCGTCACGCGACTCATCGAGTACTTCATCGCACAAGGCCAACAGGTCGGGGGCAGCCTTCACCAACTCCCCATCTTCACGAATCATCCTGTGGTTGCCGTACTGCACCACTTTGTGAGGAACGTCTAGTGACCACCGCTCTGCCGGATTTTGTGTCGGAGATCTCCGGCATGCATGGTGACTCTCCTTCCGGTCGCCGCCCTCGGGTCAATCGTGCTCGCGGGTTTGCGGCTGCGTGGGGAAGGAGGCACCAATTACGACGCCGGTGGGGGCTTCTTCAAGTGGTTGTTCTGGGGAGCGCTCCTGCTGACCCTGCCGGCAATCTTTTCTGCGACCATTCCCGGGCTTTTCTCTGGTGGGCCAGCTCCCGTTCCGCCTTCCGGCGCCGGAACCGGGACTTTCGGGTCGGTTGCGACCAGTCTTACCACGGGAATCACAAGCTTCGTCAACAATATCCTCGTCGGACGCATTGTGCCCTTGATGGCAGCTGCTCTCTGCTTCAAGTCCATTCTTGATAGCTCCGAGGGGCACTCGCCGTTGCCGTCGATCATTTCGGCGCTATTTGTGCTTGGATCACAGGCATTCTGGACACTTGCGAAGACCTGGTCCACTTCTTCCAGCAGCACAACCTCCACCGTAGCCTTCGCGTCCGCCGACGTGCTCGACAGCATGTTCAACTACCTGGCCATGACGATAAGTCCTTACGTTGCAGTCCTGTGCTTCGTTGGGGCAGCGATCAACTACCAACGCTCCAGGCCATGGGGCGTAGTGGCCTTCTCTGGGCTCGCGTTTCTGAGCTTCAGCGGATTGTGGTCACTTGTCACCGGATGGATGGGAGCCACGATCACATGGTAAACAACAGCACTCTTACGAAGCTGCGCCAGCCCGTTATCTTCGTGGTTCTCCTTGCCGCAGCTGCGATTACCGTGGCGATATTGGCGCGTTTCCGGATGGGCCTCATTGTACTTCGAGTGGGATTTGCGGGGTTCAACGTCCTCTCGTTTTTCTACTGTCTATCACTGGTTGGTCAAAAAGCGTGGGAGACCAGCGCCAGAATCGCGAACGCGCTTCGCCACCCGGCCAAGGAGTCAAGCAATGTCGAGTGCAACTGATCCGGCACAGGCAATCCTGGCGATGGTCAATTGGATTGGCCTGATTATTATGCCCGTCATGGCCGCACTGTTCCTCGCAGTCGGAGTCTACAAATACTCCAAAGGCGAAAGCATGGAGCGCTGTGTAATCGGTGTCATGGTTGCCATCAGCCTCTCCGGCATCACTCGCCTTGCGGAGTACTTCGTCGCAACGAGTGCCGGAAACTCGGTAGTCACCGACACCTACTCCAATGCCCTTCTGAACGTGACAAATTGGGTGGCGAACGTGATTCTGCCGGTCTACGCAGCCATCGAGGTCGTGCGTGCCGGAATCTCGTTTGAAGAGCTAACCACCATGCGAACAGACCTCAGGCCGATCAAACACTTTGCCACCGCGGTAATGTGCTGCGCGGTCTCGGCAATCATGCGGCTGATTGAGTATTGGGTCGCCAACGGCCAGCAGATTGGGAGCTAATCGAATGTCTCTGCAAGTCTCACCGGTATCGCGCAACCTGCACAACCCGGTCTATCTGATGGGCCTCGAAATCGAGGACATGATGATCATCGGCATTGTCTGCATAGGGGCTCTCATGGGCGGGCAGTTCTTGTTTCCGGATCGCTATCTAGTATTTCTTCCCCTTAACTGGGCGCTGATGCTCCTGGTATTGATCCTTGGGGTGCCCGCGCTCTCCATTTTCAAGTACGGCAAACCGCGCGGATATATGAAGGACCTGATTGCCTGGTACACGAAACCGCGTGCATATGCAGCCTGCGAGCACGATGAACAATTTCCCTCTCAATACCTGTCCGAGGAGGACGACTGATGCCTACTACAACCGCCGAACACCACCGTTCTCTCGTCACGCCGGGTATCTACTCGCTGCTTCCCATTCGCGACTTTCTACCAGGGGCGCTGTCGCATGCCGATGGGGTCATGGTCCGAACTGATGGGTGCTATGTCGCAGGCTTCCATCTTGGTGGGGCACTGACGTACTTCGGCGATGACGACGCGATGAACGAAATGAAATCGCGGGTAGAGGCTCTGCTACGAACTGTCCCAGAAGAGAGCATGCGCGTCCAGTTCCGCTACGAGGTCGTCGAGAACGCCAACGGTCTTATCGATCGTTACGAGGCATTGCAACGTACGGAGTCCGATGTCGCACGACGCATGGATGCGATTCGAATCGAAGGGTGGAGAAAAGAAGAAGAACGCGGCGAATTTCTGACGCGACTGGCCGCAGTGTATTTGATCTGGGATCCCGCACTACATGAACGCCTCAATCGCACTACTACCAGCTTCCTGGACGGCCACAAGGATGAGGCGAAAGCGCCGGCGGCCAATGGGGCGGAACAGTCGAAAGAGACTGGGCCTAGCGGATTCGCCAATTCATTAAGGCGCCTGTTTAAGAATCTCGTGGCACCGGTGTCCACCGAGTCACAAGCCCAGCTCGGCAAGAAAAAACACCTCGCAATTGTCACTCAGTTTGAGAGCTTCCTTCGCGGTATTGAGTCGTCCTTGAAGACGGCGGGGTTAAATCCATCACGCATGGCTGCAGATGAATTCTTTGCGGAAGTGAGCCGCGCGCTGAGTCCAAGTCCAATATCGAGGCGAGGCTTTCGTCCCCCAAACCACCTTGACACCCACCCGCTCACTGCACGCGAGCAACTGGGGAGCGTCTCGATACTGGATGAGACGGAAGACTACCTCAATATCGATGGTTTCCTGTACGGGTGCATCACGATGAAAGTCCCGCCCGAGGCAACCTTCCCAGGAATTATCCGGGAGCTGCTTACCTGTGGGTTTCCTCTCACGATCTCCGTCCACTTCTTAATACCGAACCAGCAGAAGGTGATTGAGAAGTACAAGAGCCGTTACAAGAAGATGCAGGCGGCGCAGCTGGACAAGGATGGCAATCACAAGGTGGAC
This sequence comes from uncultured Acidobacteriota bacterium, assembly GCA_963719655.1. Lineage (GTDB taxonomy): Bacteria > Acidobacteriota > Terriglobia > Terriglobales > Acidobacteriaceae > TOLSYN. The sequence goes on along the minus strand of CAVRDQ010000118.1, from coordinate 2,168 downwards.
GTGGGGGCTGCTGTCCAGGCGCGCGAATTACTGGAGATACAGGAGCGGCTTATCTCAGGCTCCTGCAAGACGACGCAGGTGTCATTCTCCATTACCTATCGCACATCCAAACCGGCGACGACTTCCAAGGAATACGAGCAAGCGGAGCGTCAGCTTGCCAGCTTCCGCCAGCAGCTATTGCAGGTGATCGCCAGGAGAAATGGAGCGACTGCGCTGGCTGAGACGCTCGCAAAACGCCGCATCTTCTTCAGCACGTTGCCTGGTCTTGCAACGAGTGATCGTCGTGAAATGGACCTGCTCAGCGAACACGCCGCCGATCTAGTGCCGCTGGAGATGCCGTGGAGCGGAATGCAGCGCGAGCCGCTAACCCTCTGGCATACACCATACCGGCATCTGCTTCCATATTCACCCTTTGATGCGAGCCTGGAAAATGCCAATGCGCTGATCTGCGCCAACTCTGGTTCCGGCAAGAGCGTTCTCATCGGTAAGCTGCTCCTTACGTGTGCCCGCCGCGACACCAAAGTCTCCATCCTCGAGCGCGGTGATTCCTACAAAACTGCGGTTGAGTTGATGGGCGGACAGATGCTGAAGATGTCGCTCGACTCCAAGTTCACGATCAATCCATTTGATCTTGAGCCGGGACATGCAACGCCCTCTAAAGATCACGTCGCGTTCTTGAAGACGCTCGCACGCTACATGATTGGCGGAGGCGGCAACTACGATGCGGACATCCTGGACGGAATATTGGATCAGGCGATCAAGACCACGTATGACCGCATCGCTTCCAAACGCTCGGGCTCCAAAATTCCCGTATTCAGCGATCTCAAGGCCGACCTCGAAACCTACCAGGAGCGCGGACAACCGAAGATCGAGGAATTAGCCCACATCGCGGCTTTCAAACTCGGTTCGTGGGTTGGACAGGGAATGTATGCCAACCTCTTCGACCGCCAGACGACGGTCCCGATGACGGCTCCCTGGCTGTACTTCAACATTGAGCAACTCAAAGACGATCCCCGCCTTGAAACCGCGATGAGCCTATTGATCGCCTATGCCACGACGAACCGTGCAGTAGGCGAATCGGGCCGTCGCTCCATCGTGATTCTCGACGAATGCTGGTCCCTGCTCGACTCTCGGGATTTGTCCGTAACGGTGGAGCAGCTATTCCGCACGGCCCGTAAACGGAACGCCTGCGTGTGGGGCGTATCCCAGTCGGTAGAGGACTTCACCGGGACTCCGGACAATCCCAAACCCATCGGCGCTGCCATTCTCTCGACCACGGCGACCCGCCTCATTGGCCGCCAGAAGGGAAACATCAAGGTTCTGGAACACTTTCTGCACTTCAATCCGATCGTATGCAATGCGGTCAAGAGCATAGGCATGACAGAGAAGGGCAAACAGAGCCAGTTTCTGTTGACCGTAGGAGATAGCCCCGAGACTACGCAGATCGTCTTTGTGCGCATCACACCTTTTGAGTATTGGACCATGACCACAATGCCGCGAGAGAAGACCTATCGCGACTACTGGAAGCGCCTGCATCCAGATCTCTCCATGTTCGACCAACTGTACTCATTGTCGGTGCAGTATCCCAACGGTATTTCCTCGCTTCCCGAATTGCCGGAAGAGGTCTCGGGCGAGGTCTATCAGTCCAATCCAACCGTATTCACCAGTTCACTGACGCAGGAGGCAAACGTATGAGCTCATCTCCCATGAGAAACACTATCTTCCGCCGGTGTGTCATCGCCGCAGCGCCGCTCGTCGTATTGCTGTTGGTGTGGCCTGCCAAGTACGCCTATGCGGATATCTTTAGTGCGTTCACAGACTGCTTTACTACCGTGACCAGTCTGGGCGGCTCCACTTCTGATATTGACGGTACCAGCATCCAACAGGCCCAGTTCCTGACCAATACGATCTATCCACAATCCCAGATTGGCCAGGCACAATCGTCGATCTCGACGACGATCACCACGTACCGTCCTTGGATGACAAGCGTCATGGCGTTCCTACGAACAGCGCCACCATGGCCAGCTCCAGGCAATTGGAGTCGGCCACGCGAGGGGGCAACAGCGTGCCGCCGTCCCTACTGCAATCATCCTTTCAGAGCACCTACGGCGCGCCCGTCTCGTCCACGGGAGCCGCATCTTTCACCCAGACCGTGACTGATATGTCTG
>CAVRDQ010000117.1:0-36829 GCA_963719655.1 uncultured Acidobacteriota bacterium | reverse complement strand
CCGTTTATTTTGCCACCCGTCACATACCCCTGTGGAAAACCATCCGGCTGTGTTGTGAACTGCAACGTCGTTGCGTTTCTATGCATACGTTCGCAACACTGGCGTAAGTCGTTGATTCTGTGTGTTGGATGGCGTTGTCTGTCGCCGCTGCGCCGTTTTTCGCTGTTGTGTTGTGCAACAGATACCCGTGTGGCGATTTTATGCAGCATCTCGCGTAAATCTGCTAACGCTCATGTTTTGTGCAGTTTGCAGGCATCGTCTTCGTTTGGCCAGTCGAGTGCTTTATGTAAGTGCGTACGCGGGCCAGGCAAGGAAGAGCCCAGGATCCGCGGAAACTTCATAAAAGGCCCCAACGGGGCGGAGGATTCGACAATGACAGTTATCCTGGTTCTCGCACTCTTCGTTAGCTTCCTGGTCGTGGAACGCTTCACCAACAAGCCCGCTCCTGAATACGTTCTGCAGACCGCTCCGGCCGCCGAGGCTGGTTCTTACAAGGCCGCTCCGGTCGTCGCCGGCTTCGCCATCCCCGAGCACCTGCGCTTCCACCAGGGTCATGCCTGGGCGCTGGGTGAGAGCCCGAACCTGGTGCGCGCCGGCATCGACGACTTCGCCGCCAAGCTCATCGGCGAGGCCGAGGAAGTCAACCTCCCGCAGCGCGGACAGTGGGTTCGCCAGGGCCAGAAGGTGTGGAGCTTCCGCGTCAACGGCGAGCTCATCGAGATGGTCAGCCCGATCGAAGGCACGGTGAGCGATGTGAACGACGAAGTCGCCCGCCACCCCGAGACCCTGACCGCCGATCCTTACGGCAACAGCTGGCTGATGACCGTGCAGGCTCCCGACGCGAAGACGAACTTCCGCAACCTGCTGAGCGGCACGATGGCTCGCAACCTGGTGGCCGACAGCGCCAAGAAGCTGGCCGCCTACACCACGGACGGCAACCTGGCACTGGCGCAGGACGGCGGACTGGCCCACGGCAGCATCAAGAGCCACATCCCGGCCGACAAGTACGTCGAGATCACCAAAGAGTTCTTCCTTGCCTAAGTAACACTGCACTGCATGACGCGCCCGGAGGCTTCAAACCTCCGGGCGATTTTCTTTTGGAGCGAATTCAGTGAATGGGACTGAGGGATTTTGAGTCCCTCTCCGGGTGCTTGTAAGTACAGCAGGCAAGCGGATGCCAGGCGCGCGGCGCGGGAGTCGAATTCGGAGCCGCTGTACGTTCCTAATATTCGAGATGACGCGAGAGGCAGGGTCTTGTTGTCTGATGTCGTGAGAGGACGCGCTGCCGGCCCCGGTACGGGGCCTCGGCGGCCGGCAGTTTACGGGCGGTTGCGGAAGAGATTCACGAGCTTGCGCGCCGCGTAGCCGGAGTAGAGGTCGCCGCTCTCCACCTGTTCGCGAACGGTGGCGAGCTGCTCCTGGACGCGCGGGTCGTTCCAGAACTCCATCAGGAGATCGTGTTCGATGGTCTGCGTCAGCCACTGCACGTGCTGGCTGCGGCGGTTGGCGTCAAAGCTTCCGCCCTTCTTCGCCGGCTGCTCGAAGCTCTCGATCGTCTCCCAGACCTCCACGATTCCCGCGCCGGTGAGGGAGGAGCAGGTGAGGACCGGGGAAGCCATCCATCGGCGCGGGCAGGGAACATGTGCAGGGCTGAGGCATAAGCCTGGCGGGCGGACTGCGCGCGCTGCAGACCCCCGCCTTATTGATGACCATCATGTCGGCCATCTCGATGATGCCGCGCTTGATGCCTGGAACTCGTCGCCGGCGCCGGCGATCATCAGCAGCAGGAAGAAATCAATCATGCCGTGCACCAGGGTCTCGGATTGGCCGACGCCGACGGTTTCCACGCGCAACACGACGCGGCAGCGGGCGGCCTCGCAGAGGATCATGGCCTCCCGGCGGCGGCGGGCCACTCCGCCGAGCGAGCCTTTTAGAGCGAAGGCCGTATGAAGGCACTCTCGCAGGCTGCGAGCTGCTCCATGCGGGTTTTGTCGCCGACGTTCTGCCACCGGAGAGCGCACTGCTGGGGTCCACGGCGAGCACCGCCGAAGCTAGACACCGTCCTTGGCCAGCCCGGTGCCCAGCGCTTCGAGGAAATGCGCTTTCGCCCGCGCCTGGGCATGCCCGTGATGCCGATGCGCAGCGAGTTGCCGGCCTTGGGCAGGCAGGCCTGAATCAATTCTGCGCCAGTTCGTTATCCTGCGGGCGGGCGCTTTCGATCAGGGTGATGGCCTTGGCGAGAATCATGCGGTCGCCGCGGAAGATGCCCTGCACGTATTCGTCGAAGGACAATCGCGCCCGCGACACGGCCACCTTCCGAGTGGTGACCGAGGGTGGCTCCGTGACGCCGGGCGTGACCGACAGAAACGATTTAGGGCGCGAGTCCAAGCCTGCTCCGCCTAACTCTTGACCGCTTCGGAGGCATCCAGCAGCACCTTGAACATCTGCTGGGCGCACACCGGAATGACCGTGCCGGGGCCAAGATGCCGACGGCTCCGGCAGCATAGAGGATGTCGTGATCCTGCGGCGGGATGATTCCGCCGACGAATACGAAGATGTCCTCGCGGCCAAGGCGCTTGAGCTCGGCGATGACGGCCGGAACCAGGGTCTTGTGTCCGGCGGCCAGGCTGCTGACGCCGAGGAAGTGCACGTCGTTTTCAACCGCGGCACGGGCGGCCTCGGCCGGAGTCTGGAAGAGCGGACCTATGTCCACGTCGAACCGATGTCCGCGAAGCCGGTGGAGGCCACCTTGGCGCCGCGATCGTGGCCGTCCTGCCCCATCTTGACCACCATGACGCGCGGACGGCGGCCTTCGAGCTTGGCAAACTCCTCGACCATGGCGCGGGCCTTCTGGGATTGGCTCGTTCTGGCTCGCGGAGTATACGCCGAAGATGGAGCGCACCACGGCCTGGTATCGTCCGTACACTTTTTCCAATCCCTCCGAGATTTCGCACCCCGAGGCGCGCTTGCGGGCGGCGTCCACGGCCAGTTCCAGCAGGTTGCCTTCGCCGGTCTGGGCGCACCTGGTGATGGCCGCAAGAGCCTCGGTGACTTCGAGGCTGTTGCGCTCGGCGCGGAGCTTTTTGAGGCGCGCGATCTGCGACTCCCGCACCGCCGTGTTGTCAATGTCCAGCACGTCGAGCGGCGCCTCGTGATCGAGCTTGTAGGCGTTGATGCCGACGATGGTTTCGACGCCGGAATCGATGCGCGCCTGCTTGCGCGCGGCGGCCTCTTCAATGCGCATCTTGGGCACGCCGGTCTCAATGGCCTTGGTCATGCCGCCGAGAGCTTCCACCTCCTGAATCAAACTCCAGGCGCGGTCGGCGAGATTCTTGGTCAGGTACTCGACGTAGTAGGAGCCGGCCCAAGGGTCAACCACGCGGCAGATGTCAGTCTCCTGCTGGAGGTAGATCTGGGTGTTGCGCGCGATGCGAGCGGAGAAGTCCGTGGGCAAGGCGATGGCCTCGTCGAGGGCGTTGGTGTGCAGCGACTGGGTGTGACCGAGAGCGGCGGCCATGGCCTCAATGCAGGTGCGCGTTACGTTGTTGAAGGGATCCTGCGCGGTCAGGCTCCAGCCGGAGGTCTGCGAGTGCGTGCGCAGGGCCAAGGACTTCAGGCTCTTGGGATGGAACTGCTTGACGAGCTTGGCCCACAGCAGACGGCCGGCGCGCAGCTTGGCAATCTCCATGAAGTGGTTCATGCCGATGTCCCAGAAGAAGCTGATGCGCGGAGCAAAGTCGTCCACGCTCAACCCCTCTTTGACGCCGGTGCGAAGGTACTCGACGCCATCGGCCAGGGTGTAGGCCAGCTCGATGTCGGCGGTGGCGCCAGCCTCCTGGATGTGGTAGCCGCTGACGCTGATGCAGTTGAACTTCGGCATCTTCTCCGAGCAGAAGCGGAAGATGTCGCCGATGATGCGCATGCTGGGCGTGGGCGGATAGATGTAGGTGTTGCGCACCATGAACTCTTTCAGAATGTCATTCTGAATGGTGCCGTTCAGCTTCTGCGGAGGAACACCCTGCTCCTCGGCGGCGACGATGTAGAAGGCGAGGATGGGCAGCACGGCGCCGTTCATCGTCATGGAAACCGACATCTGGTCGAGCGGAATCTGGTCGAAGAGCACCTTCATGTCCAGGATGGAATCAATGGCGACGCCGGCCTTGCCCACGTCGCCGGTGACGCGCTCGTGGTCAGAGTCGTATCCGCGATGCGTCGCCAGGTCGAAGGCCACGGAAAGACCCTTCTGTCCGGCGGCCAGGTTGCGGCGGTAAAAAGCGTTCGACTCCTCGGCCGTGGAGAAGCCCGCGTACTGGCGCACCGTCCACGGACGCATGGAATACATGGTGGAATACGGCCCGCGCAGATACGGAGGAATTCCGGCGGCGTAGTTCAGGTGCTCGTAACCTTCCAGCGCCGAGCGGTTCAGGTAGGAGGGAACTTCGATATGTTCGGCCGTCGTCCAACTGTCGGCCGCGTGCGCCGACTTGGGCGCCGAGGTGGCACTCAACGCGGAGCGGTAATCAACTTTTGTAAAATCAGGACGCGGCATTAGCGGTTACCCCCCAATTCGTTTCCTTCCGACCCGGTCACACCCAAACGCTTTTGCCAGTTGGCGATGAATTCCACGGCGTTGCTGCGCACGTGGATGAAATCCGCCACGCCCGCCGCCTTGAGTTCATCCGTGGCCGCCGGGCTGCCGGCAACGATCACCGGAACCTTGCCGCCAAGTTTTTCAATCAGCGGCCGCGCCATGGGCAGGTACTCGTCGTCAGAACTGCAGAGCACGACCACGTCGGCCTTCGCCTCGGCGATGATCTTGGCCGCGGCGTCGGCGGTGGACTCGCTCGACTTGGTGACGATCTCGAAGCCTCCGCAGGCGATGAAATTCAGGCCGAAGCCGACGCGCGCCTTGCGCATCTTCAGGTCGCCGAACTCCAGCAGCAGAAAACGCGGAGTCGGTTTGCCGCTGGCGGCATGACGCTCGGTGGCCAACCGCAGGCGTTCGTAGCCTTGCGCCCCGCGATAAGGAACCAGCGGCGTTACGGTGAGCGCCGGTTTGCCGGAGGCGGTCTTCACTGCCACGCTCTCCGCCTTCGTAAGTTGCGCCAGCGCACGCTCCTTGCCGTTGGGGAACTGATTGGTGCCGAGAATGGAGCGGCTGCGCAGGGCGATGGCCTTATCCTTCCTGGCGCGCGAAGCCGCCACCTTGCTCTGCACAAAGCCGGCTTCGATGGCCTTCAGGTATCCGCCCCGGGCTTCGATCTGCTGGAAGAAGCTCCAGCCGTCGCGGGCAAGCTGGTCGGTCAGCGACTCCAGGTAGTAGGAGCCGGCGCCTGGGTCAACCACGCGGTCAAAGTAGGATTCCTTCTTGAGCACGATCTGCGTGTTGCGCGCCAGGTGGCGGCTGAAGTCATCGGAGGCGCCTGAGGCCGCATCAAAGGGCAGCACCTCGATGACATCGGCTCCGCCGAGGGCAGCCGACATCGTCTTGGTGGTGCCGCGCAGCAGGTTGATGTGCTGATCGTAGATCGTGGTGTCCCAGCGTGCGGTGGTGGCCACGATGTGGGCCTTCGCGCTGTTCTTGTCCGCGGGATGGAACTGCTCGACCACCTGCGCCCACAGCAGACGCAGCGCGCGCAGCTTCGCGATCTCAAAAAAGTAGTTGGTGCCGGTGGAGAGGTCGAAGTAAATCGCCTGGGCCGCCGCGTCAGCGCTAATGCCGCGCGCGGTGAGTGCCGCCAGATACTCGGTGCCGGTGGCGATGGCCGCTCCAAGTTCTTCCACAACCGTGCCGCCCGCCTCCGGAATCTGCTGGCCGCGAACCGCCAGCGGGCGAAATCCCGGAGCGTTGCCGGAGGCCTTCACGGCCTCGGCCACGGCGTCAAAGATCGCATCGCCCGTGCGTTCGGATGTTCCCGTCAGCAGCAGATCGTTCAGCGGATCGTAGTCAACCGTGATGGCGCTGGACTTCACCTTGCCCGCCGCGATTGCCTCCTGTAGAAGCTTCAGCACCGAGCCGGCGAGGTCCGCGGCCTTGAAGCTGACCGGAGCCGTGATGCCCGCCAGCAGCGTGACCACGTCGGCCACCGACTGCGGCAGCGGCCCGGCAGCGCGGTCGCCTGTGCGCGTGATGTGGAAGGTGACGGCGTCGGCGCCGCGGGCAAGAGCGTCTGTTGCCTGCAGGTTGGCCTCGGCGAGAGAGGTGGCGTCAATGCCCTGGCTGATGACCCACTGGTTGTCGGCGCGACTGCCGCGCAGAAAGGGAAACTCTCCCGGAACCGGGTTGAGCTGCGCGCCGAGGTCGCGAAGAGCCTCCTCGCGATAATAAGGACGAACGACGATCTCCTCGTCGCTCTTCCAGAGAAGCTTCTTGTCGTAATCGGCGCCCTTAAGGTCGGCCTGAATTACACTCTCCCACTCGGCGGTGGAAACCGCGGGAAAGTCGTCGAGAATCGTAAATTTTGAATCCTGTTTCATGACCTGTCCCAGTACCGGCTGGCCAGCCAGCATGGGGGGCCACCGGTGATGAAGTAACGATCAAAATGCGGATGCCGGATTTTGCCGGAATCCGTGCCTTGCCATTGCGCCGCCAGAATGATGGAGCGGCCTGATGATGACCAACAAACGAACGAATAAAATGCTGCACAACCATGATAGTCGCGGAAGCGGAATTCCTGCTCCATCCGCCGCTGAAAATCAGTAAGACACAGGCGATAAGAACCCATAATGAATCCCATGCCCGACTCATTGACGAGGGTAGTGTACCATTCGGCGTGCATCCCGCGCGGCGGCGGAGGGTACCGCCAAACCTGCCGCAGGCGCAGGCTGCGAGCCGACGGCGAAGGCTGTGCTGCGAAGGTGAACCGTGGTGTTTTCACCAGTTTGGAAGGTCTGAGAATCTGAGGAACCTGTTGCGGGTGCTTTGCGTACAAAACGGTGTAAGAAGCCAGTGGGAGAACTGCGTGCTGGCGCGATTATGCCAGGGAGGCCAGTGATGGCAAACGGAAACGGAAAGCGGCGTCGCAAGAGAGTCTGGATTGGAGTGGCGATTGCCGCAATCGTGGTACTGGCGGCGGCCGGGCTGGCGGTTGCCCATGGCAGCGGCACAAAGATTGATCCGACGAAGCTGGGCAAGGTGGAGCGCGGCGACCTGGTGAAGAGCGTGGTGGCCACCGGCAAGGTCGAGGCCATCACCAAGGTGGAGATCAAGAGCAAGGCCAGCGGCATTGTGAAGAAGCTCTACATTGAGGCCGGCGACCACGTGAAGGCCGGGCAGGTGCTGGCGGAGCTGGACCGGGTCGAGATGGAAGCGCAGGTGCGCCAGTCGGAGGCGCAACTGCAATCCGCGCAGGCGACCTTGCGCTCGTCGGAGGCGGACCTGGCACGCTCCCGGGTGGATGCCGAGGGCGTGGACGTGCCGATGCTGAAGCGCGCCTGGGAGCGTGCGAGTTCGATGGCGAAGCAGGGAGTGGTGTCGCAGGCGGCGCTGGACGAGGCGGAGAAAAACTATGTGCTTTCCACCAACAAGCAGAACGTGGCCGCGGCGCAGGTGCAGGTGAATTCAGCCCGGGTGGCGCAGGCGCGCGCCGAGGTGAAACGCGCCGAGGCAACACTCTCCCAGCTGCGCGAGCAGTTGAGCTACACGACGATTGTGGCGCCGATTGACGGCATTGTGCTCTCCCGCGACGTCGAGGTTGGCGACGCCGTCAGCTCGATCCTCGTGATGGGCTCGGCCGCAACCCAGGTGATGACCATTGGCGACACTCGCGAGGTATATGTAAAGGGCAAGGTGGACGAGAGCGACATCGGCAAGGTGTACCTGGGGCAGCCGGCAAGAATCCGCGTGGAGTCCTTCCGCGACAAGACGTTCCAGGGCAAGGTGACGAGAATTGCGCCCATGGGTGTGGAGAAGGACAACGTGACCACCTTCGAGGTGCGGGTCTCCATCAGCAACCCCGGCGGCGAGTTACGGGCGATGATGACGGCCAACGCGGAGATGATTCTGGAAGAGCACAAGAACGTGCTGAGCGTGCCGGAGAGCGCGCTGGTTTACGACCAGAACAAGTCGGCTTCGGTGGAGATTCCCGATGCGAAGAGCAAGGATGGAAAGCGCAAGGTGGCGGTGCGGGCGGGAATCTCCAATGGCGCGAAGACCGAGATTCTGAGCGGGCTGAACGAAGGCCAGCAGGTTGTATTGCAGTAGCTTTCCAGGTTGCGCGGCCGCCGGTTGCGGATGGCGCGCCGCGCGATGGCAATAACGCCAGAGATGGCTACGGGCAGCGTCACATAAGACGTTGCTCGTAGCTTTTGTTTTGGATTGCTGTTTTGGATTGCGCGTGATCTGGTTCGCAGCGCTATTCGTACCGCAGGGCCTCGACCGGGTCCAGCCGGGATGCCTTCATGGCCGGCACCATGCCGCTCAGCAATCCCACGACAAACAACACGGCCGTAGAGAGCAGGATGGTTCCCGCTGAGATTTGCAGGTGGATATCGGCCTTGCCGGACTCGTCTTTATAGAGCGGGCCGAGCAACGGCAGGGTTCCCACGGCATGGGTCAGAATCCATGAGAGAAGAATTCCGGCGGCTCCGCCGAGGAACATGATGACGAAGGTCTCGGCAAAAAGCTGAAGCTGGATGTGGCGCTTGCGGGCACCCAGGGCGCGACGCAGGCCGATCTCGCGGATGCGCTCATCCACCGAGACCAGCATGATGTTCATTACGCCGACGCCGCCAATGCCCAGGGTCAGCGCACCGATGAAGAGCAGCAATCCCTGGATGCCGATGGTGATGCCGTCAATGACGGGGCGGAACTCTTCGCGGCCGAACATGAGGACGGCTTTATCGTCAGTGGGAGAAAAGCCCTGCCGCTCGGCCAGTCCGGCGAGGAACTGCTTGCGGGCGACGGCCTCCATGGAGGGCGCGACGGGCTCGAAGATGAAGACCGGAGTGTTCTTGTTGTCGTAAAGATCGCTGGCGGTGGAGAAGGGAATCCAGGTGGATTCGTCGTCGCTGGTGAAGTAATTGGAGAGCTGGATTTTCTTGTCCATCACGCCGACCACTTCAAACCTCATGCCGCTGACGAGGATGGATTCGCCGATGGGGTTGCGGTTGCCGAACAGTTGCTGCTTGATCTTGTATCCCAGGAAGATGACGCGGCGGCGCTCGACCAGATCCATGGGGGTGAGCCAGCGCCCGACGGACGGCACCTCGTTGCGCATCTCGCCATATTCGGCGCAAACGGCGCGCACGGCGCCATTCACGTAATGATCGTTGTACTGCATGGCCAGGTTGCGGGAGTTCTCCCGGCAGATGGTTTTGATGGCCGGTGAGGTGGCCTTGATGTAATCGAGGTCCTCCTGCTCGAAGCGGACTCTTTTTCCGGCGCGCTGCCCGCCCGCCTGCTGGCTGGTCTGGCCGCTCCAGGCGACGACGGCGGTCTTGCCGAAGGAATCAAAGGCCGTGACCAGCACCGAGCGGAAGCTGGTGCCATAGGCGATCAGAAGGGTGACGGATGTGATGCCCCAGACCACTCCCAGCATGGTGAGCAGGCTGCGCGTGCGGTTCTTGAGCAGCGCGTTCATGGCCTCGGTGAGCACGTCCTGAATTAGTCCCATGCCTCAGCCTCCAGCCTCGAAGCGCAGGGCTTCGATGGGATCAATGCGGGCCGCCTGGCGGGCCGGGTAGAGCGCGGCGCAGATGGCGACGGCTCCCAGCAGAGAAATGGCCAAGGCTCCCGATTGCCAGGTTGGAAGCAGTCCGGCGAAGTAGGCAGGCATGGGGAAGCTGTTGACGAAGGCACAGAGTCCGTAGGCGATGCCAAGTCCGATGCCGCCGCTGAGCAGCACGACGATCATCGTCTCCAGGAAGAACTGGCGGAGGATGCTGTGCGCCGGCGCGCCGAGAGCCTTGCGGATGCCGATCTCGCGGGTGCGCTCGCGAACCGCCACCAGCATGACGTTCATCACGCCCAGGCCGCCAAGAAAGAGCGTCGTAATGCCTACCGCGCCGAGAAAGTACTTCATGCCGTCGGTCATGGTGGCAAAGGCGGCGGCTTCTTCCAGGGTGTCCCAGTTGTTGACGGCTTCCTTGTCCAGGGGATCGAAGTTATGCAGGTGGGCGAGGGCCAGGGTGAGCTGGTGCTTGCAGTTCTCATGCTCGCCCACGCCGAGTGGCGCAATCAACATGCGGTCAATATTGTGTGGCGTGGAGGGCGGCTTATTGGGCAGGTCCTGTTGCATGACGGGGTAAGGAACGAAGACCTTGTTGACGTCCCACCCGTCGTAGCTGGAATCCTGCTTCTTGTCCTGCATCACGCCGATGACGACGTAGGGAATGCCCTGGATGTAAATGTTCTGGCCAATGGCGCCGCCCTCGGGAAAGAGCTGCCGGTTGATCTCACTGCCGAGGAAGGCGACACGGCGCTCCTCGTGCACGTCCTGCCAGTTGTAGAACCTGCCGGCGGCGACGTCCACGCTGCGAATCTCGGCAAAGGGAGGATAGGAGCCGGTTACGGTTGGATGCGCGCTGTTGTAATTGCTGTGCACGGTGGCCTCATTGCCGAGTTCGGGCAGAACATATTTGCAGGAGGGCGACTGTGCGGCGACGTAGGCAATGTCGGAATCTTCAAAGTGGATGCGGCGCCCGGCGTGGGTTCCCCCGGCCTGCAGGCTGGTGCGTCCGGAAAAGACGATCATCAGGTCGCGCGCAAAGCTCCGCTGCTGCTTCTGCTGGCCCACGCGCATGCCTTCCCCGGCGGCCACCATCAGTACAATGGAGACAATGCCCCAGGCAATGCCGAACATGGTCAGGAAGGTGCGCAGCTTGTTGGACCAGAGCGTGGTTAGCACATCGCGAAAGAGGTCTTGTAATGACATAAGCCAGTCACTTTGCCCCGTTGAAGGCCGCGCTTCAACGGCGGTTCTGTGTCAATCCACCGATATTCTTTCGCAAAACGCAGTGCTTCGCCATCGCGTAGTTAATGGATACGCAGGGCGGAGAAAAAAGTTCACCCTCGCGATTTCCCATCGCAACCTGCCTTGGCAGGGCCGCTTTTTGTGGGAAGAGATATTTCCCGCGTGTGGGGGCGACTTCTGGGAGCAGCCTGTGGAGCAATTCCGGCGAGCAATCTATCGGTTTCCCGAGCAAATGGCAAACCAAAATAATCGGACACGCAGAACCTGATTTTTCCCGCAACTTATTGGTGGAATCGTGTTAATAAGTTTGTATTGCAGGCCATTTACTGTGGGGCTCCGAGCAGGAATGTTGATGTTCAAGAAGCTGTTTACATTCCTATTTTTAGTCGCTGCCGTGGTTCAGGCGCGGGCGGATGCGGCCTTCCTGCTGGAAGAGCCGTACGGACACTTTGGCGCCATCAATCCCACTGGACACGCCGCCGTGTATCTCAGCGGCGTCTGTGCGGATTCGCCCACCCATCTGCGCCACTGCACCGCGGGCGAGGCCGGAGTGGTGCTTAGCCGCTATCATCGCATCGCCGGGCGTGACTGGGTGGCGATTCCGCTGGTGCCCTATCTTTACGCCGTCGAGCGCCCATCGCAGATTCCTGTTTCCGTGGATGCGCAGAAGGTTGCCGGGTTGCGCGACGCCTACCGCCGCCGCCATCTGCGCCAGCTCGCGCCGGATGATCCTGACGGCAGCACACCGGAGGGCGACTGGTATCAGCTCGTTGGTTCGGCCTACGATCGCACGCTCTGGGGCTTCCAGATCGAGACCACGCCGGAGCAGGATGATCGCCTGATCGAGTGGTTCAACAGTGAAGACAACCGCACGCAATATCATCTGCTGACCAACAACTGCGCCGACCTCACGCGCCAGATCATGAACTTCTACGCTCCGCACTCGGTGCGCCGCAACCTGCTGGCGGATATCGGCGTCACCACTCCCAAGCAGGTGGCGCGTTCGCTGGTGCATTATGCCCGCAAGCATCCGGAGCTGGAGCTGTCGGTTTACAGGATTCCGCAGGTGCCGGGCAGCGTGGAACGCAGCCGTCCCACGCGCGGTATTGCCGAGGCGCTGGTCAAAACCAAGAAGTATGTGATCCCGCTGTTTGTCATCAGCCCGTTCTTCACCGGCGGGCTGGCCGTGGCCTACCTGGCGGAGGGGCGTTTTGATCCCAAGCGCGGCGCGGGAGAGTTCGACCTGCCGCAGGCCGTGCGCGGATCATCGCGGCATTCCGGTGGCGCCGAGCCCATCTCCTCCTTTGGAGGCCCGGCCCACGCCGGCAATGCGAGCGAGGCTCTGCCGCTGCCCTGAAGCTCCGGCTTCGCCCCGGGTGGCGACGTGCGAATCAGTCTGCGGCACTCACCTCGTCGCGCGGCCACGGCGGCAGAATCTTCACCATCACGGCCAGGATGAAGAAGGGAAGCAGCAGCAACCCGGCGGCGATCAGTTCCCCCTCCCGGCTGATCAGGTCCACCTTGTACGTGGTGTAGCCAAGAAAGCTCTTGCTGAACAACTGTCCGCCGATGACCACATTCCAGCGCATGGCGAAGATGCCGATGATGGTCAGCGCGCCGCAGACGGCGTAGCAGACTTTGCGCACCCGCTCCGGCACATGGACGATCTGGATGAAGCCCAGGGTGAGAATCGGCACCAGGGTCCCGAGGGCGATCTGCAGCACCACCTGCGAAAAGAACAACTTGGTGTGCATCATGAAGTTCAGCGAGTGGAAGCTCTCGTCCGCCTCGTAGATGCGGTGGATCAGGTCGAGCATCTCCAGGCCGAAGTCAATGATGAAGGTGTACAGCAGGTACTGCGCGATGGTATCCACGCAGCGCATGTCAATCTTCATGTGGCGCAGCTTGCAGGTTGCCATGTAGAGCAGCAGCACGATGGCGATGCCGCTGACCATGGCGGAAAAAAGAAAGACCACCGGCATCAGCGGCGTGTTCCACCACGGGTTGGCCTTGATGGAGCCGAAGATGAAGCCGACGTAGCCATGCAGCAGGAAGGCCGAGGGGATGCCAATCAGCGTGATCGCCCAGCCGACCTTGTCATCCACCTTGAGCGCGCCTTCGCTCAGGTTGTTGCTGCCAAGGGTCAGCAGGCGATACATCAGGCGCCTGGCACCGGTTGTGCTCTGCGAGAGCAGCACAATCTCCTTGCGATATTCCAGCCACACCTCCAGCAGTATGACGGCCATCAGGTACCACAGGTAGACGAAGCCGAACATGGCCATGGCCGACGAAGTGTGCGGCGTCAGGTACATCTCCAGTGAGCGCTCCGGCCGCCCCAGGTGCAGTTGCAGCGGCAGCGGAGCCACCAGCAGAAAGCTCAAGGCCGTGAGCAGGGCCAGCCGGTAAGTGGGCTTGACGGCCTCCACGTGGAAGATGCGCTCCAGCGAGGCCAGGATGAAGGCGCCCGCCACCAGCCCGGTCACAAACGGGTAGACGACGATCAGCACGCTCCACTGCAGCTCGACTTCATTGGGATACATAAACCCATCGAATGGCATCAGCTCGTCTCCTCAGCGCACCGACCCGTCGAGGTCGTGGTAATAGGCTTTCGCGCCCGTGGCAAGATGTGGCTTCAGCACCTGCACGCTGTGGGTGCGCAGGAACTCATGGATGGGATCGTCGGGATTCTTCAGGTCGGCCAACTGGCGCGCGCCGGTCGGGCAATTTTCGCAGCAGGCCGTGGTCAGCCCCTTGGTAATGCGGTGGTAGCACAGCGAACACTTCTCCGCCGTGTGCTTTGTGGGATGCAGGAAGCGGCAGCCGTAGGGACAGGCCTGAATGCAGTAACGGCAGCCCAGACAGTAGGTCTCGTCCACCAGCACAACGCCGTCAGGAGTATGCAATGTGGCGCCCACCGGGCACACCTGGGTACAGGGCGAATCCACGCAGTGATTGCACATCTTGGGGACGAAGAAGTTCTTGCCGCCCGTGTAGGGACTGGGTGGAAAACCTTTGATGCCGCCCTCGGGCGAATCCACTTTTGGCGGGTCTTCGGGGCCCCCGGTGACGTGGTAGCGCTCCACCCAGGTGCGGTAGTAACCCTTGGGGACGTCGTTTTCCGCCGAGCAGGCGCGCACGCAGTTGCCGCAGCCAATGCACTTATCCACCTGCAGCAGCATGCCCCACCAGTGCTTGGAGCGGTCGTAATTGGGTGCGGCCTCGGGAGTTCCCATCATCACGTATGGATAGGCAATGGCCGCGGCGGGCAAAAGCAGGAGCAGTCGGCGTCGTGTGATCATGACTTTGTCTTCTCCCCGGGAGCCAGCAGCGGACTGTGTGGCTGGTGGCAGGTTTTGCAGGCCTCGCCGCCGGAGTGCTCGGCCGAGACGACCTGCGGGAAGCTCTTTGGCTTGGCCAGGTTTTCCTCGTGGCAGCGGGCGCACAGCACTTTGGTGTCGGGCAGTACGGGTGTCACCGAGCCCGGATCGTCGGCATGTGTGGCCAGCGGTCCGTGGCAGCCTTCGCAGTTGACGCCGGCGTGCTTGCCCATCTTCTTCATCTCCAGCACGTCACTGTGGCACTGCTCGCAGGTTTGATGGCCCGCGTAGTGGATGGGTTTTGCCGACAGCTCGGCCAGCGCGTCACCGCGGTAGTGTCCGTATTGGCCGAAGCTCTTGGGAATGAAGTGCGCCCGCACCAGCAGAAAAATCACCAGCACAATGGCCGATGCCACTGCCAGCCGGACAATGTGTTCGGCGTCCTTAAATGTAGCCAAGCTCACCCCATGCAGGCCTCCGTGAGGCGAAAGGGAGGCCACTTGGGCAAAGAGAAATATGTCATCGCGGGAAAATCTTCGGTGACAAATGACACACAACCATGTGAGGCGCTGCCGGAGAGGGCTATAATCTCCACTCCATCAGCCACTTCCGTGGCAATCGCTGAACTGAGGTGAGGGCGCGGCTTGAGCGTTACCCAGGGGACAAAATCGGCGCCGGTCAAGGCCGCTCCCGGGCGCGGGACAGGACGGCTGCTGCGCGCGTTTCTCAGCGGTGTGCTGGCGCTGCTCATTTTGCGTTGGGCCCTGCCAGGACTCTTCCCGGCGGCCGCACGCGCACTGTTTGGCAGTGGGCATGGCTGGCTTTCGGCCGTCGTGCTGGGCATGGCCGTTCTGTTTGTTCCACTGCTGCTGTTTGCCGCCTGGCTGGTGCGCCGCACGGAGCGCCGCGGCCGCCAGGTGGAGCAGGAACTGCGCGCCAGCATCCAGCGCTACTCCAGCATGGTGGCCACGGCGATGGATGCCATCATTACCCTCGACTCCGGGCAGCGCGTCATCGTCTTTAACGCGGCGGCGGAGAAGATGTTCGGCGTGCCGGCCATGGAGGCCATCGGACGACCGCTCGATCGCTTTCTTCCCCCCGAAACCCGCCCGCTCCACTCTGGCTACGTCCACAGCTTTGGCAAGAGCGGCGTCACCACCCGCAGCATGACCTCGCCTGCCATCCTGACCGCCCTGCGCGCCAACGGCGAGAGCTTTCCCATCGAGGCCACCATCTCGCACTCCAGTTCGGAGGAGCAAAAACTCTACACGGTCATCCTGCGCGACATCGGAGCCCGCCTGCGCGCCGAGGAACATCTCAAGCAGGTACAGCGCGTAGAGGCCATCGGACGGCTGGCCGGCGGTATTGCCCATGACTTCAACACGCTCCTCAGTGTCATCCTGGGCTATGCTGAACTTCTCATGGGCGAAATAGACGAGGGTGACGCGCGCCACGCCCGCGCCTTCCAGATCAAGAGCGCGGCCGAGGCCGGAGCCCTGCTCACCCGCCAGTTGCTCGCCTTCAGCCGCCATCAGCCGGTGGCGCCGCAGGTGATTGACCTCCGAGCCCTTCTGCGCAGCATGACGCCGATGGTCGAGCGCCTGCTCCGCGCCGACATTGAACTCAGCGTCAACCACGGCGACGCTGCCTGCCCGGTCAAGGCCGATCCCGGCCAGATGCAGCAACTGGTGCTGAACCTTGCGGCCAACGCCGCCGACGCCATGCCGCGCGGCGGCCGCATCAGCCTGGAACTGCGCGCCGTCGAGCTCGATGCCGCCTACGTGCAGCAGCATCCAACGGTACGGGTGGGCCGCTACGTCATGTTCAGCGTCAGCGATTCCGGCACCGGCATGGACCGCGAGACCGCGGCCCACATCTTCGAGCCCTTCTTCACCACCAAGGCGGCGGGCAAGGGAACCGGTCTCGGCCTGGCCACCGTTTACGGCATCGTGCGTGCCAACAACGGAGACATCTGGGTATACAGCGAGCCCGGCATGGGCACCATCTTCAAGGTCTACCTGCCGCTCGTATCAGAGGGTACGCAGGGTGCAGACTCAACTCGTCCATCGTCTGCGCCGGAGGCGGTGCGTGGCGGTGGTGAGACCATTCTGCTGGTGGAGGATTCGGCGGCCCTGCGCGAGCTGGGCAGGGTCATCCTGGCCCGCGAAGGCTACCGCGTGCTGGTGGCGGAAGACGGAGATGCCGCATCAAAGGTCGCGGCGGCTTACACGGAGACCATCCACCTTCTGCTGACCGACGTGGTGATGCCCCGCATGAGGGGGCCGGAGCTGGCAGTGCTCCTGCTGCAGTCGCGCCCGGAGATGGGCGTGGTGTTCCTTTCCGGCTACGCCGACCTTGCCACCTTGCGCCCCGATGGCGCCACGGCCGTTGAGCTGGTGGAGAAGCCCTATACGGCGGAGACCTTGCTGTCGGCAGTGCGCCGCGTTCTAGCCTCCTGCGCGCATCGCCCGCCGCCCACGGCGTAAGGCTTTTCTTTCTGTTCGCTTGGCTCGCCGTGACTTACAATGTTCGGTGCCTTCCGGATGCCCGGACGAAGGCCATCCGTACACATCCACACGGGCGGAGACACTGGAAGACATGGGAATTGCAAGCTCTCAGTCGCAGAAGGTCACGGCCCCCGGCAGCGAACAAAGCCACGGCGGCGCCATGGCCATGGTCACAACCCTTTTCTTCATGTGGGGTTTCCTCACCTGCCTGAACGACATCCTGATTCCTCACCTGAAGGAGATCTTCGAGCTGAACTACGCCCAGGTGATGGCGGTTCAGTTCTGCTTCTTCTCCGCCTACGCGGTCTTCTCCTGGCCGGCGGGCAAAGCCATTGAGTGGATTGGCTACAAGCGCAGCATGGTCACCGGCCTGCTGACGATGGCCGCCGGTGCGCTGCTGTTTATCCCGGCCGCGCGCATCCCCTCGTTCCCGCTCTTCCTTACGGCCTTGATCGTGCTGGCCATAGGCATTGTGCTGTTGCAGGTGGCGGCCAATCCTTACGTCGCCGTGCTGGGCCCGGCGCGCACCAGCAGCAGCCGCCTCAATTTGACGCAGGCCTTCAACTCCCTGGGAACCACCCTGGCGCCGTTCTTTGGCAGCGCGCTGATCCTGAGCACCACGCTGAAATCCGCCGCCGACAAGAAGTTGATGAACGCCGCGCAGCTGAGTGACTACCGCATCGAGCAGGCGCACTCGGTCATCACTCCGTACTTTGGACTGGCCATTGTGCTGGCCCTGCTGGCAACCACCATCGCGCTCTTCAAATTGCCGAAAATCGCCTCGGTTGAGGGCTCGCTGGAGGAGGTTTCGCACCTGGGCGACAGCGTGTGGCGGCACCGTAACCTGGTGCTGGCCGCCATCGGCATCTTCGTCTACGTCGGCGGAGAGGTCAGCATCGGCAGCTTCCTCATCAACTACTTCCATCAGGATTTCATGGGTGGCGTGGCCGAACAGGTTGCCGGGCGGTTGGTGGCCTTTTACTGGGGCGGAGCCATGGTGGGCCGCTTCCTCGGCTCGTATCTGCTGCAGCGCATCTCCACGCGCCGGCTGCTGACGTTTAACGCCGGAGCGGCCGCCGTGCTGGTCATTATCTCCATGTCCACCACCGGCCCGCTGGCGATGTACAGCATTCTGGCCGTTGGCTTCTTCAACTCCATCATGTTCCCCAGCATCTTCACCCTGGGCATTGGAGGCCTGGGCAAGCTGACCGGCGAAGGTTCGGCCGTGCTCTGCATCGCCATCGTCGGCGGGGCCATCATTCCGGAGATTCAGGGCGTGCTGGCCGACAACATCGGCATCCACCATGCCTTCATCATCCCCGTGCTCTGCTACGCCTACATTGCCTGGTTCGGCGGCGCGGCGCGCGAGGTGGGCAGGGAAGAGGCCGCTGCCTGATTCCGAGGGCGGTGGAAAACTAGTATCCGGCCCCATGTGGAGCACTCCATGTGGGGCCGTTTGTTCTGGTGCGCGGTGGAGAAGAACGCCGTTTCGTCCTTTGTTTATGCGGTTTCCGTTCGCTCCGGCTCAGCATAATCGCCGACCATGGCGCCCATAAGAATTTTCGATTTCCCTAGACTTCGCCCTACCCCCACAATGGGTCATCCAACAATGCAGCAAACCGCCGGGTGGGCGTTGGGCCGCGGCACTGGCCTGGCGTAGTGGGGTGCGGTCTATTCGGTATTTTTCGCTTCTTGTGGCTGACGGAGGGCCGCAAGCCAGATTATCCTTATCCCCAGGGGCCGACCCTGCCGAGCACCATGAGCCGCGCGGCCCGGAGAAAAAGATCTTATGACGAAACTGGAAGCAGTCATTCAGCCCTCCAAACTCGACGCCGTCAAGGAAGCGCTCATTGAGATTGGCATTGACGGGCTCACGGTATTCGAAGTGCGCGGACACGGCCGCCAGAAGGGCCACACCGAGTTCTACCGCGGCCGCGAGTACAGCGTGGACCTTCTGCCCAAGATCAAGCTGGAAGTGGTGCTGCGCGACGAGCGCGTGGATGAGGTCGTCAAGACCATCCTTGGCGCCGCCCAGACCGGCAAGATCGGCGACGGCAAGATTTTCCTTTCGCGCATTGACGAGGCGATCCGCATCCGCAACGAAGAGCGTGGCTCCGACGCACTGTAAGGTTTTATCTGAGGGCTCAGAATGGCCGCTGGCATCGCGCAGGCGTTAAAAGCCGAATACCAGGAGGCCGCGGAGCGCATTCGCCTTGACTTCGAGCAGACGCGCTCGGGGCCGGCAGTGCTGCGCAGCCGCACCTCCCTGGTGGACGGACTGGCGCACCGCCTCTGGCGGCATCACATCTCGCCCGACCTGAGCGAGCCCGCGGGCTTTGCCCTGGTGGCCATCGGCGGCTATGGACGCGGCGCTCTGGCGCCGTACTCCGATATTGACCTGCTCTTTCTCTCCGATGGAGCAGCACCGGCCGCCGCGCACAAGGACGCCATTCGCGCCTTCTGCCAGGACCTGTGGGACCTGCGCCTGAAGCTGAGCCCCACCACGCGCATGTTGGACGACTGCGACCGCCTGCATCGCGACAATCCCGAGTTCAACATCAGCCTGCTCGACTCCCGCATGCTGGCCGGCGACTACAAGCTCTTCCGCCGCCTGCACGACGAGGTGGTTCCGCGCACCGTCCTGCGCGACTGGCAGGAGCTCGTCATGCTGCTCAGCGAGGTCAACGAGCTGCGCCACCACCAGGCCGGCGACACCATCTTCCATCTGGAGCCAAACATCAAGGAGGCTCCCGGCGGACTGCGTGATTACAACGTGGCCAGCTGGCTCGCCCTGCTCAACGGTTTCTCCCGGGTCAAGGGTTGGAGCGATCCGCTCGATTACTTTCCACCCTCCCTGCGCGATCGCGCGTTTGAGGCTCGCCAGTTCCTGGTCAGCGTGCGCTGCTTCCTGCATTACCGCGCCGGACGCGACGACAACCAGCTCAACTGGGAGGCGCAACAGGCCGCCGCCGACGCTCACATCGGCTTCGACGGCGCCAGCCAGGATGCCTCCGAGTGGATGCGCTGTTACTATCGCCAGGCCCGCGTGCTCAACCGCCTGTTTGCCACCATGGTGGACGAGGTCGTGCCCGCGCGCTCCTCGCTCTTCCAGCAGTTCCAGAGCTGGCGCCAGCGCCTCAGCACCGAGGAGTTCAGTTGCGTCAACGGGCGCATCCTTTTGCAGCAGCCCTCGGCGCTGGTCTCACCCGGACACTTCTTCCACTGCTTTGAGTTCATGGCGCAGCACGGCCTGCGCTTTGCCGCCAGCACGGATCAGCGCATCGAGCAGGCGCTGCCCGCGATTGCCGCGCTCAACCTGAGCGGCCCGCAGCGCTGGGAGTTTCTGCGCCAGATCCTGGTTCGTCCGCATGCCGGCCTTGCCCTGCGCTCCATGCAGGAGCTCGGCGCCCTGGGACTGTTGATGCCGGAGTTCCGCGCCGTCGAATCGCTGGTGGTTCGCGATTACTATCACCGCTACACCGTGGACGAGCACACCTTCCGCGCCATTGACGCCATCCATGAGCTCAAGCTGGAGAAGAAGAAGGACGGCAGCCGCACGCTGGCCAACCTGAAGGATGAGCTTGAGCGCCCGGATCTTCTCTACCTCGCGCTGCTGCTGCACGATCTGGGCAAGGCGACGCCGGACGAATCGCACGTGGACGCCAGCCTCGAAGTGGCTCTCAACGTCTGCCGCACCTACGGCCTCTCGCCGGAGGAGGAGGACATGGTCTGCTACCTGGTGGGCTATCACCTCGATCTTTCGGCCGCCATGCGTCGCGACATCTTCGATCCCGAGACCATTCACGAGCTGGCCAAGCGCGTTGGAACCCCGGAAAAGCTCAAGATGCTGGCCCTGCTCACCTATGCCGACATCGGCGCCGTGAATCCGACGGCACTTTCGCCATGGAAATCCGAAAACCTTTGGCGCGTCTACTTCCTCACCGCCAACTACCTCAACCGCAGCGTGGATGACGACCGCTTCCACGGCGGCAATGAGGATGAACAACTGGCCCGCGTGCGCCTGTTGGCGCCGCAGCTGGGACGCCGCCTGCGCGAGTATCTGGACGGACTGCCGCAGCGTTACCTGCGCATCCACTCCGCCGAGGAGATCATCGAGCACGTCAACATGGCCTCGCAGCTTAAGGGCTCGCACGTGCAGACGCAGCTTAAGCGCCTGCGCGGCGACTTCTCGCTCACTGTCATCACCACCGACCGCCCCGCCTTGTTTTCTACCCTCGCCGGCGTGCTCGCCGGGTGGGGCATGAACATTCTGAAGGCCGACGCCTTCAGCAACGATAGCGGCGTCGTGGTGGACAGCTTCATCTTCCACGACCGCTTCCACACCCTGGAGATGAACGTCCAGGAGTGGGAGCGCTTCCGCCAGAGCTTCCACGAGGTGCTGAGCGGCGCCGTGCCGTTGGAGAAGCTGGCCCGCAAGCGCAGCCTCAACGCGCAGCCGCCCAAGGTCAAAATCGAACCCAGCATCAATTTCGATCAGAAGTCCAGCAGCCACAGCACCATCATCGAGGTGGTTGCCCCGGACCGCAGCGGCCTTCTGCATCGCATGGCAGCCATCTTCTCCGAATGTGGCTGCAACATCGAAGTGGCGCTGATTGACACCGAGGGCGAGGTCGCCATTGATACCTTCTACCTGCGCGTTGCCGGACGAAAACTGGCCGAAGAGGAATGCGCGCTGCTGCGCAACGCCCTGGAGACCGAACTCGGCGCGTAGAGGCCGCTTTGTACGGAAAAGCGCGCGCCTCTTGAATCCTCATCCCCTTTCTGTGAATCTCTCCTAGTAGCAGGGCCTCCGCTTCGGCGCGGCTCCGCAGTACGCTGGTATCAAAGGAAGCCTGTCCCCAATGTCCTCTTCGGCTACCGCGCAAAAGCTTGCGCAATTCGGTGTCATCGGCCTCGGTGTCATGGGCCAAAATCTAGCATTGAACATCGCCGACCACGGCCAGAGCGTGGCCGTATGGAACATGGAAGGCGACTGGGTCGCGCGCTTCCTTGCGGCCAATCCCGGGAAGTCCCTCTCCGGCAGCGCCGACCTCAAACAGTTCATCGCCTCGCTGGAGCGCCCGCGCCGCATGCTGATGATGATCAAGGCCGGCGACCCGGTGGACGAGATGCTGAACCGCCTGGCGCCGCTGCTGGAAGCCGGAGACATCGTCATAGACGGCGGCAACTCCTTCTTCAAGGACACGCAGCGCCGCGAGGCCTGGATGCGTGAGCGCGGCCTCAACTTCTTTGGCATGGGCGTCAGCGGCGGAGAAGAGGGCGCGCGCAACGGTCCATCGCTGATGCCCGGCGGCAGAGAAGACGCCTATCAGCACATGCAGCACACGTTGGAGGCCATCGCCGCCAAGACCTCCAGCGGCCCCTGCGTCACCTACGTTGGAGCGGACGGCGCAGGCCATTTCGTCAAGATGGTGCACAACGGCATCGAGTACGGCGACATGCAGCTCATCGCAGAGGCCTATGACCTGCTGCGCCACGCCCTCGGCATGAAGGCCGCGGAGATCGCCGAGGTCTTCACCCGCTGGAACCGCGGACCGCTCTCCAGCTATCTCATCGAGATCAGCGCCGAAATCCTCACCGCCGTGGATCCCGAAACCCATCGTCCGCTCGTGGATCTCATCCTCGACAAGGCGGGGCAGAAGGGCACCGGCAAGTGGACGGCGCAGATTGCGCTCGACCTCGGCGTGCCCATCCCCACCATCGCCGCCGCCATTGACGCCCGCTCCCTCAGCAGCATGAAGAGCGAGCGTGTGGTGGCCGCCGCGCTGTATGGCCGCACCGCTGGAAGCGACGTTGTTCGCTACAGTGGCCCGCGCGAACCATTCATCGAGGCCATCGGCCATGCGCTCTACGCCAGCAAGGTGTGCAGCTACGCGCAGGGCATGGGGCTCATCGCCGCCGGTGCAGCCGAGAATCACTGGGAGATCAATCTGCGCGAGATCGCGCGCATCTGGAAGGGCGGCTGCATCATTCGCGCCGAGCTGCTGGACGTCATCATGCGCGCCTATGACAGCAAGCCCGCGCCGGCCAACCTTCTGCTCGACCTTGGCTTCCAGAAGGGCATCGCCGCCGCCGCGCCGGATTGGCGCCGTGTGGTTGGCGTGGCCGTCGAACTGGGCATCCCCATGCCAGCCTTCGCCGCGTCGCTCGCCTATTTTGATTCCTACACTTCGGCCAATCTGCCGCAGAATCTGACGCAGGCGCAGCGCGATTACTTTGGCGCGCACACCTATCAGCGAGCCGACCGTCCGCAGGCGGGCTTTGTGCATACGGATTGGCAGAAGCTCGTCGTCAAGGCCCCGCAGTGAGCGCCGGAGTCCACCATGCCGACTGAGCGCTTTCACCTTGGCACCACGGAGATTCTCGTCGGCGAAGATCTCGACGAGGCCATCCGCATTGCCGCCGGGCAATTTTCCGCCTTGGCGCGCCAAATTTCAGCGGGCAAACGGACGATGACCGCAGCCCTCGCCGGAGGCAACACGCCGCGCGCGTTGTATTCCGCACTGGCCGTCGCCCCCTTTGCCGCGCTCGTCCCATGGGGCGGCATCCACTTCTTCTGGGGAGACGAGCGCGACGTCCCACCCACGCACGAGGAGAGCAACTTCCACACGGCCAACGATCTTCTGCTCTCCCGCGTCGCGGTGCCGGCCGCGCACCTGCATCGCATTCCCACCGGAGACACAACGGCCGTCGAAGCCGCCGATCTCTACCAGCGCACGCTGGCCTCCGCGGTGCCGGCCGCGCAAGGCCTCCCGCGCCTGGATTACTGCCTGCTCGGCCTTGGCGCGGATGGCCACACGGCATCGCTTTTTCCCGGAAGGCCTACGCTGGCGGAGAAGACGCGCACCGTGGTGGCCGACCACATCGAAGACCGAGGCTGGCGCGTCTCGCTCGCACTGCCGGTCATCAACAACGCCGCGCAGATTACGTTTCTCGTCACCGGTCAGGCCAAGGCCGGGATCGTTGCGAGGATTCTGCAGGGCGGGAGCGTTGATACCGAGCAGCTCGGTTCGACGCATGACTTGCCGCGCGACGCACAGTCGTCCGCCCAGCCACCGATGAAGCTTCCCGCCGAACTCGTTGCCGCACGCGATGGCCAACTCACGTGGATTCTGGATGCCGATGCCGCCAGCCTGTTGCAGCGCCCGCAGTAAGGCTTTCGGATTGGCTGCAGGTCCGTTGTGCCAAGGCGATGGATGACGCCGGTCGCGTGCGCAGGCTCCAGGTTTGTGAATGATCGACCGCGTGCGCCGGAGAGAGGAATTCCACAGCTCCAGGGCCGGAGGGTTTGACGAGGCGCGCTCGTCCGGGTACAATTTTTACAGTTCTCACAATCAGAAAGCGCGCAAGCGCTGCAACACTCCTCAGTAGCTCAATGGCAGAGCATTCGGCTGTTAACCGAAGGGTTGTAGGTTCGAGTCCTACCTGAGGAGCCATTCTTTTATATAAATCAATAATTTACAAACACACATCCACACGATACCCCCACTTGTGCCCCAATAAAGTCAAAGTGGCATGGCTTTGCCTTGAGTGAAGCCCCTATCTGCCGATGTCACATCCCATCTGCGGGCCGAAGTCTGCCTGCTCCGCAACTGCCGGAGGTTGACCCTGTAACGGTGGCAGCAGATGCGAGCAGCGCAGATTTGTGCAGCGTGCAACGTTTGGCCTGTCTTGCAGCGACCTTAAGCGAGTTATGACCACTCCATCTCACCTGCTCGGGTGATTTTGGTCACCGTTTGGGTGACTCTCAAAGCATATATTTTCTTTTTTATGATTGGCTTAGCGTTCTCAGTATGAGATGTAGAAGGGACCGAACATGGCGGTAATCGATCTGGTGAAGTGGGACTCTGCTCCGGGAATCTTCGTTTGGAAATACCCCTCGGATGAACTCTCAACCCTGACTCAGTTGATCGTTTCGGAGAGCCAGCAAGCGATCCTTCTGAAGGACGGCAAGCTGATTGGCATTTTCGGTGCCGGTCGGTACACGCTGGACACGAACAACATTCCCTTCCTCTCCACGTTCATCAAGATGCCATTTGGCGGACATTCGCCGTTCAAGGCCGAAGTGTGGTTCGTCAATAAAGCCATCACGCTGGACGTCAAGTGGGGCACACCGGATCCGATCCAGTTGATGGATCCGAAGTACCAGGTCATGCTGCCGGTGCGGGCCTTTGGGCAGTTCGGCGTGCAAATTGAAAATGGCGCAAAGTTCTTACTGAAGATCGTGGGCACCCTTTCGCGCTATGACAGCAATTCCCTGATGGCGCACTTCAAGGGAATTGTCATTACAAAGGTAAAGGATTCGATTGCCAAGAAGCTTGTTAAGGAGGGCATTTCGATCCTTGAGGTCAATGCCAGCCTTAGCGATATATCTGATTTTTTGCAGAGTGAAATCGAAGGTGACATGGCTGAGTTTGGCGTACAGCTCATGCACTTTAAGGTGCTCTCGATTAATACTCCAGAGAATGATCCCGCTGTACAGAAATTGAAATCCGCCCTCGCCAAGAAGGCGGAGATGAACATTATTGGGTACAGCTATCAGCAAGAAAGATCCTTTAATGCCCTGGAGTCCGCTGCGGGCAATCAGGGATCGGGTGGAAGCCTGATGGGTGCCGGCATCGGCATGGGCGTGGGGCTTGGCATGGGCGGCCAAATGGGCCGCGCCAGTTCGGAAATCGCCCAGCAGATGCAAGTCAGCCCGCCACGCGGAACTCCCTGCCCGAAGTGCGGGACGTCTGTTCCCGACACCACCAAGTTCTGTTCTGGTTGCGGATTTTCCATGGTGAGGGAAGCGCCCAAGGAAGAATTGCAGAAACTTGTTTGTGATGTCTGCGGGACAATCGTCCTGAAAGGGACGAAATTCTGCCCGAAATGCGGCGAATTTTTCAATTTGTGCTCCAAGTGCGGCACTAGAAACAAAGGTACACAGCCCAACTGTCAACAATGCGGTAGTTTGCTGCCGGTCAGGTGCCCTCATTGCGGGGCAATCGATGAGGATAGGCCACGCTTCTGTTCTGATTGCGGGAAAGAGGTCTTCAGACCTTGTCCGAAGTGTCATGAACTCATCGCGCCCAACATGAAGTTCTGCACACAGTGCGGAACTTCCATTCAGTGAGGTACTCGGAATGAAAAATGTAAAGAGCATTGCCGTGCTGATTGGGGTTGTGATTCTCAGTCTCGCCCTTTTGTCCTTGACCTCCACAAACCCACTGAATGACGGCAGATTCTTGCTGACGGCGTGTTGTCTGGTTTTGGCCGAGGTGTTTGTTTGGGCGGCCGCCACCAGTCGTTTGTCGGCGGCGCAACGCGAATTCAATCAGATTGCGCCCTTCTATTTGGGTATCGGAGTACTGGCCGCAATCATCCTGCTGCTCAGCCTGGCTGTGGTCTGGCTCTACATCGCGGAGGCGAGCTATACGTCGCTTGTAGTCGCGACGGGTCTGATTGTCCTCATGTTCGTGATCGGAGCCTCGCTCATGCTGGCGGCCACAAGAGTGGCGGCGCAGAAGGGCCACATTGACGATGAACAAAGTCAGTTTATGCAGGCGCTGCGCACGAACCTCAATAATCTGGCGGAGCAGGTGAGGGTTGACTCCGCACAGTCTGCGACCGTTAAGAAAGCGCTTGACCACCTTTGCGACGAGGCGCGCTTCACCTCGCTGCCGTCGCCCCCGGGAACGGAAAGAATCAACGATGAGCTCTCCCGGGGGATGGTGGCGTTGGAAGGCGGGCTTGTGGATTCAGCAGGGACCCTGCAGCAATTGAAACTCATGGAGTCCGTGTTGAAGCGGCGTGAAAACATCATCCGTCAACTGCGCGGTTAGGTATAGATTCCAGGGGATCAGGGAGACTCGTCATGATTTGCAAACAGTGTGGGGCTGATGTCGATGCGGGAGCATCCGGGTGCCAGTATTGCGGATGCCAGGTTGCAACGCCTGGCCAGGCGATTAAACAGTTTATTCAAGCATTACCCTCCCAGGTACAACAGCCTCAGCATGCGACTGCAGCGGCCGGCGCCGCGGAACAAGTCGTTCCCGGATTTTCCGAGCTGAAGCCGTACTATCAGTGGGAGTTCCGCAGGATCTTCGAGAGCCAGGAAACTTATAAGGGAAAATGGAACTGGGCGGCATTTTTCTGGGGTCCACTATGGGCCCTGTCGAAGGGACTGTGGCTATCCGGCGTGATTGCGTTGGTCATCTGCTTCTTCAGTTCCGGCGTGCTTACAATCCCGGTGGCGATTATTTACGGACTCAGAGGCAATTACCAGTACTACACGCTGTTGAAGAAGGGTACGCTGGTGTTTGTCTGAGCCATGAGTCTGCTTGAGCGGCCATCACCAATCGCGATGTAATCTCGCGTCAAGGGAAGATATGATCTGTCCTAAATGTGGAACTCAAATTTCGGCTGGGAAGCGGTTTTGCCGTCAGTGCGGGACACCGGTCGCAGATGAAAATCAGCGGCAGGCGCAGGCGAAGGTCCCAGAAGAGAATGATCGTGTAACCCAGCCCGTTGCCACCCCCGCGGCGGTGAAGTCCGCGATCTGCCAGTCATGTGGCAGTGAGATTCAAGCCGGCAAGAAGTTTTGTAATAGCTGCGAGGATTTACTGAACGCGGCGCTGATATCACAGCAAAAGCCCAGGGAAACCATACCGGACCTGCAGTTGAGCCAGGAGTTTGCGGCAGCCGGTGAGAGGCCGCCGCAGACCCAGGTTCCTCCTCCGGAAAGGGTTGAGCCTCCGCAGGCGAACGTCCAACCACCACTGGCAGCTAAGCAGGAACGAGGCAACAGGGGACTGCTGATACTTGGTGTGGTGGCCTTGGTATGCGTGCTGCTTGTGGCGGGAGCAATTGCGTTCTGGATGTCGTCGCGTAAAGCACCGGAACGAGTGAGCCAGCCGGTGCCCGCATCAGGAGCCAGTGCCGCGCCGGCTCCGATTGCGCCGGCACCTCCTGTGACCGGGAGCGGCAGCGCGATCGAAGGACCGGTTCCAACGGCGGCACCGGCGCCCATCAAAAGGGAAGAAGAAGCTAAGCCTGCACCAGCAGCCATGAAGTTGCCAGACCAATGGAAGCCGCTTGGCTCCGGTGCCACCCGGTTGCTCCGGGTTGAGGGCGATCACATTTTGGGCAAGACGACGCTACGCGAGGAAGATCTCCGGGCCGGAAACTCCATTGTCATGGATGTGAAAAAGCGTGGCGGGAAGTACGCAGGAGAGACGACGCTTCATCTGGTTTCACGCAGCGGTCAGGCGTGCACCATCCGCTGGCCCATGGAGCTTACAACGGTCACTCCCGAGCGAATCGAGGGGCGCAGCATGATTCCTCCGGGAACCGCAATCCTGGATTGGAATTCCTGCAGCTACACGCTGCCATCTGAGTGGAAGTCTTTTACCTGGGTGCCAGTGAATTAGTTCGTTCCAGAAGTTCGTCTTCGCAGGCAGAGCGCGCTTCATGCGCGCTCTGTTTGTTTGTGCAGCAACGCTGCTAATCGAGGTCCAGGTGTCATCCGCCGGCCTGCATCTGGCAGAGAATAGATTCGCTAGTTGACTCAGAGTCCTGCCGGAGGAATCATTCTCTGCCCAAAGTTCCCCACCTCCGGACAACAGGCGCGGGTTAAGTTACCGGGCACTCCGCTCAAGGAGTTGCGTGGCCTCTGCGCGCAGGGCCCGGTTGTTGACATCCTGATTTGGCGTAGTCGCGCCAGCCTTACTTCTTCTTCATGGCGTCAATGGCAGCCAGCACCTCGGTGCTGTGCTCGCTGGGCTTCACGTCGTCGAAGACCCGGGCGATGCGGCCGTCCGGCGCGATCAGGAACGTGTTGCGCGCGGCGTGGGTAAACATCATGTGAGAGAGCGTGCCGTAGGCCTCGCTGACCGAGTGCTGGGTGTCGGCCAGCAGGCGGAAGCTCAGGTTCTCCTTCACGCAAAACTCCTTGTGAGACTTCACGTCATCCACGCTCACGCCCAGGATCACCGCGTTGCGCTGCTCAAACTGTGCCTGGTCGCGCTGGAAGTTATGCGCCTCCTGCGTGCAGCCGCTCGTCATGTCCTTGGGGTAGAAATACAACACCACCCACTTGCCCTTGAAGTCGCTCAGGCTCACCGGGTGCCCATCCTGCGAGGGCAGAGTAAACTGTGGCGCCTGGCTGCCCACTTCAGGGTGTGAGGCCGCGAACAGAACGAGCGGCGCCAGCAGCATCGCCGCGCCCATCAGAATCAGCAAAGCCGTCTTCCTCATAGAACTCCTTGTCATCGTGCTTCCTTCGGTTGTCTCGATTTGTCCGGCGCAATCGGCGCCTGCCGCCCGCGCTTCCGGCGGACGCACACAGGGTCAGATGCCAAATTCCCCAGCGGCGCTTCATAATGCTTTGCCCCCATGCTTTCCCCCATGCTTTAACCCCGTGCTTTACCCCCGTGATTCAACCCTATTGGCGACCCCATGCATATCCCGGCTGCGTAACCGGCCGCGCGTACCCGTTCTTGCCGGCTTTCCTGTGACGAAAAGCAGACATTTTCAGACGTGATAGATCGCAATGCATAGGCTACAGGTCTGGACTCGGCACAGCCGCCCGCACAATTTCCAAAGTTGCGTTCCAGCCGCTGTTTATCAGGTTTTTCTCGTTGACTTGGCCCAAGGGGCTCGATATGCTTCGCTGTCCCGCATCACAGCGGGAGTCACGTGGATTTATCGACATGGACAGGACCCGCAGGTGTGTTTTCGGCCCGTTTGCCGCGCTCGATGGGCGGCCGGGAGGCGCTTTTCCCTGCCAAACACATTTTTTCGCGCGCTTTCATACCTCTTCATTCCGGCATCTTCCACCGCTTCAACGTTTTACGTCGCTCCGCCGGGCGCGGGTGCAGGATTGCGACCCATCTGCCACCGTCGTCCGCGGAGATGACCGCGTTCCAGCTTTCCACCACTCCTCATCTCCCAATACAAGAGGCACCTATGCATAAAGCTACCTCCTGCACCAAAGCCGTTGAGATGATTCCTGACGGCGCAACCCTGATGATTGGCGGATTCCTTGGCATCGGAACCCCCAAGCGCATGATTGACGAGCTCGTCCGCCAGGGTAAGAAGAACCTGACCATTATTGCCAACGACACGGGACGTCCCGACCTCGGCATTGGCAAACTGGTTGTCGCCCGCCTGGTCAAGAAGGTCATCGCCAGCCACATCGGCACCAATCCTGAGACGCAGAAGCAGATGATTGCCGGTGAGCTTGAGGTCATCCTCACCCCACAGGGAACGCTCGCCGAGCAGATTCGTGCCGGAGGCTACGGACTGGGTGGCGTGCTGACCGCCACCGGCATCGGCACCACGGTTGCCGAAGGCAAGCAGACCATCGAGTTAGAGGGCAAGACCTATCTCATCGAGCTGCCGCTGCACGCCGACTTCGCACTCATCGCCGCCCACCGCGCCGATTATCACGGCAACCTGGAGTACGCGCTCACCGCACGCAACTTCAACTCCGTCATGGCGCTTTCGGCCGATACCGTCTTTGCCGAGCCGGATCACATTGTTCCGGTCGGCGTCATTCCGCCGGACGCGGTCGTTACCCCGTTCTGCTGCGTGGACTACATCATCGAGAGGTGCAACTGACATGGACGAAAAAGTCGTAATTGCCAAGCGCGTTGCGCTGGAGATGAAAGAAGGCTCCCTCGTCAATCTCGGCATCGGACTGCCCACCACGGTGGCCAACTACCTGCCCGCCGGGCTGCAAGTCTTCTTCCAGTCGGAGAACGGCATCATCGGCCTGGCTCCGGCTCCGGATGGCGGCCTGACCGACCCGAACCTGACCGACGCGGGCGGCGGCTTTGTCGGCGCCATTCCGGGCGCGGCCAGCATTGATAGCGCCGTCAGCTTCGGACTCATCCGCGGCGGACACCTTGACGTCACCGTCCTCGGCGGACTGGAGGTGGACGAGCTCGGCCATCTGGCCAACTGGACCGTCCCCGGCAAGATGATTCCCGGCATGGGCGGCGCCATGGACCTGGTCAGCGGCGCCAAGAAGGTCATCGTGGCCATGCAGCACTCGGCCAAGGGCAAGTCGAAGATCCTCAAACGCTGCACCTTGCCGCTCACCTCGGTGCGCCGCGTCAGCCTCATCGTCACCGAGCTGGCCGTGCTGGAACCAACCGAGGCCGGACTGGTGCTGAAGGAAACCGCGCCGGGTGTCACCGTCGAGCAGGTGGTGGCGGCCACCGAGGCCAAGCTCATCATTCCGGAGCAGGTCGGCGTCATGCCGATCGCGTAACTTTACCGCAGCCGCGGCGGAGGCCGGTCGCTCACACCTCTGCCGCGCGGGTTGCACAAATACAGGCCGCCGCCATGCGCGGCGCCAAAGGGGAAAGGGAATTATGTCGGATGTTGTGATTGTCTCGGCGGCACGCACCGCTGTCGGTAAGTTCGGAGGCGCTTTGGCCTCCATCCCAGCGCCGGATCTCGGCGCGATCGTCATCAAGGCCGCTCTCGAACGCGCTCATGTGAAACCGGAGCAGGTGGACGAGGTGCTGATGGGCAACGTCCTCGCCGCCGGTCTCGGTCAGAATCCGGCGCGCCAGGCCTCGCTCAAGGCCGGCCTGCCCTTTAAGGTTCCGGCCATGACCATCAATCGCGTCTGCGGCTCGGGGTTGCAGGCGGTCATGTCGGCCGCCAGTGAGATCAAGGCCGGCGATGCCGAGGTCATCGTCGCCGGTGGCCAGGAGAACATGAGCGCCACGCCGCACATTCTCAAGGGTTCGCGCGATGGCATCAAAATGGGCAACACCAGCCTGGTGGACAGCATGGTGATTGACGGCCTGTGGGATGTTTACAACGAGTACCACATGGGCGTGACCGCCGAAAACGTCGCCAAGGAGTTCGGCATTACCCGCCAGATGCAGGATGAGTTTGCCGTGGCCAGCCAGAACAAGGCCGAGGCCGCGCAGAAGGCCGGCAAGTTCAAGGATGAGATCGTCCCCGTTGCGATTCCGCAGCGCAAGGGCGACCCGGTGATGTTCGATAAAGACGAGTTCATCCGCTATGGCGTCACGCTCGATGCCATCAGCGGACTGAAGCCCGCCTTTGACAAGGCCGGCACGGTCACGGCCGCCAACTCCAGTGGCATTAACGATGGCGCCGCCGCCGTTGTCGTCATGTCGGCCGATAAGGCGAAGGAACTCGGCATCAAGCCCATCGCGCGCATCGTCGCCTACGCCGCCGCCGGAATTGATCCCAAGATCATGGGCATGGGTCCGGCACCGGCCTCGCACAAGTGCCTGCAGCGCGCCGGATGGAAGATCGAAGACCTCGACCTGCTGGAGATCAACGAGGCCTTTGCTGCGCAGTCCTGCGCCGTGCACAAGGAGATGGGCTGGGACCTCAACAAGGTCAACGTGAACGGCGGAGCCATCGCCATCGGCCATCCCATCGGCGCCAGTGGCGCGCGCATCCTGGTCACACTGTTGTATGAGATGCAGCGCCGTCACGCCAAGAAAGGCTTGGCCTCGCTCTGCATCGGCGGTGGCATGGGCGTGGCCATGGCCGTCGAACTGGTGTAACTCTATTCACCCCGCGTCGCCGGAGTTCGTCTGTGCATGGCTCCGGCGCGCGGGCTGCTTTCGATCCACAGGGCCGCGGCGTCGGCACACTCTCACCTCGGTCCCGCTGTTGGCAAAATCCATGCACCGTTTCTGGAGGAAACGCGAATGGCAAACCCCGATGTGAAGAACGCAAAATCCGTGGCATCGTCTGGCACTGTTGCCGACGGGCCTCTCGTACGCTTTGGTCTCACGCTCTCCACCTGGAGCGAGCGCTGGTTCCCCGATCCGCTGGTCTTCGCCATGGCTGGCGTCGTCCTGGTGTTTATATTCGGTCTCATCATTCATCAAAAGCCGTATGACCTTGCCTACCAGGGTGGCAAGGCTTTCTGGTCGCTCGTTCCATTCACCATGCAGATGGTGATGATCATCATCGGCGGATACGTGGTGGCCACCGCGCCCATCGTCAACCGCTTCATCTCCTGGATCGCCAAATTCCCCAGGAATCCGCGCACGGCCATTGCTCTGGTGGCGTTTCTCTCCATGCTGACCTCGCTCATCAGCTGGGGCCTCAGCCTCATCTTCAGCGGATTGCTGGTGCGTGAGCTTGCCAAGCGCGTCAAGGGCATGGATATTCGTGCCGCCGGCGCTGCCGGCTACCTCGGCCTGGGCGCCGTGTGGGCTCTTGGACTGTCGTCTTCGGCGGCCATGATGATGGCGACCAAGACTTCGATTCCCGCCGGTCTTTTCCAGATCTCTGGTGTCATTCCGCTCAAGCAGACGCTCTTCCTCTGGCAGGGCCTGGCCATGGCGGCCATCCTCATCGCGCTCTCCACCTTCATTGCCTGGGCCTCCGCGCCACCGGCGGAGAAGGCTCGCACGGCCGCCGATTACGGCATCGAATACGAGAGCAGCGAGCGCAAACTCGAGCCGCGCACCCGGCCCGGCGAGTGGCTGGAGTACAGCCCCCTGCTCACCGTCCTGGTCGC
The DNA here is from genome assembly GCA_963719655.1 of uncultured Acidobacteriota bacterium. Lineage (GTDB taxonomy): Bacteria > Acidobacteriota > Terriglobia > Terriglobales > Acidobacteriaceae > TOLSYN. The sequence continues at coordinate 3,561 of CAVRDQ010000117.1, read as the reverse complement.
CGCCATTCTCTTCTGGTATCTGGGCGCGTTCTTCAAGCAGTCGCCCGCAGGAGCCCTGGCCGCGCTCGACCTGAACAACTACAACCTCATCTTCATCACCGTCGGACTGCTGCTGCACTGGCGTCCCAAGAGCTTCGTCAAGGCCGTCAGCGAGTGCGTTCCGGCCACCGGCGGCGTGCTCATCCAGTTCCCGTTCTATGCCGTCATCTTCGGCATGATTGTGGGTACGGGCATCTCCGCATGGATGGCCGATCTGTTTGCCCGTGTCACCACGCAGGGAACCTATCCGCTGCTGGTTGCGGTCTATTCAGCGCTAATCGGAGTCTTCGTCCCCTCGGGTGGCAGCAAGTGGGTCATTGAGGCGCCGTACGTTCTGCAGGCGGCCAACACCCTGCACGTCCACCTGGGATGGGTGGTGCAGATCTACAACGCCAGCGAGGCTCTGCCTAACCTGGTCAATCCCTTCTGGATGTTGCCGCTGCTCGGCCTGTTGCGCCTGAAGGCGCGCGACCTGGTGGGCTACGGAGTGTTGCAACTGATGGTGCATATACCGGTGGTCTTCTTCTTCTGCTGGTACTTTGCGCACACCATCGCATATGTCGCTCCGGTGAAATAACCCGGGCTTTTCCCGGCGGACGGTGCAATCGCATCGTCCGCTGATTTATGCTTACCAGTTGGCGACACAGCGCCAGCCAATCTTTTTGTAGAAGGGAACTACCTCCCATGCGCGCCTGGCTATTGAGTGCTTACGATGGTGTGGACAAGATGAAGCTCGCCGGGGTTCCGGACCCAAGGCCGGCCGCCGGAGAGGTCGTGCTGCGTACGCTCTTTGCCGGACTCAACCCGGCCGACGCGTTCCTCGCCCTCAACCAGTACCCGGCCAAGCCCAAGTTCCCGCACGTCCTCGGCCGCGACGGCGTTGGCGAAGTGCTGGAGCTCGGCGAGGGCGTCACCGGATTCAAGCCCGGCGACCGCGTTGGCATCCTTCGCGGAGACACCGGCGTAGACCTGTGGGGCACGTTGGCCGAAAAGGTCACGGTCGAGGCCTCGCACCTGGTGCCCATCCCCTCCGGTTGGACGCTGGAAGAAACCGCCGGCGCGCCGCTCGTCTACCTCACCGCCTGGCAGGCCCTCACCCAGTGGACGGAGCCCGCGGCACCGCCCGCGCCCGGCAGCGTTCTGCTCGTCACCGGCGCCAGTGGTGGAGTCGGCTCGGCCTGCGTTTTGCTCGGCCGCTCGCTCGGCCTCACCGTCATCGGATTGACGCGCAGCGCGAAAAAAGCCGAAGAGCTCAAGGCCCTCGGCGCCGACTTCGTCTTTGACCCCGCCGCCCGCGATCTTCGCAAGCAGGTGCTGGGAGCCATCGCGCCGCGCCGCGTGGACATCGTGGTGGACATGGTTGCCGGCCCGCTCTTCAACGATCTCATCGGGTTGCTCGGCTACGGCGGACGCATCAGCGTCGTCGGCCGCAGCGCCGGCCCGGTGCCGGAGTTCAACACCGCATCGCTCTTCTTCCGCCGCAACCGCGTCGGCGGTGTCACCGTCAGCGACTACTCGGCCGCGGAGGCGCAGCAGTATTGGCAGGAGATCGTCCGCCGCCTGGACGCCCTGGGCAAAAAGCCGGTGGTGGATGGCGTCTTCGAATTCGAGGATGTGAAAAAGGCCTTTGCCCGCCTTGCCGAAGGCCCCATGGGTAAAGTCCTTGTGCGCGTCGGACAGTAAGTTCAAGGAATGCGGTGGTAAGAAAGTAAAGGGGGAAGCCATTAGGTTTCCCCTTTTGTTTTGCTTAGTTTCTTAGTAACAGGATTATGAGCTACTTGGCGATGTCGCGGCAGGAATCGAGTCTGCCTGATGCGCCGGAGTTACAGGTCAGTGCATTCAATTTGCGCTCACCCACCCAATGATTGGCATGGTGTCCTTGGCCTTCACTGTTACCGTCCCGGTGTCAATGTCAACAAGCAACAGGTTCACCGTTCCTAGCTCCACGTCGGCAGGAGAGGTGAGAAAGAGTTTGGTTGAGTCTGGCGACCAGACTGGCGCATACCAATATAGTCCGTATAGTCCGTGGCTTTCAGTGAGAGTTCGAGCCCCGCTCCCATCTGGGCGAATCAGCATGCATTTGTTTGCGCGCTTTGATTGAATAGGCATCTTCTCAGAGATGTACGCAATCCACTCACCCGAAGGAGACCACGCAGGCATTGAGATCTCTTCGCTTGCTGGCATTCCCGCCTGGGGCGGTCCCCATGGTGAATGGGTGCCCGCTTCTGAAACAGTGCGAACCTCGCCGGACTCTATGTCTAGGATTTCTAGTCTGCCATTTCGTTGGGCGTCATGCGCAATGTATAGAAGACGCTTGCCGTCGGGAGACCAACTGAGGCCAGGTAATGCCATCTTGTCAGGCCAAGCAAATACCACGCGGTTTACGTGGGTTGCCGGATTGACGATGTGTAGGCGATAGCCGCGGCCCAGTTCGTCCATGGCGTTGTAAGCCAGAGTTGAACCGTCGGGCGATATGGCTACTGAACCAGTCTCATACGTATCTGCATATTCGGTCCACTTTCCATCTTTCACGGAATATGTCGCAATAGATTCACGATGAGGGCCCTGTGATTTCCCGCGCGCGGTACCTACCAGCTTCCCATTGGCCGAGATGCTGGCAGTCGTTGGATGTCTCCAATCATCCTTTTGCACTTCCACAAACTGCGATGGCGTGGAGAGAACCAGCCAACCCCCTGCCCACCCAAGCAAGAGCGCCGATTGCGGCATCTTGACACGTTCCAGGCGCTTGAGAAACCGGCTCTTGGCGTGGGCAACTGCGTATCCCCCAAAAGTCAGACCGATGCAGACTACCGTCACAATACAAAGGCGCTTTGCGTACATTGCCTTCCTCGCGTAATCCAAGATTGTTGCCCTAGCCCACCCCTGCACCAACGCGCAAATCGAGGATAAATGATAGTGGGGGATAACCGGCCATTCCACTCACTACCAACAAGTCATCCAATGCAGCCCTAATAACCAAACAAAAAATAGGGGGAAGCCATCGCGGCTTCCCCCTATTTGCAATCCCTACGAACTACAGAACTTTCTTTGCCAGTGCGCCTACACCCAGCAGCACTCCACCGCCCAGCACCAGCAGGAAGCTTGGCGGCTCCGGAACGCTGGGCAGGGTTGAGGTGCCCGTGATGCCGCAGCACCAGGTCGGAGAAGTCGGCGCGATGCGGCTCACCGGCGCATTGTTCTTGGCAATGGCGGTCGCAGGCGGAGCCGGCGGCGTCACCGTGGGCGGAATCAGCGCGGGCAGTCCGGCGTCCAGCGCAACATCGGGCGGAGGAACGTCCGGCGTAATCACCTTGGCGGGCAGCGGCTCGGGCTTCTTCACTTCAATGCGATTGCCGCAGCGTGCGCGCACCAGGTGCTTGCCGTCGGTCAGCACCAGTTCATTCGCCGGAATCACCACGGCGTGCTGAGTCCAGTGCACCTGGTTATCCTTGCGATAGCTGACGTAGGCGGTCATCGGCTGCTTCAGCCGGGTGAACCACATGCGCTCCGGCGCCAGGCCTT
>CAVRDQ010000116.1:0-32374 GCA_963719655.1 uncultured Acidobacteriota bacterium | reverse complement strand
TCCTGCACCTGGCCATCGAGCAGTTCGAGGCCATCGTGCGCCTGGACCCCAAGAGCATGGAGGACCACCTGCTGCTGGGCCGCCTCTACCGGCTGAACAATGAGACGGCCAAGGCCGAGGTCGAGATCCGTGTAGCCGTCAAGCTGCAGCCCGCCAGCGAAGAGGCGGTGACTACCCTGGCCGTGCTGTACAACGAAGAAGGTGACACGGCGCGCGCCGCCGACATTCTCACCTCGGTTCCGGAAGACCAGCGCTCGCCGCGCGTGTACACCGTGCTGGGCTACACCCTGGAGCAGCGCAAGGAATACAAGAAAGCGGTGGAAGCCTACCGCCAGGCCGTCAAGCTGGACCCGGATAACCTGGACGCCGTGCGCGGACTGGCCGAAAACCTGCTGAATGACAGCCAGCCCGAAGCCGCGCTCGAACAGCTCAACCTGATCGCAGCCAGCGATCCGCAGGACGCGCAGACCTTTCTTCACATCAGTGAGATCTATCGCCGCGAAGGGCAATACAACAAGGCCTACGACGCTCTGAAGAAGTCCCTGGCGGCTGCGCCGGATTCCATGGAAGCCAAGTACAACCTGGCCGTGGTGGAGGAGGCTCTGGGACAGTTCGACGAGAGCGCGGCGCAGTTGCGTGAGCTGTTGGCGGCAAGCGACAAGCCGGAGGGCCGTGCCAACGAACATGACCTGAACAACCGCGCCATCTTCCTGGAGCGGCTGGGCACCGTCTATCGCGACCAGGCCAAGACGAAGCTCGCGGTGGAAGCCTTCCACCATCTGACCGAACTGGGCGACGAGTTCGCCTCGCGCGGTTATCAGCAGATCATTGAGACCTATCGCGACGTGCACGACAACCAGTCCGCCACCGAGGCCGCCCGCGAAGGCGCCAAGGCCCTGCCCAAGGACCGCAGCCTGCAACTGGCGCTGGCCCAGCAGGAGGCCGACAGCGGCAAACCCGACGAAGCCATTGCCCGGGTGCGCGCCATGCTCAACGGCAAGCCCGCGGATGACCGCGAGGTGTGGATCAACATGGCGCAGATCGAGAGCCGGCTGCGCCACTATGGCGAGGCGGAGAAAGCCATGGCCCGCGCCCTCGAACTGAGCCAGAAACCCGAGGAGCGCGAGTTCATCAACTTCCTTGCCGGCAGCATCTACGAGCGCCAGAAGAAATACGAGGAAGCTGAATCCTACTTCCGCAAGGTGCTGACCGATGACCCGCACAACGCCGCCGCGCTGAACTACCTGGGCTACATGCTGGTGGATCATGGCACGCGTCTGGAAGAGGCTCTGGTGATGATCCGCAAGGCCGTCTCTCTCGATCCGCAGAACGCCGCCTACCTCGATTCGCTGGGCTGGGCGTACTTCCGCCTGGGCCGCTACGAGGAGGCCGAGAGCGAGTTGCGCAAGGCCTCCGAGCGGCTGGAGAGCGATCCCACGGTGCACCAGCACCTCGGCGATCTCTACCAGAAGACCAACCGCCTGAAGCTGGCGGTCGCCGAGTGGGAGCGTTCGCTCGAGGAATGGAAGAAGTCGGTCCCCGCCGACCAGGACGCCTCCGAGATTGCAAAGACGCAGAAGAAGCTGGACGGCGCCAAGGTGAAGCTGGCGAAACACGGCGAACAGCCCGCGCAGTAATTGCCGGGCTGCACCCGCCGCCTTCGGGTGCTACACTCACAGCCATGCTGGCCAGCTACGCATTGCCGGTGGAGGCCTCGCGCGGGCGGCGCTATCCCGAGCCGCCGCACCCTTACCGCGACGACTTCCAGCGCGACCGTGACCGCATCATCCACGCCCGGGCCTTTCGGCGGCTGGAAAACAAGACGCAGGTCTTCACCCGCCGCCTCAGCGACCACTTCCGCACCCGCCTGACCCACACCATCGAAGTCGCCCAGATCTCACGCACGATTGCCGCCGCGCTGCGCCTGAACGAAAGCCTGGTGGAGACCCTTGCGCTCGTCCACGACATCGGCCATCCACCCTTCGGCCACTCCGGCGAGCGGGCCCTCGACGAGGCCATGCGCGCCCACGGCCTGTACTTTGACCACAACCTGCACGCCCTGCGCATTGTGGAGAGCTTTGAGCAGCGCTACGCCTCGCATCCCGGCCTCAACCTGACCTTCGAAGTGCGCGAAGGCATCATCAAGCATTCGCACGACTACTCCGCCGCCGAGCATCCCGAGCTGGCGGAATATCTGCTCGACCAGCGGCCGCCGTTGGAGGCGCAGCTGATTGACCACACCGACGAGATTGCCTACAACACGGCGGACCTCGACGACGGCTTTGAGGCCGGGCTGCTGAAGCTCGACGAAATTCGCCGCGGCGTCAGCCTCTTTGACCGCTATCTGTGCCAGGTGGAGAAGGAGTTCACGGCGGCCTCGGCCAAGCTGAAATTTAACGAGGCGCTGAAGCGCATGTTGAACCACCTGGTCACCGACCTGATAGACAACACCGCCCGGCGCATTGCCGAAAGCGGCGTGCAGACGGTGGAAAACGTGCGCCATCATCCGGAGCGGCTGGCGGCCTTCAGTCCCGCGACCGATGCCGCGCGCGCCGAAGCCAAAGAGTTCCTCTCCCGGAACCTGTACCACAGCGATTCGCTGCGCCCGCAGAAGGCCGATGGCGAAAAGATTGTCGGAGACCTCTTCGCCTACTGGCTGGAGCATCCCGAGACCCTCCCGGCGGACTACCAGGAGCGCATGGCCGAGCAGGGCGCGCCGCGCATCATCTGCGACTATCTGGCCGGCATGACCGACAACTACATCCTGGACCAGCACCGCCGCGCCCTGAAACGCTGAAACGCTAGACCGGGTTTTACGGGTGTTTTATCCCGGTTTCGTGGTATCTTTGCCCTAGGTACCAGGTATGCTCTTTCCCGAACCCAGCGAATTTTTCTTTACTGCCGGATACGATTCCCCCATCGGCCACCTCGACCTTGCCATGAGCGAGCGCGGGCTGGCGGTGGTCGCCTTCCAGGGACGCTGGGTCGCGCCTCACGGCACCAACTCCAAGGATGCGCGCTGGATTGAAGAGCCGCGGCGGTTGCGCACGGTCATCACGCAGCTGGACGAGTACTTTGCCGGGGAGCGCCGCGAGTTCGATCTGCCACTCGACCTGCGCGGGCCGGAGTTCCACCAGCGCTGCTGGCAGGGGCTGCTGAAGATTCCCTACGGAGAGACCTGGAGCTACGCGCGGCTGGCCGCCGAGGTGGGATCGCCATTGGCCTCGCGCGCCGTGGGCCAGGCCAACCATCACAATCCCATCGCCATCATCGTGCCCTGCCACAGGGTCATCGCCAGCGACGGCTCACTGGCCGGATACGCCGGCGGATTGAAGACCAAGGAATTCCTGCTGACGCTGGAGGGCGCGCCGTTCCGCCAGTCCGCGGCCATGCAGCCCTCGCTGTTTGGCGAGCTGGCGGGATAGCACCGGGCTGCACCATCCTGCCATCTTGCTGACCCCGCCCGCCGGGCCGTACACTCCTGCTATGCACTCGCACGCCGGGCACGGTCATGATCACGGCCACGCGCACCCCGCTCTGACGGCGCGCGTGCTGCGGATTGCCCTGATCTTCACGGCGGCCTACATTGTGCTGCTGGCGGTGGCCGGAGTGCGCGCCCACAGCCTGGCCCTGCTGGGCGAGGCCGGACACAACCTGAGTGACTTTTTCGCCCTGCTGCTGAGCTGGGTGGCCGCCTACCTGGGCGAGCGTCCCGCCACCAGCACCAAGACCTTCGGCTGGCGCCGCGCCGGAGTGCTGGCCGCCTTCATCAACGCCATTCTGTTGGTGGCCATCGCCGTGGTCATCGTCGTCTCCGCCGTGCACCGGCTCATTTACCCGGAGCCCGTGGAGGCCGGCACCATGATGTGGGTGGCCGGTGCCGGAGTGCTGCTCAACGGCGCCATTACCCTTTTGCTGCTGCGCGGCGGCCGCGACCTGAACGTGCGCAGCGTGCTGGTGCATGAGATTGGCGACACGCTCTCGACCGCGGCGGTCATCCTCGGCGGCTGGCTCATCTATGTCAGCGGCCGGCTGTGGATTGACCCCGCGCTCTCGATGATCATCGCCGTGGTCATCTTCTGGTCCAGCCTCACCATCGCGCGGGAAAGCCTGAACATCCTGCTGGAGGGCGCGCCACAGGGCATGGAGCTGACATCCATTGACGCCGATCTGCGCGCCGTCGGCGGCGTGCTCGACGTACACGACCTGCATGTGTGGAGCATCGGCAGCGACACCCACGCCCTGGCCACGCACATCACCATCGCGGACATTCCGCCCTCGGCGAGCAACGCCATTCTGGACGAGCTGCGCCGGATGCTCGCCCAACGTCACCACATCCACCACACCACCATCCAGTTTGAGAGCCAGCAGTGCGAGCTCAGCGATGGATGCGTGATGCCCGTGCCGCACTCCCACGGGCCGCACTGAGAGGGATGAAACGCTTGCGGCCACCACACACCACTCCACGGAGAAAACACGCCATGCGCCTTCGCCCGCTCGCCCTGGTGGCCGTTGCCGCCCTTGCCCTGCTTGCCGGTTGCAAGAGCAGCGACCTGCCGCCCAGTCCATCCGCACTCATCAACGGCACGCGCGACAAAGTGAACCCCTTCCGCATGACCCTGACCACCGATCCCACCTGGCCCAAGGCAAGCGGTCCCACAATTATCAAAGTGCACATCATTGACGGCAGCAACCAGCCGGCGGAGGGCGTGGAGTTGAAGGCCGACATCAGCATGCCCGGCATGGCGCAGCACGCCAGCTTCGACGACCGCGGCAAGGGCGACTACGAGGCCCAGGTCACGCTCGAGATGGCCGGCATGTGGGACGTGGACCTGACGGCCAGCAAGGACGGCCGCACCAAGCAGCAGCGGTTGAATATCGAAGTCGGCAACTAGCCCCTGGGAAGCTTCCGTGCGCCTGCGTTGGCTCACTGTAGTGGCAGTCCTGGTGTTCGCCGTTCCATGGCTCTGGATGGAGCGCGCGACGCTGCCGAATCCGATGCTGTGGATTCTGCGCGTGCGCAACCAGGTGCCGGAGTTTCGCATCACCCTCGCCATCAGTCCAGACACACCCACCAGCGATGACACGATCGTTCTCCGCGCCCATGTGAGCGACGCCAACGGAGACCCAGTGAACTCCGCTCAGGTGGAGTTGCAGGCCTTCGTTCCGGGCAGCCAGGAGCCCATGCGGCGCCTGCCCATGCACGCGCTGGGCCAGGGCGACTACGTAGGACGCATCCACCTGGGAGAGGCCGCCGACTGGTCCGTGGACGTTGTTGCGGAGAAGGGCTGGCACAGCGTACGCCAGCGCCACAGCATCAGCGTGCAGCCCTCCCGGGCATCGCACCCCGGAGACGACGGCGAAAATGATTCCGATGATTCTGACAATGAGTAACTGATTGAGTAGAGCTGGGGGCTGCGAAGCGGTTGCTGCGGCCCGCGATTAGTGCGCTACGTGGACTTCGATCTGGCCCACCATGGTGCGCGCCTCAATGTCCGCGCCGCCGCCGTGGATGGGGCCTTCCAGAAGGATGCTGCGCGGCCCGAACTGAGCCAGTCCGCTGGTGGTGCGCAGCTCGGGGAAGTCGCTGACAACGCGATGCGTGGGGCTGATTCCGGTGACGGCCCGAAGGGTTCCCGAAGTCTGTGGGCCGAGGAAGATGACGATATCGCCCATGGCGGTGACCAGGTCGCTGGGCTGCAGCGCGCCGTGCGCGGCAATGAATTCAGCCGTGATGCGGCCCATGCCGGTGTGAACGTGCGCGCCCTGCGCCAGCTTCCACAGCTCAATGTCTCCCATGGTGCTGTTGACGGAAACCATGCCGTGCGCCACGCCGACGCGGATGCTTCCGCCGCCGCTTTCAAGCTGAACCGGGCCGCCCATCTCGCCCAGGCTGATGTTTCCACCGGCGGTGCGCAACGCCAGTTCGCCCAGGCAGCGCAGGATTTCGATGTTGCCGCCGCCGCTCTCAATGTGCGCCCGCGTAATCGCCTTCAGTCCAATGCTGCCGGCCATGGAGACAATCTGCAGATCGCCGACAGCGGCATCCACACGAATGTCTCCGCCATCGGTGCGGATAAAAGCGTTGCCTACGCGATGATTGATCTGCACGGAACCAAAGGCCGTGGTGGCCTGCAGTTCGTCGGCCTCATCCAGCTCGATGTCTCCGCCATGCGTGTGCAACTCCAGGCGGTGGACCCGGCCGCTGATGGTAATTTTACCGGCGAGCGTCTCCACGTGGAGCACTTCCGTGCGGGCCGGCAACTCCAGCAGCAGCTCGGCGCGCAGCTTGATATCCACGTTTCCGAGGGGGTGCAGAATGTCCTGGCCGCCGCCGGTGCCGGCGATGAAATGGAAGGAGGAAAACTGCAGCCGCGCGGCCGCTTCATCGCTCTCTGCGGAATGCAGCCGCAATTGATAGCTGCCTTTTCCGCGGCCGGGCAATACCCGCACCGAGCCGATGAAGCGCATGACCTCAACCAGTTTGACGTTGCCCAGCGGGCCGCTCGTCTCCTGCACCCAGCCGCTGCCCTCGCGTTCCACCTTGGGCGCGGGCTTGCTGCCGGCCCAGGCGGGCATGGCCACAAGCAGCGCGCCCAGCAGGATCGCCGGGACGCTCCACCGCCGCAAATGCAGACTGCGTTGCATCAAAACTATTGCTTCTCCGCGGAGGTGGCCAGCAGGCGGGAGGATTCGCCGCGAATGAATTCGTTGGGATCTTCCTTGGCCAGCTGCGTCAATGCCTGGCGCACGCTGGTATCGTTGGGAACCGCGGCCAGGGCCTGCAAGGCTCCGGCGCGCACCCCGGGATTATTGTCGTTCAGCAGCGCCTCCAGCATGGCGTTGCGCACGCGAACGTCTTCCTTGACGAGCGGTGACAGCGCTTCTTCGGCCTTCAGACGCACGCCGGGGTTGTTGTCACTGCGGAGAGAAAACACCAGGCTCTCACGCACCGCCGGATCGTCGGGCCGCTGCTTGAGCAGGGCAACGGAGTCCATGCGCAGGCCGCTGTTGGCCGTCGAGCGCGAGGCCATCACCAGCAATGCCTGAATCTGCGGATCGCTGATGGACCCCTGCATGGTCTCCGGCAGCGCACGCTCGTAGTCAATGCGCACGCGGTCGCCCGTGGGATCCTTCACAATGCTGCGGATGTTGGCGATGGAAGCTTCCTGGGCGGAGCCCGAGCCGGAGTGCAACACGGCGTTCAGCTTGTACATCGAACCGATTCCGCCGCCGAAGCCCACGACAAAGATGATGGCTGCCAGCGCGGGCGAAAACTTTGCCTGGCGCAACAGAGCGAAGGGGTCGAGCACCCAGCGCCAGCCGCGGCGCTGCTCGGTGATCTCCAGGCCATGCGAGAGGCGCACGCGCGAGGCGGCCAGAAAGTTCGGCGTCACCTCCAGCTGCGGCAGGGAGCTCATCTCCTCATGCAGGCGGCGCATCGCCACCAGCTCCTCTGCGCACTCGGCGCAGCGTGAGACGTGACCTTCCAGCTCATGGCGGGCGTCATCGGCCAGCTCCTGATACAGATACAGCGAAATGTTCTCGCGGACCCAATCACAGTTCATGCGCTTACATCCTGACGCGCGCTGCGCGCCTGTGCTACTTCAAATCGGCCAAAACCGCCCGTAACTTCTGAGTGGCCCGGAAGAGGGTGTTCTTGGCCGTCTCTTCCGTGGTGTTCAGGGCGTCGCCGATGGTCTTCAACTTCAGCCCCTGGTAGTGCTTCATTTCAAAAACCATGCGCTCGCGCGGACTGAGCTTGCTTAAAGCCTTCCGCAACCGCTGCCCAAGATACTTGCGCTCCAACTCGCGTTGGGGACTCGCCCCGGAGCGCTCGTCGGCCACCTGGTCCAGCAGGTCGAAGCTCTCTCCGTCCTCGCTGGTGTGCACCGTGGGCTCTTCGCGCCGAACCTGCTTGCGCCGCAAGGCGTCCATGCAGAGGTTGGTGACGATGCGGTACACCCAGGTATAAAAAGAACTCTCGAAGCGGAAGCTCGCCAGGTTGCGGTAGGCCTTGAGGAACGCTTCCTGGTAAATGTCCTGCGCCTCTTGCTCGTTGCCGGTCAGGTGTAGAGCCAGCCGCAACACCGGTTGATCGTACTGCCGCACCAGTTCCTCGAACGCAGCCTTGTCACCCTGCTGCGCGGCGCGAATCAGTTCGGCGTCGTTCACCCGGCTGGAGCCCTGGCCCACCATGCAACCCTTCCGTGGAGACCCGCGCCGTACCCGACTCACCCTGGCCGCACCCCTCCGGTCAAGCCGGGCGGGGCGCACACTGGGTTGGACGGGGCAGCGCGCGGTCCGTTAGCGTCTATTTTGCGGTTTCAGAGACAAAAAAGGCCAGCGCCAACCGGCGCCAGCCATCTTTTGGGAAATCCGGAGTGCCGGCTTCCGATTGTTATGCAACCGTCTCTTCGCCGGCTTCCTTGGTGACGGCCACCTTGATCTTGACGGTGACCTCCTTGTGCAGCTTGATCGGCACCTCGAACTCGCCCAAGCTCTTGAGCGGCACTTCGAGTTCGATCTTGCGGCGGTCAACGTTGAAGCCGCGGCCTTCCAGCTCGTGCGCGATGTCGGACGAGGTGACCGAGCCGAACAGCGCGTCGTTTTCGCCGGCCTTGCGGGTGAACAGCAGGCTGACGCCTTCAAACTGCTTACCCAGCAGCTCGGCATCCGCCTTGTCCTTGGCTTCCTTGCGGACGGCCGAGGCCTTCATCTGCTCAATCACGGCCTTGTTGGCCGCCGTGGCCTTGACGGCCAGCTTCTTCGGCAACAGGTAGTTGCGGCCATAGCCTTCCGCCACGGTGACCACTTCGCCGCGCGCGCCCAGCTTGGCAACATCCTCTTTCAGAATGACTTCCATGATTCAATTCCTCTCTGTGGGCGGTTTAGCGGCTCGCCGCGAAGGGCAGCAGAGCGATGTTGCGCGCCTGTTTGATGGCCTCGGTGACGCGGCGCTGGTGAGGCGTGCAAACACCCGTCAGACGGCGCGGAGTGATCTTGCCGCTCTCGGCCACAAAGCCGCTCAGCAGACGCACGTCCTTGTAGTTGATGTTGTCAATCTTCTCGGTGCAGAACTTGCAAACCTTCTTGCGCCGGAAGAACTTGCGTCCGCCGTCGCGGCCGCTGCCGCCGGGACGACCGCCCTGGCGCGGACCGCCGCCGGGACGCGGGCCCGAGGGCCGCCCCGCGGGGGCCGCCGGAGCGGCTTCCGTCGTAGCGCCTTCGGCCGAAGCCGGGGATGCCTGTTTGTTGATCTCGTCTGCCATAACTCTCCTTCACTGGCGCCGCCTGTGGGGCGCCGGAACCTTCTTTGACCGCCTTGGCGGCCGAACTCGCCTGTGTCACCCTGGCCCGCCGCGCGCGTGCTCTGCGCCCGGGGGGCGCGGACTACACCGTCGCCGGGGGAACGGCCACAGCCGCCGGTGCCGCTTCGGCAGCCTCGGCCTGTGCCGCAGCCGTGGCCGCAGCCGCAGCGGCCGCCGCAGCAGCAGCCTGACCCTGCGTGCCCTGGCCGCGCATCTTGCTGTCGCGCAGCTTCTTGACCTTGGCCAGACGCTTCTCTTCGACGTCCGTGCGCACGGTAAGGAACTTGATCACCAGTTCCTGCACGCGCAGGCGGCGCTCCAGCTCCTTCAGCACAACGCCCGTGCCTTCGACGAAGGCCAGGATGTAGATACCTTCCTGGAACTTCTTCACCGTGTAAGCCAGGCGGCGCTTGCCCAGGGCGCGGTCAAAACCGGTCACCTTGCCACCGGTGGCGGCCACGTTGGACTCCATCGTCTTCAGCAACTTCTCCAAATCCTCTTCAGAGGTGTCCGGACGAAGGATAAACATCACTTCATATTTGCGATCCATCTCTTCTCTCCATGGGCTGCGCTTGCGCCAACCCTCAAATCCCTTTTACTCCGCCTGCCCGGCCTCACCGTCCACCTTTTGGTTGAAACGGTTCATTGCGGCCGCCACTCCCAGCGTCAAAATCACCCGTACTGCCTGACTGCTCTTGTCCAGGGCCTCATCGGCCGTGGCCAGCTGCGCCTTCCGAAATGGCGACAGCACGTAATCCTTGCCGCTCGTAAGCACGTGATCCGGAGCGATCCCCAGCCGGATGCGCAGAAACTCCTGCGAACCACCCAGGCAGGCGATGATCGACTTCATCCCGTTGTGCCCGCCCGCGCTGCCGCGCTCGCGCACCCGAATGGAGCCGAAGGGCAGGGCCAGATCGTCGTAGAGCACGATCAGGTCCCGTTCCGGGTCCGCCTCATACCGCTCCAGCAGCTCACGTACACTCTCGCCGCTGTGATTCATGTAGGTTTCCGGCTTGGCCAGCAGCACTTCCTGACCTTCCAGAACGGCCCGGGCCGTTACTGCCCGCGAATGACGGTTGGTGATCTTCACCCCGCACTCGCCGGCCAGCCGGTCCACGGCCAGAAACCCCATGTTGTGCGGGGTGAACTGGTATTCGATGCCCGGGTTTCCGAGCCCGACAATCAGTTTCACCGCGCGTCTCTCCTCGCCTGGCCGGTGGGGCTTGTGCCCCAGCCGGCCGCGGCAGTTATTTCTTCTTCGCGTCCTTGCCGGCTGCATCGGCGTCGGCGGCTTCCGTCTTGCCCTTCTTGATGACCTCGGGCTCGGCGGGAGCAGCAACTGCGGCGGCATCGGCGGCCACCGGAGCGGCCTCCTCGCGGACGAAGGTGATGTGCACCACGGTCGCGTCCTCGTCGTTCAGGTATTTCACCTTGTCCGACTTCGGAAGATCGGCGACGCGGATACCCTGGCCGGCCGTCAGCTCATTCACGTTTACCGCGATGAAGCTGGGGATGTCGGCAGGCAGGCACTCGATCTGGATCTCGCGCAGCACCAGGTCCACCAATCCGCCGGCTTCCTTGGCGGCCTTGGCATCGCCTTCCAGATGCACGGGAACAGACAGGCGCATCTTCTGGTCCATGGCGATGCGCTTCAGGTCAACGTGCAGCAGGCTGCCCTTCAGCGGCTCGTACTGCCAGTCCACCAGCATGGCCTTGTCCGCGTGGCCTTCCAGGTTTACGTCGAAAATCGTGTTGTGGCCGCTGGCCGAACGCAGAATCTTCAGGATCTGCTTGGGGTCCACGGCAATGGCGCGCGGTTCCTTCATGGCGCCGTAGAGCACGCCCGGAATCATTCCGGTGGTGCGCAGCCGGCGCGCGGCGTTCTTGTCGGAAGCTTCGCGCAGCTTTGCTTCCACGGTGTTGGTTTCAGTTGCGGTTGCCATCATTGAAGTTCCTTCTACGTCTTGAGTCCCTGCCGCGGCCAGTGGCCTTTGGAGGGGAACTAGTTAAACAACTTGCTGACCGAGGTCTCTTCGTGGATGGACTGAATCGCGCGAGCGATCAGTCCGGCAATCGTGAGCACCTTGATCTTCGGTTCCTTCTGTCCAGCTTCACTCAACGGGATGGTGTTGGTCACCACCAGCTCCTTGAGGTTCGACTTGGAAATTCTTTCGAGCGCCGGGCCGCTCAGCACGGCGTGCGAGGCGCAGGCGTACACGCTCAGCGCACCGGCATCGAGCAATGCCTGGGCGGTCTTCACCAGCGTTCCGGCCGTGTCCACAATGTCGTCCAGGATCAGGCAGGTGCGGTTGTTCACGTCGCCGATGACGTTCATCACCTCGGTGACGTTGATCTCCGTGCGCCGCTTGTCCACGATCGCCATGGGGGCGTCCATCTTCTTGGCAAAGAAGCGGGCGCGTTCCACGCCGCCGGCATCGGGGCTGACCACGGTCAGGTTCGGCAGGTTCTGGCGGCGGAAGTGATCCACCAGCACGGGCGAAGCGAACAGGTGATCCACCGGGATGTTGAAGAAGCCCTGAATCTGCGGCGCGTGCAAATCCACCACCAGGGCGCGATTGGCGCCCGCCGTGGTCAAAATGTCTGCCACCAGCTTGGAGCTGATCGGGACGCGGGGCTTGTCCTTGCGGTCCTGCCGGGCGTAGCCAAAATACGGAATCACCACGGTGATGCGGCGCGCCGACGCCCGCTTCAGGGCATCAATGATCAGCAGCAGCTGCACCAGGTTGTGCGAGACCGGATCGCACGTGGGCTGGATGACAAAAACATCCGTGCCGCGCACGTTCTCCTGAATCTGCACATAAATTTCGCCATCGGAAAATTGCGTCAAAAAAGTCTGGCCCAGCGGCAGTCCCAGAAAGTCGCAAACCTCTTTGGCCAGCCCCGGGTTCGAGGTGCCACAGAAGATTCGCAGCTTGTCATCGCGACGCGTGGGTATCTGCTTTTTATCGCCCTTGGGCTGTTCGCCAGCTTTGGGTTGCGCGGCCTCCGCCGCCGTCTCAACGGCTACGGCTGCGGCCGTCACTACATTCGGTTTGGTGGATGCGTCCATCGCTATCTCCGTAAAAGGGACTGGTTGATCCCTGTTCGAACTTCGCGTGCCACTCCGCGCGTTGACCGGCGCCACTGCGCTGGGCCCCATGCGGAAACCGTTACTGCCATCGTGCTCTGCCTGAAAGTGTTTGGCTGGGCGGCCAGGATTCGAACCTGGACGAAGTGCTCCAAAGGCACTTGACCTACCATTAGTCTACCGCCCAGTGGGCAAGACTCGCCGAACCCTTCTAGCCGGCAAACCGCTGTTCGCCATACTGCTGGCGCGTCAAGGTTTGCGTGGCCCGTGCCGCCAATCCGGAGGCTGTCAACTTTGCCGCCGCCTGCTCGGCCAGCGGTTGGCTGGCAAACAAGCCGTACATCGTCGAGCCGGAGCCGGACAAAGAAGCATACCCGGCGCCTTCGCGCTCGAGCATTCGCTTCACGTCACGCAATTCGGGATACTGAGGAAAGACGACTCTTTCGAAGTCGTTCTCAATCCCGGCACGGACGAGGTCGAGAAGCGGTGTCTCGGCCCGGTTCCCACCCTTCATGGCGGGAACACCGGTTGCATTCAGGTGACTCAGCCACTCAAACGACGAGAGACTGAACTCACTTAGTGTAGCCGACCCCCGGGACGCGGTCAACCCGCCATCGGCGGCCAGGCGCTCATCCCAGTCGCGAAAAGCTTTGGGTGTTGATACGGCGACGTTTGGCGTCACCAGCACGCAGGCCAACCCCGGCAGCTCCGGCAGGGGGTACACCTGCTCGCCGCGGCCTACGCCGAGAACCGTTCCGCCCAACAGGAACAGCGGCACATCGGAGCCCACTTCGGCCGCCACATGCAGCCGGTCCTTTGCCGTAAGCTCTTCTCCCAGAACACGTTCCAAGCCAAACAAGGCGGCCACTGCGTTCGAGGATCCCGCTCCCAGGCCGCCCTGCACAGGCAGCCGCTTATCTATGGTGATGGTCACCTGGCGGCGGCATCCCAGCACGGCCAGGGCACGCTCGACCATGCGGTAGCAGGTGTTGGTGGCGTCGCAGGGTACGCGAGGGTCCTGGCAGTGGATGACGATGCGGTCGCCGGCGGCGGCCTCCACGGTGATCAGGTCGTGGGCTTCTACCGTCTGGTAGATGGTCTCCAGCGCATGAAAGCCATCCGGGCGCGTGGCGCCAATGGCGAGGCCGAGATTGATCTTGGCAAAGGAACGGACGGTGACAGCCATATCCCCATGATTCTACTCGCCAAGGTGAATCGCCGCCGAGTATTTCATCTTGCGCAAGGCTGGGTCGTGAAGATTTTTTCTCCACACCTGCTCACCATTGCTAACCTCCCGCGTCCAACTGGCATATACGAAACCTCCTTGCACCGCTCGGGAGCGCGATTGAAACCGCGCTCCCAAACTTTTTGTGGTGACATCGGTTCCACCCCCGGGCATTTGGCAACACCGCGTACTGTGCGCCAGGCGGCTCGTCATCTATGATGAATTGCAAGTCCTATGTGCACGTTCCATGGCATCCCGCCACGGCGGAGAGGAAGAGCGATGGTCCAGAAGTTCACTTTGAAATCCTTTACTTCGGAATCCTTCTCTTTTGAATCAATGCGCTGGGCTCAGGTTCTTCTGCCTGCGCTGCTGGCCTTTGCCCTTCTGCTGCCACTGCTGGCGCATGCGGCCGAGACCAGCGCGCTGCGGCCTCCCAAGGGAGCCAGGGTGGCGATCATTGCCTTTGAGGATCTGCAGTGCTCCGACTGCGCCGCCGCCGAGCCTCTGTTGCTGGAAGCCAGCGCCAAGTACAACGTGCCGCTGGTGCGCATGGACTTTCCCCTGCCCAAGCACAACTGGAGCTTTGACGCGCACGTACTGGCGCGCTACTTCGACTCGATCAGCAAGGATAGCGTCCACAAGCCCGATGCCAAGGAGCTTCCGCTCGGCGAGCAGTTCCGCCGCTGGTGCTTGACCAATCAGGATTCCATCAAGAAAGAAAACCTGCGGGGCATGGCCGAGCGCTTCGCCGACCAGCACAACGTCGCGCTGCCGGAAAAGGTGGACCCCACGGGCCGGCTGGCAAAGTTGGTGCAGGCCGATTTCGCCATTGGGCAGCAGGCCGGCGTCATTCACACACCGACCGTCTTCGTCGTGAGCCTCGATCGCCGCGGCGAGCCGTTCATCGAAGTTTTGGATCGCGACCGCCTCTTCGCTATGATCGAAGAGTTGCAGGCCGCCGAGAAATAGTTTTTGGTTGACCCTGGGAGAGAGAAAACGATGAGTAACAGAAATCTTGCGCGCACACTTACGGTGGCCGCCTGCCTGATGCTGTTGACCTGGGCGCTGCCCCTGCGCGCCGCCGATACCAGCGTGCTGCGTCCTCCAGCCGGCCAACGCATGGCGCTGGTCGTATTCGAGGACCTGGAGTGCCCGGCCTGCGGCGGAGCCGATCCCCTGCTCCTACAGGCCGAGCGCAACTACGGAATCCCACTGGTGCGCCACGACTTCATCATTCCCATCCATCACTGGAGCAAGGAAGCGCACATCATGGCGCGCTACTTTGACTCGGTCTCGCCGCAGCTGGGCGAGGAGTTCCGCCAGTACATCTTCCGCAGCCAGACTTCGATCTACAAGACGAACCTCCGCGAATGGGCCGACCGCTTTGCCAACGCGCATCACACGCCGCTGCCCGCCTTCTACGATCCCGCGGGCGCGCTGCGCAGAAAGGTGGAGGCCGACACCGAACTGGGCAAGTCGCTGGGCGTGCACCGCACTCCGACCATCTACGTCGTCAGCGTGAACCCCGTCGAACCCTACGTCGAGGTGCAGGAGACCGGCAAGCTCTTTGAGACCATTGAGAGCGTGCGCGGCCACCTGCCGCCCGCAACGGTCAACCACAACCGCAAGGGACCGAAGAGCAACTAGAGTTCGCTTAGCTACGTTCTTCGATCTACGTTTTTCGACCAACGCTTTTTGGTCAACAAAAGCGGCCCTCGATAGGGGCCGCTTCTTCGTGCGCGAAAGACAGATCGCGTTTACGTCCGCTGTTTGTGGATGCTCGCCCCGTTCAGCGCCCTTTGGCGAAGTGCTCCCAGCCTTCGGGCTCCAGCTCCGTGGTGTAGCCGTTCTCATGCTCCAGGCTAATTTCCGCGCCATCCTTGATGTAGCCAATCAGCGTGAGCGGCGTGCCCTTGTGTACGGAGGGCACGCGGCGGCCCGGTGGCACGGTGAAGAGCAGTTGATACTCGTCGCCGCCATGCAGGGCGTGGCGCAGTTCCACCTCGTGGCGGTTGAGCGAGGCCACCGGCACAGCATTGGCCTGTAGGGTGGCGCCCACGCCGCTGGCCTGGCAGAGCCGCCGCAGGTCCATCGAAAGGCCGTCGCTGATGTCCATCATCGCCGAGGGCAGTTGGCGGACGGCCAGGAAGCGCGCCAGCTCAAGCTGCGCCTTGGGATAAAAGTGCGCAGGATAGTTGGCGGCGCGGAATTTTCGCCTGGGGGTGGCCATCATCTGCTCCAGCAGCGCCACAGGCGCACCCAGCTCGCCGCTGACGTAGATGGCGTCTCCTGCCTGGGCGCCCGTGCGGCGGATGGCCCGTCCGGCCTCCACCGCGCCGAGGACGGTGATATCGGCCATGATGCCCGTGGGCGACTGCGACAGGTCACCACCAGCCAGCGTGACGCGCGCGGCGCGGGCAACATGCAGCAGCCCGGTGAGGAATTGATCCACCCAGCGCTGCGGCAACTTGGCGGGCAAGGCGAGTGAGAGAAAAGCCGCCACCGGAACTCCGCCCATGGCCGCAATGTCGCTGAGTCCGCGGGTCAGGCAGCGATGGCCCACCGAATCCGCAGGATGCCACTCGCGGCGGAAGTGCGTGCCCTCAAGACAAAGATCGGTGGTGACGAGCGTCTCCTCGCCGGGCCGATTGGCCACGACGGCACAGTCATCGCCAATGGAAGCCAGGATTCGCGCAGCTTGACCGCGGCGCGCGGCAGGCGCGGCGGCCCGGCTGAGGCGGGCAATATGCTCCACAAGAAGGTTTTCCGGGATCGGCATGATGAGAGGAAGGGTAACGCGAAACCCGGGTTCCGGGCAAAGAACGCGCGGGCAAAACGTGCATCGGCCAAAGTGAAAGGCCGCTGCGGATAGGCAGCGGCCTGTAACACTCTTCAGAAATTTAGGATGGCGTTCTCTATACCGGGGCCGATTCGCTGATCTGCGCCGTCAACTCATCCACGCGGCGCTCCAGCACATGGCGGATGCTGAGGATGCCGATGAGGCGGCCGTCGTCCTCCACCACCGGCAGGTGACGCTTCTGGTGGTTGATCATCACGCTCATGGCCTCGGCGATGGGCGTGGAGCGGGTGGCCAGCAGGACGGGCGTGGTCATCACCTCGGTGATGGGCAGCTTGCGGGGGTCGCGGCCGCTGAGCGAAACGCGCTGCATGACGTCGCGCTCGGTGAAGACGCCGGCGACGATGCCGTGCTCGTCCACAATGGCGGAGGCGCCCATGTGGCGCTGCATCATCGCCTCAATGGCATCGGCCGCCGTGGCGGTCAGCGGAACACTTGCCGGGTTCGCGGTGCAATAGTCCAGAATGCTCATGGCTCTCCCAATGCACAAAAGAGTACGCCAATACAGACGCCGCCGGGGCGGAAAAGTTCCCCGAGAGCGAGATTCTGCATTGAAAAGCAATATTGGGACAAAAACCGGAATCCGGCGTGGCGGAGAAAGCCTTAGCTGGCGGGGTGCTCCGCCAACTGAGAGAGGGTGGTGCGCAGATACTTGTGCGGATTGACCGGCACGTTCTGGATGCGAACCTCGTAGTGCAGATGGGGCGAGGTGGTGCGGCCGGTGGTGCCAACGTAGCCGATGATCTGTCCGCGTTTCACATGCTGTCCGGGGCTGATGGCGAATCCCGAGAGATGTCCGTAGCCGCTGGTCACGCCGTGGCCGTGGTCAATGTGAATCAGCCGTCCGTAGCCGCTGCTGAACTCGGCGAAGGTGACCACGCCGTCGGCAGCGGCATGGATAGGTGTACCGTAGGGCACACTGATGTCAATGCCGCTGTGGAATGCGCCTTCACCGTTGAACGGATCCACGCGCTCACCGAAGCTGCTGGTCAGGCGGCCTTCCACCGGCCAGAGCGATGGCGCGTCGGCCAGCTTCGACCAGTCGGCCAGCGATGCCAGATGACGGCCGGGATCCTGCATGCCCAGGCTGGCGGCGCCGGTAATGGCTGAGCCGCGCAGCGCGTACAGAGTATCCAACGATGCCTGGTATTGCCCTGGCTGGATGGTGTCATTGGTCGGCAGCAGGCGGCTGTCGTTCTTCAATCCATAGATGGCTGAGACCTCGCCGGCGATGGAGCCGAGCGATGCCACCTGCACATCCTTTTCCTTGCTGACCTGCTCCAACTGGTTGTAATTGCGCTTGATCTGGTCTTTCTCCGCGCGCAGCTCGTTGAAGCGTTCCACCTTCCACACCATGCGGGCGTAGGAGCCGGCCATGCCACTGATGGTGAACATGCCGATGAGGGCGCCAACCAAAAAGACATAGAGGTAGTGAACGGGAATGGGAATCTTGCGGAGCTGTCCCTCGGCGTCGCGCGCCACAAACAGGATGTACCAACGCTTCCGCAAATTCCGTCTCCTAAGAGGATTGGACGAGCTGTGACCGGCCCTTCGGGGGATTGCCGGTGGTCTTCACGATGCCCGCAAAGGCCAAAGCCGAGGGGATGTGTCCCTCTTGTTGAACGCTTGATGAAACTCTCGACTGAACTCTGCCAGCCGTGCCCGGCGAATGCATATTGCAACGCCATGCAACTCCAAAAGCCTACCAACCTGAACAGCCTGAGTCAATGGATGGTGTGATGGTGCGCCCCATTGGTGCATGTCCTCGGGGCCAAAAGTAACCTCGAGTATCCGTTTGAAACCGCGCAGCGGGGAAGAAAAGGCGAAATATTCCCTATTTCAGCAAGAATCCACCGCCGCCCGCGCTGTTATAATCGAAGACTACGCCCATGCCGAAGAAATCTATCTGTGGCCCGCACTCCTTCGAGGCACCTCTCCCGCAGCAACAGAGAATCCGCTCCACCACCGTTTTGTGCGTGCGCCGTGATGGCCGCGTGGTGATGGCCGGAGACGGACAGGTGACCCTCGGCGATCACGTCATCAAGCACAGCGCGCGCAAAATCCGCCGCCTTTACCAGGATAAGATCCTGGCCGGCTTTGCCGGCAGCACGGCCGACGCCTTCAGCCTGTTCGCACGCTTTGAGAGCAAGCTGGAGCAATTCGCCGGCAACCTGGGCCGCTCGGCCGTCGAGTTGGCCAAGGACTGGCGCACTGACAAGAGCCTGCGCCAGCTGGAGGCCCTGCTGCTGGTAGCCGACAAGCAGCAGACCTACCTGCTGAGCGGCAACGGCGACGTCATTGAGCCGGACGACAACATTGCGGCCATCGGCAGCGGCGGCCCCTTTGCCCTGAGCGCCGCGCGCGCCCTGATGCAATATACGCAGATGGACGCCCGCCAGATTGCCGAGGCATCCATGACCATTGCCGGGCAAACCTGCATCTATACCAATGAGAATTTTACGGTCGAGGAGCTGTAAGCCCTCGACCCGGGGTTGGAAGGAACTTTAGAAGATGGCGATTTATCTGCCGCAGACCGTGGAAGAAGAGATGATTGCGCTGGACGAGTTGACGCCGCGCGAAATTGTGGCCGAGCTCGACAAGTACGTGGTGGGTCAGCACGACGCCAAACGCGCCGTCTCCATCGCCCTGCGCAACCGCATGCGGCGTCAAAAGCTTTCGCCGGAGATGGCCGAAGAGGTCATGCCGAAGAACATCATCATGATGGGACCGACCGGCGTGGGTAAAACCGAGATCGCCCGCCGCCTGGCCAAGCTGGCCAACTCACCATTCCTCAAGGTGGAGGCCAGCAAGTTCACCGAGGTTGGCTACGTGGGCCGCGACGTGGAATCCATGATTCGCGACCTCATCGAGATTGCCATTGACATGGTGCGCGAGGAGAAGCTGGAAGACGTGGCGGAAAAGGCCGAGATGAATGCCGAGGAGCGCATCCTGGACCTTCTGCTGCCGCCCACACCCGCCGGTGAGAGCGCACCCGCGCAGAGCAACGTAACGCCGATCTCCGCCGTTGCCCCCACGGCGCCAACCGATCCCGTCACCCTGCTGGGTGACGCACCGGCTGCGCCTGCCGATGGCAGCGCCACGCGCAGCCGCGACAAGCTTCGCCAGCAATTGCGGGAAGGCAAACTGGACGAACGCACGGTCGAACTCGACGTCCGCGAAAAGAACATGCCCTCGTTTGAGATCATCAGCAACCAGGGCATCGAGGACATGGACGTCAACTTCAAGGACATGCTGCCCAGCATCTTCGGCCAGCGCACCAAGAAGCGGAAGATGAAGGTCAGCGAGGCCTTCGAGTACCTGATTGCCGAAGAAGAGCAGCGCCTGATTGACATGGACCAGGTGACCAAGACGGCCCTCGACCGCGTGGAACAGAGCGGCATCATCTTCCTGGACGAAATTGACAAGATTGCCGGGCGCGAGAGCGGCCACGGTCCCGATGTGAGCCGCGAAGGCGTGCAGCGCGACATTCTGCCCATCGTCGAAGGCACCACCATCAACACGCGCTACGGAATGCTGCGCACGGATCACATCCTGTTCATCGCCGCCGGAGCCTTCCACGTCAGCAAGCCCAGCGACCTGATCCCGGAGTTGCAGGGCCGCTTCCCCATCCGCGTGGAGCTGAAGTCGCTGACGGTTGAAGACTTCATCAAGATTCTGACCGAGCCCAAGGGTTCGCTGACCAAGCAGTACATTGCGCTGTTGGAGACGGAAGGCCTGAAGCTGGAGTTCACTCCCGACGCGCTGGTGGAGATTGCCACCTTCGCCGCCAAGGTGAATGAGACGACGGAAAACATCGGCGCGCGCCGCCTGCACACCATCATGGAGCGGGTGCTCGACAAGGTGAGCTTTGAGGCTCCCGACATGAAGGACAAGGACGTGCGCATTGACAGCCAGTACGTGCGCGACACCCTGTCCGACATTGTGAAGGACCAGGATTTGAGCCGGTACATTCTGTAAGTGATTAACGGCGGGGAAGCGGCTCAGTTCCCTCACCGATAATTTTCATGTACTCCTTGTATATGTACAGACGGTCACGCTCCCGGCCTGTAATCTCTTCGACAATTCCTGCCTTCTGAAGGTTCCTCAGCGCAGTTGCAGCCGTTGGAAAGGAGACCTGCAATGCGCTTGCAAGTTTTGGGATACTCACCAGCGGATTCTTCTGCATATGGGCGTGAACTTTCAGCGCTGAAGCAGTTGCGCGTCCTGCGGCGTGAATGCGTTGCTGGTCATCAGCGAATAGTTTGACCAATCTTCTCGCCGTATCCGCAGCCTGCGTGGCCGATACCGACACCCCTTCTAAAAAGAACTCAATCCAGTCTTCCCATGCTCCATCTAAGCGTACCTTTTGCAGAAGTTCGTAGTAGCGGTCGCGGTTGGATTTGAAATAGAGACTGAGATATAGCAGCGGCGTCTGTAGTGCTTTTTCAGCACACAACAGCAGAGTGATAAGAAGTCTCCCCATGCGCCCATTGCCATCAAGGAACGGGTGAATGGATTCGAACTGGACATGAACAAGACCAAGTTTTACCAACAGTGGAAGTCGGCTTTCTTCGTCATGGAGAAATTTCTCGAAAGCATCAAGCGCCCCATCTAGTTCTTGCAGTGGAGGAGGGACGAAAAGGGCGTTGCCTGGTCGGGTGCCACCAATCCAGTTCTGTGAACGGCGAAATTCGCCTGGTTGCTTATCTGCTCCTCGTCCGTCTCTCAGCAGAATTGAATGTATCTCCCTGATCAGCCGCAATGAGACGGGAAATCCCTCCTTAAGACGCTTCAGACCATGCTCCATAGCCGCAACATAATGTGAGACTTCCTGAACGTCATCGATCGGTACACTGGGGGTTCCCTCATTTTCAAACAAGAGGAGATCTGCAAAGGACGACTGCGTTCCTTCGATTTGGGAAGAGAGTAGTGCTTCTTTCCGAACATAGAGATAGAGAAAGAATGTCGTATCCGGCAGTAGGCTCGAAGCCCCATCTAAACGGCCGAGAGCCTGATTCGCCTTGTCCAGCAGTGGCATGAGCGGGCTCAAGTCCAGCGGGGGTTCCGGCGGAAGAGCTGCTGGCACAAATGCCCTTACGGTCTCACCTGCCGTAGTGGAGATTACATATCTTCCCGTAGTACGCTTATTTGTCATGGCTCTCTCACCTTCAAGCCGTTTGTTTGCTTCATAATAATATTCATAATTAAAAAATTAGCTATTAAATTTTAACAGTGAACTCAACTACTAAACTGTTCTTCAATTGAATTCGTTAGCTCGAGGTAGGCTACAATCGCTCCGGTTGGACGATTGACCACAACAGGACGTCAAGATCAGGTTGGTGAAGATGCTGGAAGTAGTTGAAGAAAATAGCCGTTCCACCAAGCGGGAAGCCCTCTACGCGCACCTGCGCAGGCTGGGGCGGCTGCTGGTTGCCTACTCCGGCGGAGTGGATTCGGCCTACCTTGCCTGGGCGGCCCACCAGGTGCTGGGCGAGCAGATGCTGGCCGTCATGGCCGACTCCCCGTCGCTGGCCCGCGCGCAGATGCAGGACGCGCTGGCCTTTGCCCGTGAGCAGGGCTTCCCCGTCGAGGTCATCCAGACCGAGGAACTCAACAACGCCGACTACCAGAAGAACGACGCCATGCGTTGCTTCCACTGCAAGGATGAGCTGTTTGCCGTGATGGAGCGCTACGCGTCCAGCAAGAACTGGCAAGCCGTGGCCTACGGCGTGAACCTTGACGACCAGGGCGAGTGGCGCCCCGGGCAGAAGGCCGCCGCGCAGCATGGCGTGGCCGCTCCCTTGCTGGAGGCAGGGCTGACCAAGGCTGACATTCGCCAGCTTGCCCGCGAGGCCGGATTGCGCGTGTGGGATAAGCCCGCCTCGGCCTGCTTGTCGTCACGCATTGAATACGGCCGTCCGGTGACCCGCGAGGCCCTGGAGCAGGTGGAGCGCGGCGAAGATGCCCTGCGCGCCCTCGGCTTCCGCCAGTTCCGGCTGCGCCACCACGGACAGGTGGCCCGCATTGAGATTGCCCGCGAAGAGCTGGGCCGCGCGCTCAGCTTGGAGATGTTCGAGCGCCTGAGCCGGGAGATCAAAGGCTGCGGCTTTGAGTTCGTCACCCTTGACCTCGAGGGCTTCCGCTCCGGCTCGATGAACGCCCTGCTGAAGATAGAAGAGATGCGCAAGTGAGGGATGACTCCGGCTTGCGGATTGGTTTGCCGGGCGCACGCCCGTAACATGCCCGCCTGTGGCCCGCATGAGATAATTTCCTTACGTATGTCATGGAATCCCAAAGGGATTGGAGAGTGGCTGATGCGCCGTATTTTTGTGTGTCTGTTGTTGCTTGTAGTGGGTTGCCGGGCGCAAGCTCCGGTGCCGGCCGAGTTGCAGCAGAAGATTGAGAAACAGGTTCGAGCCACCTACAATTACCCGCCCTACGTGGACGTTTCGGTCAGCGAGCGCAAGCCCAGCAAGGACTTCACCGGCTATGACGATGTGACCATCACGCTCAGCTTCCGCGGACAGGCGCAGACGCGGAAGATGCTGATCAGCAAGGATGGCCAGAGCCTGATCGCCGTCACCCGCATGGACCTGACCAAGGACCCGCTGGCCGAGACCATGGCCAAGATCAACATGGCCGGACGCCCGGTGCGCGGCAACAAGTCGGCCAAGGTCACCATCGTCGTCTTTGACGACTTCCAGTGCCCGTACTGCTCCAAGGTGCACCAGACCTTGTTGAGCCTGATGCAGAGCTACGGCGACCGCATCAAGATTATCTACAAGGATTACCCGCTCTACGACATTCATCCCTGGGCGGAGCGCGCGGCGCTGGATTCCGGCTGCCTGGCGCGCCAGGGCGACGACGCCTACTGGGAGTTCGCCGACTACGTGCACGCCAACCCGTTGCGCATCCGCGGAGAGAATCGCCCGCTGCCCGACCAGCTCGCCGAGGTGGACAAGATCACCCTTGAGGTGGGCAAGCACCATGGTCTCGACCTGGCCAAGCTGGGCCAGTGTGTGCAGAGCCATGCCACCAAGGAAGAGCTGAGCGCCAGCGTCAAGGAAGCCGAGGCCCTGGGCGTGGAATCCACCCCGGTGATTTTTATTGACGGCATGAAGCTGGACGGAGCCATCCCGGACGAGGAGTTTCGCCTCATCCTGGACAAGGAGCTGAAGGCAGTGGAAGGCGCCGGAAAACCCGCTCCGGGGCTACAATAGGATTTGATACACTCGATTTGGTTTTACTTGTGACAAGGAAAGTTTTCGCAGAGTCGGAGGATTTTCGATTGAAACGCATGAATAAGTTTTGGGCGGGAGCGCTCGTGACACTGGCCGCGCTGAGCCTGGCCGCCGGCGTCGCCTGCAAGAGCGGCAAGGGCGGCGACGATGTGCTGGCGCGCGTGAACGGACGCAAGATCATGCGCGCCGAGGTGGAGAAGTATTACCGCAACCAGACGGAGCGGCAGCCACCCAGTTCCAACGAGCAGGCACAGGCCCTGCGGCTGGGCATTCTGCGCGAGCTGATTGAAAACGAAATTCTGGCGCAGCGGGCGGAGAAGCTGGGACTGCTGGCCACCGACGAAGAAGTGGACAGCAAGCTGAGCGAGATTCGCGCGCCCTTCACCAAGGAAGAGTTTGACGCGCGCATGAAGGAGCGGGGCATCACGCTCGACGACTTCAAGCGCGACCTGCGCCGCTCCATCACCGTGGAAAAGGTGTTGAACAAGGAGATCACCTCCAAGATCAACATCAGCGACTCGGACATCAGCAGCTACTACAACCAGCACAAGGCGGAGTTCAACCTGATCGTGCCGCAGTATCACCTGGCGCAGATCCTGATCACCGCGCAGCCCAGCCCGCAGGTGCGCAACCTGAAGAACGACAAGGCGCAGAACGAGGCCGAGGCAAAGAAGAAAGTGCAGATGCTGCAAAGCCGTCTGGAGAGCGGCGAGGACTTTGCCACCGTGGCCATGAACTACAGCGAAGACCCGGACACCTCGGCCACCGGCGGCGACCTCGGCTTTATTCCGGAGAGCTCGCTACAGAGCGATCACCAGGCGTTTGATGCCATCAGCAAGCTGAAGCCGGGCTCGTTTACGCCTCCGCTGCCCGCGGCCGATAACGGCACGCACCAGATCTTCGGCTACCGCATCATCAAGCTGATCAGCAAGGAGCCGGCAGGCCAGCGCGAGTTGAATGATCCGCGCGTGCAGCAGGCCATCCGCGAACAGCTCCGCGACCGTCGCGAACAACTGCTGAAGAGCGCCTACTACGAGTCGCTGCACAACAGCGCTTCGATTGAAAACTACCTGGCTGACCAGGTTCTGAAGGCCACCGCGCAGTAAGAGCGTTTCAAGGTTTCAAGGTTTCAAGGAAAAAACAAACGCCCGGTGATGAGCCGGGCGTTTACTTTGAGGCCAGTTCTTTCAGGCAAAAGAGCGCCGCACGCAGCGGCGCTCTTCGTACTGCAAAACCCACATCTACTCGACGATCATCAGCAAATCTCCGGCGTTCACCGTGGCAGACTCCGCAACCGTGATCTTGGTGACCTTGCCCTTCTTCGGAGCCTTGATCTCGTTCTGCATCTTCATGGCTTCCACCACGACCAGTCCCTGTCCGGCTTCCACCTCGTCGCCTTCGTGGACGATGACGCGCACGATCTTGCCCGGCATGGGAGCCATGATCTTCGCCGGGCCGGCTTCGTGTCCGGCGGCGGCGCGGCGGCTGCGCAGGCTGCGCGGGTCGCGCACCTCGGCCTCAAAGCGCTCGCTGCCCATGATGATGTGGGTCTCACCCATCAGGGAGTATTCGCGCTTGGCCTCGTAGTTGCGCCCTTCGTGGATGATGCTGAGCACGTCGCGCGCGGTCATGGCGGCGTCAATGGCAAAGGCCTCGCCATCCACCGTGGCCTGGTACCCCTTGGCGGCGCGCTCCAGTTCGATCTGGTGCGAGTGTCCGTTGATCAGAACCTCGTATTTCATCGTCCCACCCCCTCGTGGCGCGCGGCGTTCTTCCATCCGCTGCTCTTGGCCCCGGGGGCCTCGCTGGAATCCGCCTGGCTGGCACGCGATGCGATGTTATGCAAGCCGTCGTCGTTGCCCGAAGGCTGCGTGCCCGGTGGCGGCTGCTGCGCAAAGATGGCCGCGGCCAGGGCCACAATCGGCACACGGCGCGCGGTGCGCTCATCGCCCTCCATCGGCTCCTTCAGCAGACGGTCCAGAAAGCCGGTGTCCACCTTTCCGGCCTGGAAGTCCGGGTTCAGAAGGATGCGGCGGAAGAGCGAGATGTTGGTCTTGATGCCGCCGATGAAGTATTCCGATAGCGCACGGCGCAGGCGGTTGATGACCTGCGTGCGGTTCTCTCCGTAGGCGATCAGCTTGCCCAGCAGAGGATCGTAGTCGAGCGGCACCACCCAGCCCTCGTACATGCCGCTATCGCGCCTGAGGCCAGGGCCGCTGGGCGAAATCAATCGCGTGATGCGGCCCGGCGACGGGAAGAAGTTGTTGTCGGGATCCTCGGCGTACACGCGCAGCTCAATGGCATGGCCGCGCAGCACGATGTCCTGCTGACCGATGGGTAAAGGCTCCCCGGCGGCGATGCGGAACTGCAGATGCACCAGGTCAATGCCGGTGACCATCTCCGTGACGGGATGCTCCACCTGCAGACGGGTGTTCATCTCCAGGAAGTAGAAGTTTTTGTGGGCGTCCACCAGGAACTCGACGGTTCCGGCGTTGACGTAGTGGGCCGCCTTGCCCACCTGCACGGCCACCTCGCCCATGCGGCGGCGCATGTCGGGGTCCACAAACGAGCACGGCGCCTCTTCCAGAACCTTCTGGTGGCGGCGCTGCACGCTGCACTCACGCTCGGCCAGGTAGATGACGTTGCCGTGGGTGTCGCCGAAGATCTGCATCTCGACGTGGCGCGGGCTCTCGATGAACTTTTCGATGTAGACCTCGCTGTCGCCGAAGGCGCGCTGCGCCTCGCTCTGCGTGGTCTCCAGGGCGCTGGCCAGCTCCTTGCTGCTGGTGACCATGCGCATGCCCTTGCCGCCGCCGCCGGCCGAAGCCTTTAGCATCACCGGGTAGCCGATCTTTTCCGCCACCTCCAGGGCCTCTGCGGCGCTCTTCAATCCGGTGTCTGTGCCGGGAACAAACGGCACGCCGGCCTTCTTCATGTTCTGCCGGGCCTTGGTCTTGCTGCCCATCATCTCCATGGACTCCGGCGAGGGGCCGATGAAGACGATGCCGGCCTCGCGGCAGGCGCGCGCGAACTTCGCGTTCTCGCTCAGGAAGCCGTAGCCGGGGTGGATGGCCTCGGCGCCGCTGCGCTTGGCCGCGGCCAGAATCTTGGGAATGTTGAGGTAGCTCTCCGAGGCCTGGGCCGGGCCGAGATATTCGGCAAAGTCGGCCTTGCGCACATGCAGCGCACGGCGGTCCACATCGGAGTACACGGCCACGGATTCGATGCCCATCTCACGACAGGCCCGGATGACGCGGACCGCAATCTCTCCGCGGTTCGCAATCAGGATTCTTTTGAACATGAGAAGACGCGTCCTTATGAGGTACTACGAGTGTTAAGTGTCGGATGTTATCAAATGCGCCGCCCGAGGGAAACACTTTAGATGCAGACGTGCGAAAGGCCCCGCCGCGGCGAGGCCCTTGGCGCCAACTCCACGACGCTAGAAGCGGAAACTGAAGCCCGTGCTCAGGATTGGATACACCTTCAGCATCCGGACGTCATTGGTGATCTTGTTGCGCTCGTTCGTCAGGCTTGTCTCAAAGCCGGGGTAGGAGGCGACTGGCAAACAGGTGGTGGGATCGCTGGTGGCGCAGGCGCTGCCAGCCATGTCCAACGCAAAGTTCGGCTGGCTGGTGAAGAGCGCGCCGATCTCCGTGGGGAACGACCAGCGGCGCCCATTGCGCGGAATCGGGTTGCCGAAGCCGATGGTGACCACTCCGCCGTAATTATCCGGGTAGCCCAGGCTGGCCGAGCCGTGCAGGGGGTCCGTTGTGCTGCTGTAGTAGGTGGCGCCATCGAGCGTCACCGTCTGGCCGCCGGGAACCAGGGCCGTGGCTCCAATGTTGAACTTGTTGTAGGCCGCCACACCGGCGCTGAGGCGGAAGCCGCCAAAGGGATAGTAGTCCAGGCTGGCGCGGGCATGGCGCAGCTGGAGGCTGGCGTCGTAGTTGATGCCATCCACGTTGAAGCTGCGTGAGTAATTCAGGAAGTATCCATCCACGCGCAGATTCATCCTGCGGCTGAGGGTGGTTGCCACCTCCAACCCCGGCCCCAGGGTGCCGGCCTGCACACCTACCGCCCAATGCCGAAAGGGCTTGGTGGAGATCTTCGGTGAATTCCTTGTGAGGCGCTGCACCGTCGCGGGGGTGCTCTGCGCGCTCAGTGCCACGGGAGCGGCCAAAGGCAGCAGGGCGGCGGCGAATAGCGCTGCGCCCAGGAGCTTGCTGAATCGAAATGAAGTCGGTTGCATTGAGTTGTCCTCACCTTGCCGCAACTGCGACGGCTTACGCCGCAGCGATCGGTCGAAATACCCACTCAGAATAGGGTGAGATGCGCTGCAAGGGGAGTGTTATTGCGTCTACCCCTATTACGGAAGGTGGGTAACGGGAAGACCTCTTGGAACCTTGCCATCCCGGGAGGGACGGTCAGCCTTTGCCGCAGGGCCGTACAGCCCGGCATTCTGCTGATTGCGGCAAAAGCAACGGCCCCTCCGGTAGGGAGAGGCCGCGGCGAAACAGATGGACTGCCGTCAACTTGCCATTTACTTCTGCTTGTCGTCCAGCACGATGCCGTTGGGTCCCTGCTTGTTGGCCTTTTCCTTCTTGGTCAGCAGGTTTTTGTCCACCCAGCCATCGGCCGTCTTGACGTCGGCGGCGCGGGCCGCCGGGTCGTCGCACTCGTAGTCGGCGCGCTCGCGGTACAGAAGGTTCATGTAGGCCATGGCGTCGTCGTAGTCCTGGCGAAGCTGCAGGCTCTTGGTCAACAGGGCGATGCCCTCTTCGACCCCGGCCGAGTTGTGATCCTTCACCAACTCGCAGACCTTCTTGTCCTTCAGCGGATCGGTCGGTTTCATGCCCAGCTTGTTGCGCTCATCCTGGCGGAACTTGTAGGCCTCGGTCCAGTCAATAAATGCGACCGAGTAATAGGACTCGGGGTCGTTGGGATCAATCTGCACGGCCTTGTTGTAATACTGCTTGGCATCGGGGAAGAGCTTCTGCTGCAGGAAGAGATAGGCGATGCCCTTGACCGAATTGATGTTCGTCGGGTCCACGGCAAGCACGTTCTTGTACTCTTCGATGGCCTTGGCGGCGTAGTGCTTATTCTCGTCCGTCTCTGCGCCCGGCACGTACTGCTGCGCGTAGGCCGTGGCCAGGTAGATGCGCGCGTTCAGCAGGCTGGGATCGAGGGTTACCGCGTTGCGGAAGTGTTCGATGGACTCTTCGTAGCGGGCGTTCTTATAGGCTTGCACGCCCTTGTTCAGCTGGTCGCGGGCCTTGAGCTTGGTGCAGCCGGTGGTCGCCAGAAGGGCGAGGGCGAGCGAAATTCCGGCCAGCACGCGTACTATTTTCTTCATGGGATGTCACCTTCCGTTGCCAATTCCTTGGCCGGGGTCTCGGTTCGCCCGGGAAGCCTGTGCCGTCCTCCCAAGGTACTGAAAGCGGGAGGAGGAGGCGCCGCACACACGACGCCTCCCTGGTGTCACATGGTTCCCGTGCGGAGGGTTACTGTCCGGCCTCAATCTTGGCCGTAATCAGCCCCACCTTGTCCACGCCGGCGGCGTGAACCTTGTCAATCACTACGGCCACGTCGGCGAAGGTCAACTCACTGTCACCCTTCACGAACGCAACCTTTTCCGCGCGCAGCTTGAAGATGTCTTCCAGCCGGCCCTGGAGGTTTTCGAGCGACACGTCATCCTGGTTGATCTTGATGCTGCCGCCCCTCAAGACCTGGACCACGATGGTGCGGTCGTTGCTGTTGTCCTGCTGCTTCTGGGGGTTCTTCGGCGGCTGGGGAACCAGCGCCTCGAGTCCCTTTGGCGTCAGCGGCGTGATGACCATGAAGATGATCAGCAGCACCAGCAAAACGTCAATCAGCGGCGTTACGTTGATATTGGCCTGGGGACCACCCTGGCCCCCACCCACTGCCATTGACATAGCTGATCTCCTACTGGCCTGGTTCGAGCTTGCCCGACTTGCGTTCGTCGGTCATCAAGCCCAGCTGATCCACGCCGGCCGAGCGAACATCATCCACCACGCCAACCACGTCGCCATACTTGGCGCCGGCATCGGCCTTGACGAAGATGCGCTTGTCCGGACGGCTGCCCAGACGGTCTTTCACTTTGTCGGTCAACTGCTCGGGGGTGACCTTGTCGGAGTTGAAGTAGATCGTACCGTCACGCATGACGGCCACAATCAACGAGTCCTCCTTGTCGGCCTCGGGCATCTTGACCGGATTATCGGTCTTGGCCAGGTTCACCGGAACGCCCTTTTGCAGCATGGGCGTGATCACCATGAAGATGATCAGCAGCACCAGCATGACGTCCACCATGGGCGTCACGTTGATGTCCGAATTCACCTGCGCCATACGCTTTTCAGCTTTGGACATGTGTTGCCTCCCTCCGGAGCCTGCTCGTTACCGGCGGGCGTTGCGCTGCTTCAGGAAGTAATCAATCAGCTCGCTCGAGCTGTTGTCCATCTCGACGTCGAAAGCCTCGACGCGGCCGGTGAAGTAATTGAATACCCAGACGGCCGGGATGGCCACGAACAGGCCGATGGCGGTGGTCACCAGGGCTTCCGAAATACCGCCGGCGACGGCGGCCAGACCGGTGGCCTTGGCGCTGCTGATGCCCTTGAAGGCGTTCAGAATGCCCACGACGGTGCCGAACAGACCCACGAACGGGGCTGTGGAACCGATGGTGGCCAGGCCCGACAGGCCGCGCTTCAGCTCGGCGTGCACGATGGCCTCGGCCCGTTCCAGGGCGCGGCGGCTGGCTTCAATCTCTTCGCCCGGCAGATCCTTGTTCTCACCGTGGGCCTTGAATTCCTGCAGGCCGGCGGCGACAACCTTCGCCAGGTGGCTCTTCTTGTTGCGGTCGGCAATCTTGATGGCTTCGTCAATCTTGCCATCCTTCAGAGCGCCGGCAACGGCCGGGGCAAAGGCACGCGACTGGCTGCGGGCGGCCGAGAAGGCCAGGGCGCGGTCAATCATGATGCCAATGGACCAGCCCGACATCAGGAACAGGACGACGACGACGATCTTGGCCAGAACGCCCATCTGCTTCCACAGCGAGATCGGGTCCCAACCCACGCTAGCCTCGGGCTCCTGGAAGAGCAGGGCGGCGATCTGGTGCAGGTTGCACACGACCAGAGTTGCAATGTTTGCGAGAACCATGAGTTGCTTTCCTCCTCAGAACTCTTTGAGCTTCTGAAAATTCAGTTGAGCGCAGCCAAACGGGCATACGCGGAGCTTGCTGCTTGTTCCGGGCCGCCCGCTGCTGCCGAAGGGCCCTGTTGCCGGCCAGGCCGCACCGTGCTGGGCGGAGGCCGAATGCGAAAGCGTGCCTGCCGGGTTTAACCGCCCGAGAGGGTGAAGTTCACCGTAATCTGCGTGTCCACCTCGACCGGCTCGCCGTTGAGCAGATAAGGCTTGTAGCGCCACTGCTTCACGGCATCCAGTGCGTTGGGAATCAGCAGCGGGTTGCCGCTGACGGCATGCAGATTGAGAATCGAACCATCCTTGGCGATGACCGCCTGCAACACCACGGCGCCGGAGACGCGGGCCGTGCGGGCCAGCGGCGGATACGTGGGCTGAATGCGGCGGACCACCATGCCCTGCGTGACGCCCTGGCTGACGGTGATGCGCTTCGGAGTCGCAATCTTAGGTGCGGCTGAAGGAGCAGCGCTGGCAATCGAGTTGAGCACGCCGCCCAGCATTCCGCCGGCCGAGCCGCCCGGCACGCCAATGCCGCCAACCACGCCCACGCCGGAACTCGGCGGAGCCTCGTCTTCCTTCAACATTTGAATTTTCTTGGGGATAGCCGTGGGTGCCTTGAGCTGACCGTTGTCCAACTCCGACTGCACTTTGACCACCTTGACGATCGGCGTTGCGGCCGGCGGAGGTGGCGGCGGTGGCGGCGGTGGCGGTGCCACCAGGTAGCCCATCAGCTGCTGCTTGGGAAGTGCGTCAGTGTAAATCAAGGGAATTAACACGAGGACGCCGATCAACGACGCCTGGATCAGGAACGACAATAATGTCGCCCATGGACCACGCCGCTGCAGCTTCGAGTTTCTTCCGCCTGATTCCAGAAGGCTGTCTTCAAACATAAGCCAGTTCTCCGTCCTACTAATTCACTTAGACACCGGGGGCGTGCGTTATGCTCCCGAAAAAGGCCAGAAGGTTAAAAATAATCTACTAGAAATCTCCGCTCAGTAGAACCATCGGAGAGCTTATGGCGGAAATTCTTCAAATGTATTTGTAAAGCTGCCAGACTGGATCCCACCCAGAGATCCAGTCTGGCTTGTAACAAATTGATTCTTAAGCCTTTGCTGACTTTCCGCGAAGCGCCGGCGGAGCCGGAACACCGGAAGCCGTCTGACCGCGCCACTGCTGGTATGCAACCAGCATGGGGGCGGCGATGAAGATGGACGAGTAGGTTCCGATGATGATGCCGATCACCAGGGCCAGTGAGAAGCCGTGCAGCACCTCTCCGCCGAAGATGAACAGGGCCAAAACCGTCAGGAAGGTCAATCCCGAGGTCAGCACCGTCCGGCTCAGCGTCTGGTTGATGCTCTTGTTGACGATCTCGGTCAGCGTGTCTTTGCGCTGCAGCTTGATGTTCTCGCGGATGCGGTCAAAGACGACGATGGTGTCGTT
>CAVRDQ010000115.1:0-10933 GCA_963719655.1 uncultured Acidobacteriota bacterium | reverse complement strand
CATCGAGTAGCCAACCAGGGTCAGGATGGCGGCGATGACCGTCAGCGAAATCTCGGTGTTCAGCAGGGAGAACGCGCCCACGGTAAT
The DNA here is from genome assembly GCA_963719655.1 of uncultured Acidobacteriota bacterium. GTDB lineage: Bacteria > Acidobacteriota > Terriglobia > Terriglobales > Acidobacteriaceae > TOLSYN. Next base: position 10,846 of record CAVRDQ010000115.1, on the reverse strand, counting down.
CAGCGTGTCGTGGAAGCAAGCCACCACGGCCGCGACGCCATAAATCAGCTCGAAGCGGAACCAGAGATAGACCAGCATGCCGGCCAGCGAGTACAGCGTCGCCAGAATCGCCTGCTGGCGCAGCTGCGCGCCCACCTGCGGTCCCACGATGTCCACGTTGCGCACGCCGAAGTTCGAAGTGTAGAAGTCCTGCTGGAGCGCGGCGATGACCGGGGCCGGTGCGGCAGCCGAGGCATCGTTGATGCTGCCCAGGACGCCGCCGAGGGTCTTGTCGCGCAGGTCCACAATGGCGCGGGCGTATTTGCCGTACTGCGCCGGAGCGTCGGTGCCCAGGTGCAGTGGATCGGCCTTGAGCAGGTAATCGGCCAGCGTCGTATAGCCGGTGTTGTTCAGGTCGGTCTTGCCGCCCGGGTCCACACCCGCCTGGAGAGCCTTGACGATGCTCTCCTTGCCCTGGTCGAGCGCCTGCTCGCTGGTCTCGCGGATATCCAGCTTGATGAGCAGCTCATTGCTGCCCGAGCGGGTGTCGGCCTGCAGGGTGAAGTTCTTCAGCCCGGCGCGGTCGAGCTCGGCGCGGATGGCGTCCACGTTGGGGGCGGTGGTGAACTTTACGTCCACCACGGTGCCGCCGCGGAAGTCAATGCCGAGCGGAATGTGATGCCAGAAGAGCATGCTCGCCAAACCGGCTACGGAGAAGATCAGCGAGAGGGCGAGAAAGAACCACTTCTTGCTGAGGAAATCGATATTCGTATTGCGAAACAGTTCCACGGTCGAAGCCTTTTTCCGCGATGATTGCGGGGTCCTCTAAATTTGCCGCGCGCCAGTGGCACGCCATGAACCGAACAGCCAAACTCTGTAGCAACCGGCAGGCCGAATCGCTCCGGCCCGCCAGGCCCTGACTAGATGGAGAGCGCCTCGCCGCGCTGATGGCGGTTGAGGATGCTCTCAAAGATGGTGCGCGATACGAAGACCGCGGTGAACAGGTTCGCCAGCAGACCGAAGGTCAGCGTGACGGCGAAACCCTTGACCGGGCCGGTACCGAAGAGGAAGAGGATGGCCGCCGAGACAATCGTGGTGACGTGCGTATCCACGATGGTGACCCAGGCGTGTCCGAAGCCCTGCTCCACGGCCGAAGGCGGCGTCTTGCCGGCCCTCAGCTCCTCACGAATACGCTCGAAGATCAGCACGTTGGAATCCACGCCCATGCCGACCGTCAGGATCAGGCCGGCGATGCCAGGCAGCGTCAGAGTCGCTCCGCTGAAGCCGAGGAAGCCAAGCAGAATCAGCAGGTTGAGTACCAGGGCCAGGTCGGCATTGATGCCGGCAAAGCGATAGTAGATCAGCATGAAGATCATGACGGCCATCATGCCGACGACGGCGGCACGCACGCCCTGGCGAACCGAATCGGCGCCCAGCGACGGGCCCACGGTGCGCTCTTCCAGGTACTTGATGGAGGCCGGCAGAGCGCCCGAGCGCAGAACCATGCTGAGGTCCTTGGTCTGCTGGTCGGTAAAGCTGCCGGTGATGCGGCCGGTGTCGCGGATGCCTTCCTTGATGGTGGCAACCTCCTGCACCTTGCCGTCCAGTACCACGGCCAGGAAGTCTCCCACGTGCGCCGAGGTGAAGTTCCAGAAGCGGTCGCCACCATCGCGCGTCAGCGTGAAGATGACATCCGGGCGTCCGCTATCTTCGCGGCCGGCTTCGGCCGAGCGCAGATCGCGTCCGCTGACGGCCGACACGCGGCTGATGACGTAGTAGACATCGGGGCTGTCACTGGAGGCCGTGCGGCTGCCAATGTTCTTGCCCTTGATGATGACCGAGTCGGAGGGCAGGATGCCGCCGTGCGCGGCCAGTGCCTCCTGCTCGCTGCCGTACGTCCTGCCGTTGTCCATGGCCTGGCGGATCTCCAGCATGGCGGTGGACTGCATGACTTCCTTGACGCGCGCCGGATCGTCCACGCCCGGCAACTGCACCAGGATCTGGTAGCTGCCCAGGCTGTGTTCCTGGATGACCGGCTCGCTGACGCCAAGCTGGTCAATACGGTTGCGGATGGTCTCAATGGCCTGCGCCACGGCGCGGTTCTTGATGTCGTCTTCGCGGGCGGGCTTGAGCGAAACGATCCAGGAATTCTCCGGACCGCTGGCGAGGTCGTACTCGCCGAACTGCTCCTGCACCAGCGAGCGCAAGTCGCCTGCCGAGGCGATGTCCACGCCCTTCAGGGTGATCTTGTCGGGGCCGGCCACCGGATCGAGCTTGAGGATGTCGCCGAAGAGGATGTTCTTCTTCTTGAAGGCGTCCTTCAGGCGCTCGACGGTCTGGTCGGTTTCGGCGTTCACCGCGTCGTTGACCTGCACCTGGAGAATCAGGTGGGTTCCGCCGCGCAGGTCAAGGCCGAGGTGAATGTTCTGCTGCACACCGGCCATCAAGCCCTTGGTCTTGATGGCTTCGATGCTTTTCTGTGGATCGGTTCCGAGGAAAATCCCCCAGACGAACACGACCAGGACAGCGAGGATGAGTACAATTTTCCAGAGCAGGTTTGTCTTCATGGAAACCGCGACCGCCTAAGATTTCTTGGCGCTATCGTCAACCGTAACCGACGCGATAGCGTTGCGCGCAAATTCAAGTTTCAAGTTGTCCGGGTTGACGCGAAGAATGAGCGTACCCGTATCGGAGCCTTCGCCCGGCTTCAAGCTGACGATGATGCCGACAACGCCGCCCGTGGTGGTCACGCGGTCGCCCGCCTTCAGCCCGGACAGCATCTCCTGCCACTTCTTCTGCCGCTTTTGCTGCGGCATGATGAGCAGGACGTACATGACGGCAAAGAAACCCACCATCATCAACGGGAAGGTCATTCCTCCACTCCCCGACTGCTGAAAGAGGAGAAACGCAAGTGCAGCACTCATGCTTCAGGCTCCCGCCTTCACCGGCGCACGTTTTCGCGCGGCGCGGCGTAGATTTTTTCTTCCTGGCCGCAAAAAGGATACGGCGTACCGCGGCGCACAGCCTGGGTACACACCACACCCATCACCGGACCAGGGATCTTCAGGTATCTGGAAGTTCAGATGACCGCGAAGCGAAACATCCAACAGGCAACCGCGGCAAAGCCAGCAAGGCCACGCGACTTCGGCTGCACGGACCCTTTCATCCTAAACCGCCGGAGACTGGCCCTGCAAACTTCCCATGCCTGGAAACTCTCCCAGCATGATACTTTTTCGGACCCTTCGCATCAAGCCAAGATAAAACGCCAGGTTGTGAATGGTGTTCAAGGTCTGCGCCAGCAGCTCCTGAGAGGCGTACAAGTGGCGAAGATAGGCCCGTGAATACCTGGTGCACACCGGGCACGGACATGCGGGGTCCAAAGGGCCTTCATCGCGCACAAAGCGGGCGTTTTTGATGTTGATCTTGCCTTCGCTGGTGAAGAGCAGCCCGTGGCGGGCGGCGCGCGTGGGCAGTACGCAATCCATCATGTCCACGCCCAGGCGCACGTAATTGACGATCTCCTCCGGTGTGCCGACGCCCATGACATAGCGCGGTTTATTTTCCGGCAGCAGCGGAATCGTGGATTCCACGACCTCCCAGGTATTTTCGCGGGGCTCGCCCACGCTGAGTCCGCCGATGGCGTGGCCGTCAAAGTCCATCTCCACCGTGCGCTCGGCCGATTCGCGGCGCAAATCCAGATGCATGCCGCCCTGCACGATGCCAAATAACGCCTGGCGCTGCTCGCAGCCATGGCGGGCCGCCTGCTCGGCAAACCACGGAACCTCGCGATAGTGGGCGGCAAAGTAATCCCGGCTGCGGCGAGCCCAGCGCGTGGTCAGCTCCATGCTCTTCTGCGCGCGCTCGCGGGTGGCGGGGTACTCGGTGCACTCGTCGAAGGCCATGATGATGTCGGCGCCAAGGCCGATCTCGGCCGCAATCGAGCTCTCCGGGCTGAACATGTGGGCCGAGCCGTCAATGTGCGAGCGGAACTGCACGCCCTCTTCCGTGATCTTTCTCAGATCGGCCAGGCTGAATACCTGAAAGCCACCCGAGTCGGTGAGGATCGGCTTGTTCCACGCCATGAACTTCTGCACGCCGCCCAGCGCGCTTACGGTCTCCACGCCCGGGCGCAGGTAGAGGTGATAGGTGTTGTTCAGCAGAATCTGCACGCCAAGCTGGTCGAGAATGTCCTGCGGCACGCCCTTGACCGTGGCCACGGTGCCCACGGGCATAAAGACCGGCGTCTGCACCTCTCCGTGAGGAGTGATAAAGCGCCCGGCACGCGCCCGGCCACAGGTGGCTTCGAGTTGAAAGGAAAAAGACATCAAGGTTGATTGTACGGGAGGTGAAGTTGGCTTCCAAACGCCAGCGAACCGAGGGGTGAGTTACTCACATAACGCGCTAGAAGGGTCGAACGTAATACCAGAGAACGGAAACCGCATACAGGAAGCCGTAGCTCAGCAAGTTTGCCACACCTACCGCTCGCCGCAACTTCGGATTGACAGTGGTCTCTGCTTCCTCTGATGGTTCCAGAATTCTCTGCATTACTTTTGACTCAATCCACACGGAGAGAAAGTAGAACGGCACAAATAACACAAAAACCATCAGGGGAAATATCTCGTGCGAATTTTCCTGCATCAGACCCCATGGAGCGTAGAGAACCGAATAGACAATTTGGGAGAGCGGTGACGTGTGTGGGCTTGTAGTCGCAAGCGGCTTGAGCCAGCGGCTTGCATCAACAGCCGACTCAATGGGTATGTCACACAGCATCAGAATGATCCATACAATTGGCACACCCACGAGTGTTGAAGCTGCATTTGCTTGCCCAGTTGCACGTAGCAGCTGCCACCAACCGCATTTCACATGCCTGCGCAAATAGAGGAATTCCACAAGAATGACAGGCAACAACATTGCCACCATGGCGGGATAGCCCCAAACAATGAAAGGCAACACTACATCCGCCAGAAGAGGTGATACATAGAGATGGCCTAACAAGTTCATGCGAATCCCTCGGGGCCATTTTAGGTTGCTAGGTTGGGCGACGAAAGTAGCTAGTCAGTCAATGTGCAGAAAAACCTATTTGAAAGGGTTTGTCAGCCCACTCCAAGACCGATACGATTTGTATATGCAACCCATCAAGGCCGTCATCTTCGACTACGGGAAAGTTCTGTCGCTGCCGCCCACGGTGGCCGACTGGGAAAGGGTCAGCCGCCGCTTCGGCAAATCGCTCCAGGAGTTTCAACAGATTTACTGGGGCCATCGCGAGGAGCTCGACCGCGGCACCCTCGATAACCCCAGCTACTGGAAGGCCGTCGGCCGCGACTGCGGCTTCGAGGTCAGCGACCATGAGGCCGAGCAGTTGATTGAAGGCGACAACCGGCAGTGGACCCACGTCGCCGAAGACGTTCTCGCCTTCAGCCGCGGTCTCCGCGCGAAGGGCTTCCGCACGGCCATCCTCAGCAACATGGAACGCCGCATGCTGGCCGTGATGCGCGAAAAGCTCAACTGGCTGGATGAGTTCGAGGTGCAGGTCTATTCCTGCGAAATTGGTCTGGTGAAGCCGCAGCCGGAGATCTACCACTACTGCTGCGACCGCCTGGGCTCATTGCCCGCAGAGACCCTCTTCCTGGACGACAAAATTGTGAACGTGGAAGGTGCGCGGCGGGTGGGGCTGACGAGCTGGGTCTTTGAGAGCGCGCCCGACCCCGTGATGCAGACCGGACTGCCGGAGATCACCCTGGGCGAGTTGCACGCGCAACTGCTGCCCGGCCGGTAGGCCAGCCCCGAGCGATCGCCATCGCTGAAGAAGACAGAAAGCCCGGAGCGGCGGGAGCGAATTCGCCGTCCGGGCATGACACGACTTGCCTTAGGGAAGCGGAATGTCGTGCTTCTTCAGGAAGTCGCCCACCTTGATTATGGCCCGGGTGATATAGCCACTGCCGAGTTCGCGTTTCCCCTCGAAAGCCGCCACCTTGATCTTGTAGAATCGCCCATCCACGGCTTCGACCTCGGCCGTGGCATGCACCACGGCGTTGATCCCCACGGGAAGACGATGCTCGACACTGATCGCCGTTCCCACGCTGATCTCGCCTTCCTCGCAGAAGGGTTGCAAGGCGTGGAAGCCAGCGGTCTCCATCAGCCGAATCATGTCCGGAGTGGAATAGACCGGCGGCAGTGAGTGGTGATGCGCGGTAAGAGTGTGCTCATACTGCACGCGCTCTTCGGCCGTGCCCTTAGCGCCTATAATTACCTGCTTAGCCATAGCGCGAATGACTCTACTTGAACAGGCACGGGCGCGGCAAGAGAAACTCAGCCGGCCAGGCCGGGTGCGGTGCAAAACTGGAGGGATTAATGAAGAAATTCACGTTCTGGCTGCTTCTGATGACCCTGGCGGCCTCTGGGCTGGCGATGGCACAGGCCACGGCGGCGGAACCAGCCTCATCGGAAAGTGAGATCCGAGCCCTGCTGGATGCCCAGGTTTCCGCCTGGAACCACGGCGACCTGAAGGGCTATATGCAGGGCTATTGGCACTCCGACGAGCTGACTTTCTTTGCCGCGGACTCCGAAAGCGCGGGCTGGGAGGCAGCCTACCAGCGCTATCGCACCGCCTACCAGGCCAAGGACAAGGAGATGGGGCGGCTGACCTTCACGGACCTTCGCGTGCGGATGCTGGCCCCTGACGCGGCCTTCGTCCGCGGGCGCTGGCAGCTTTCCATGCGCAATGGCAGCCGGCGCGCAGGACTCTTCACTATCGTCCTGCGACGCTTCCCCGAGGGCTGGCGCATCATCCACGACCACTCGTCGTAGCGCGCCGGAATCATAATCAAAAGCGCCTCCCATAACGGGAGGCGTTCTTGATGGATACAGTGACGCGAGTTTTCTTCGCCTTGGCCCGGTGCGGCTTAGCCCAGCTTTTTGGCGGCTTCGGCCACATGCTTGCCAAATATCTCGGCGGTTTTCAGGTCACCCGGAGTAAAGGTGTTCTCCGGCGCGTCGTTGTTGGCCTGGGTCAGCAGTCCGGCAAAGCCACCCAGGCGGTTGAGCGCCTCGGGACCAACGAAGTTCGCACCCGTCGGATGCTCGTTGGGCAGCAGGTCGAGCCCCTTCCAGAGCATTCCATGCTGCTGGGCAAAGAGGAATATCTGCACCAGGGTGCTCAGCTTGTCTCCGCTGGGCGAGCCGGAGTTGGTGAAGCCGGCGGCCAGTTTGCCCGCCCACTTGCGCTCCATCCAGAGCTTTACCGTCTGATCCTGAAAGGCCTTGAACGGGGCGCTGGCCGAGCCCATGTAGGTGGGCGCGCCAAAGATGATGGCATCGGCCGCGTTGAGCGTGGCCCAGGCGGCGTCATTCAGTTCGTTCACCTTGACCAGGGTGACCTCGGCGCCGGCCGAGCGGCCTCCGATGGCGATGGTTTGTGCGATGCGGGCGGTGTGACCGTAGCCGGAATGATAGGCGATGGCAATCTTGCTCATAAAGTGTTTCTCCTTCAATGGCGCGCGGGGCGCCGGGAACTAGAAATTCGTTGCAACAATTAATTTAGATGCCGCCGTGGACCGTGCGATGCAAAAATCTGTTTCCCCACGCTTTTTGCTACAATCCCCGCTATCCAAAGGTCATCGTCAAGGAGAAGCCATGAGCACGCCTGCCGCCCTTCCACCCGAGGAAACCACGCCCGCGCTCAGTGAGGGCCAGCGAGTGCTGTACACCTTCACCGCGCCTTCGCAGACCATGGCCGACATCCGCCGCAACGCCAGCTGGTGGGTGCCGTGGCTGCTGATCAGCATCTTCGCCCTGGGCTTCAGCTTCACGCTGGATAAGAGAATCGGCTGGGATCAGGTGATGGAGAACCAGCTCCAGAGCAATCCCAAGGCCGCCGAGAAGATGGAAAAAGTCCCGGCCGAGCAGCGCGAGAAGATACTCAGGGTGCAGACCAGCGTCGCACGCGGCATCAGTTACGCCACTCCGGTCATCACCGTGATCTTTATCGCCGTCATCGGCGGCATCGTGCTGGGGGTCTTCAACTTCGGCTTCGGAGCCAAGCTCAAGTTCGGCCAGGCGATGTCCATTACCGCCTACAGCATGTTGCCCGGCCTGCTGCAAAACCTCTTGATGATCCTGATGATGTTCCTGGTAGAGCCCGATCAGTTCAACCTCAACAACGCGGTGGCCACCAATCCCGGATACTTCGTGGCCAGTACTTCGCCTGTGCTGAAGGGCTTCCTGGGTGCCTTCGACGTCTTCATCCTCTGGCAGATCTTCCTGCTATCGGTGGGCGCCGAACAAGTGGGCAAGCTCAAGAAGACGAATGTCTTCATCGCGCTGTTCGTGATGGTGGTGCTGTGGAAGCTGGCCACCTCGGCCCTGGGCAACTAGCGGCGCGCGGCGCAATCAACAAGGGCTCCCCGCGCGGGGAGCCCTTCTCTTTTACATCTATCTCTTTCTTGGCGATCTACGCGCTGGTCGTCCGCTCGGTGGCCCTGCGCAGGGCGGCACGGGCCAGCAGGCGGGTGGAATCGAGCACCGGCAAGGGCGACGTCTCATTGCCGATGAGCAGGGGCAGCTCGGTGCAGCCCAGGATGGCGGCGTCGCAGCCTTCACTCTTCATGCGGCTGAGGATGACGCTGAGCACTCCGAGCGACTCCGAGCGGAGGATTCCGTAGGTCAGTTCGTCAAAGATGATCTGGTCAATCTTGCCGCGGTCGAGCGGCGAAGGCGCGACGCATTCCATGCTGAATCGCGCCAGAACCTCCGGATACACCGGGCCTTCCATGGTGTACTTTGTGCCCGTGAGCGCCAGCTTGCGGTAGCCATGCTCGCGGGCCGACTTGGCCACCTCATCCGCGATGTGCAGCCAGGGCAAGGGCGAGCTTTTTTCCAACAGCGAAAAGGCGCGATGGATGGTGTTGTCCGGCGAGATGAGGAAGTCGGCGCCCGCCAGCTTGAGCTTCTCCGCCGAATTCAGCATGAGCGCCGCGACCCCATCCCAGTCACCGGCTTCGATGTGCTGCATATAGTCGGCCAGGCTGTGGGTATGCATGGTGATTTCCGGATGCGCGTGGCGGCCCATGATGGCCGCGGCTTCCATGCAGATGGTGCGGTAGCAGAGTGCGGCGCCTTCCGCCGAGCAGGCGACGATGCCGATGTGCAGAGGCTTGGGAGTGGCCGGCAAAATGGCTCCTTACAAGAGATTCAACAACTCGCGCTTGCGCTCTACTGGCAGCCAACTGGCGCGGAAGCTGTTGGCGGCAAGCTGCTGCAATTCGTTTTCGGTGAAGGCAAAAACATCTTGCGCGATTTTGTATTCGCCGACAAGTGTCGTCTCAAACATCTCCGGGTCGTCGGTGTTCAGCGTGACCAGCGCACCGGCCTCGAAGTAGCGGCGCAGCGGATGATCTTCAATCCGCGGACAGCAACCGGTGCGCACGTTCGACGTGGGGCAGAGCTCGAGCGGCACCTGCTCGCCCACCAAGCGCGCCATCAACTCGGTATCCTGAGCCGCGGTCAGCGCGTGGCCCAGTCGCTCGGCCTTCAGTGCGTCCAGTGCGCCCGTGATACTGGCCGGGCCGCTGCTCTCGCCGGCGTGGACGCTGAGGCGCAGCCCTGCCTTGCGAGCCCTGGCATAGACATGTGTAAATGTCTCCGGCGGAGCGATGCGCTCGTCTCCGCCAATGCCGATGCCGACGATGCTGGAGTGTTTGCCCTGCCGCGCGCGCAGCTCAAGGGCCTTCGCCAAAACCTTCTCACCCTCCTCGGGACCGAAGTGGCGCACGGCGTCGAAGATCCAAAGCAGGCTGAGGCCGAAGTCTTTTTCGCCCCTCAGGCGGCCGCGCTCCAGCCCCTCAAAGAGCGCATCGAACTCCTGCCCACGCCAGAAGATGACGCCCACGCTGACGAAGACCTCGGCGTGGCGGCAACCTTCGGCGGCCAATTTTTCCATCAGGCGATAGGTGATCAACTCGAAGTCTTCGGGATCGCGCAACCGCTCGGTGACCCCCTTGAAGGCCATCAGGAAGCCGGTGAAGTCCTTGTAGTGATAAAGCGCGGCGCACTCTTCGACCGTAAGCGGGCGATGCGAATCCGCCAATGGCTTGTAGCGATTGCTGGCCCACGGAAACGGCGTGTGATGCTTCTGGCTCAACTGGCTGAGCGTCCGGGCATCCACCGAGCCTTCCAGATGGAGATGCAGCTCGGCCTTGGGCAGGCGCGTGATGAAGTCGGAGGTCACTGAAGTATTGTAAGCAAAAAAACGACCCCGGTCCGAAGCCGGGGCCTTTACGAATCCGTTCAAACTAGCGGCCGGTGTGATCTCCGCTCGCAAACTCGCTGTGGCGCTGGCTGAAGCCGAAGTAGATGATCAGTCCCAGGGCCAGCCAGAGAAAGAAGCGTATCCAGGTGATGACCGTAAGGCCCGTCATCAGGCCTCCGCAGAAGACCACCGAAAGAATGGGAAACAGCGGCACCCACGGCACTTTGAAGCCCCGTGGCCGCTCCGGCTGAGTCTTGCGCAACACCAGCACGCCCAGCGAGACCAGCACGAAGGCAAAGAGCGTGCCGATGTTCGAGAGGTCGGCGGCGTCGCCAATGTCCACCAGTCCGCTGGGCAGCCCCACGGCCAGGCCGGCAATCCAGGTGCTCCAGTGCGGCGTCTTGTAGCGCTTGTGCACGCGGCTGAAGAACGCCGGCAGCAGGCGGTCGCGAGACATGGCAAACCAGATGCGCGTCTGTCCGTACTGGAAGACCAACAGCGAGCTCAGCATCCCCATCAAGGCGCCAATGATGATGACCGAGCGCCAGATGGGCCGCGCGCCAAGCTGCTGCAAGGCGTAGGCCACCGGAGCCTCTGCCGCGGCGCGGGAGCCGAAGACCG
>CAVRDQ010000114.1:0-7168 GCA_963719655.1 uncultured Acidobacteriota bacterium | reverse complement strand
GGGGGGGCGGACGCCGATGGCAAACCGCCATTGATTACCGATGTTAAGGCGATTGCGTGGACTTAATATGCAATTTTGCTAATATTTCGCCATGCCGACTATTGATAATCAGGACGAAGTCAATCGGGTTCGCTCTTATTTGCAAGTGTTACAGGCAGAAGTCTCAAAACTAGGAATTTACCCGCGCATTTTCGAGAAGTTTCCCTTCGACCATATTGGCCTTGCGCTAGTCTCAAAGGCTTTTTCAATCTCTAGTGCCTTACTTATCCTTCTCGAATCAGGCTTTGCCGAAGAAGCATACGGGCTTAGTCGCTCATTAGTTGAGTGCGCTCTAACATTACGGTTCCTGACTCAAGATCGGGACATCTTATATCAGCGAACAATGGATTATGCGCGCTTTGAGGTAACGGATAAACAGTATTGGATGCATTATGCGCTTCTGTATGCATCTGGCCAGCCGATGGAGCAGGAAATTCGTGATTTCGCAGAACAATACGACTTGAAAGACGATCCAAGCGGGGCTCGCACCCACTGGTCAGGCAAGAATGGATTCGCTTGGAAGGTAAATCTCGACGACCATCCGCTCGATAATGCGGCAATAACTGAATTAGCCAAGAAATCAACATACGCCGTTGAATATCACGCAACGTCAAGCTTCGTACACTGCTTCTCTCCCGTAGTAAATAATTTCCTTCCCTCTGAAGGTGTCGCATTTGAGGTCAAAGAGTCCTCCGGTGAATGGGAAAAACCGAGCCAGAAGACACTATTCATCCTGACCTCATATCTCCATAGTTGTGTAACGTACGCTCTATTCGGAATGAATTGTGAGCGGACAAAGAGAATAAACGACCTCTATAGCGAGGTACTTGCGTACCTGCTCCCTTATCGAAAAATGCCGTCGCTACGAAGTGATTAGAAGATAAGCATATCCACGCAGTTTACGAGATGCAGTATATGGCGTCGCTTGTTTGGGTTCAGATTGGTACACCTAGGTTCGGAGGTAGCAAGGTTCCTGACAACGGAGAACCCGGCAGCAAATCCCCCACATAAACTGTCCTCCCGCTTTCGCCGCCCCGGCGAACCGTGCGAAAATAGCTGTATCCGCCTATGACTTCCCCTGAAAAAGAGCCGCAGATTACGCCCGAAATTATCCGCAGTCACGGTGTGACCGCGGAGGAGTACGAACGCATCCTGAAGTGGCTGGGCCGCACGCCCACCCTGACCGAGCTGGGCATCTTCAGCGTGATGTGGAGCGAGCACTGCTCGTATAAATCCTCGCGCGTGCACCTGAAGCGGCTGCCCACCAAGAGCAAGCTGGTGATGCAGGGTCCGGGCGAGAACGCCGGAGTCATTGACATTGGCGGCGAGTGGGCCTGCGCCTTCAAGATCGAATCGCACAACCATCCCTCGTTCGTCGAGCCCTTCCAGGGCGCAACCACCGGCGTGGGTGGCATTCTGCGCGACATCTTCACCATGGGCGCGCGTCCCGTGGCCGTAATGGATAGCCTCCGCTTTGGCCACATTGCGCGCGAGCAGGACAAGACGCTCGACCAGGCCGGCCTGCACAAGAACCACTCCGTGGTGGATGGCGTTGTGGGCGGCGTGGCCAGCTATGGCAACTGCTTTGGCGTGCCCAACCTGGGCGGCGAAACGCGCTTTGAGAGCTGCTACAACGGCAATCCGCTGGTGAACGCCTTTGCGCTTGGGCTGGTGAAGAAGAATGAAATCTTCTACGCCTCGGCCAGTGGCGCGGGCAACCCGGTGATCTACGTCGGCTCCAAGACCGGCAAGGACGGCATTCACGGCGCCACCATGGCCAGCGAAGAGTTCAGCGAAGGCAGCGAGGCCAAACGTCCTAACGTGCAGGTGGGCGATCCCTTCATGGAAAAGCTGCTGCTGGAGGCATGCCTGGAGGCGATGCAGACCGGAGCCATCGTCGGCATACAGGACATGGGCGCGGCGGGTTTGACCTGCTCCACCTGCGAGCTGGGCGGGCGCGGCGGCGTTGGCCTGGAGATTGAGCTGGACCTGGTGCCGCAGCGCGAGACTGGCATGACCAGCTACGAAATCATGCTGAGCGAGAGCCAGGAGCGCATGTTGCTGGTGGCCGAAAAGGGCCGCGAGGAAGAGGTCTTCTCGGTCTTCCGCAAATGGGGACTGGACGCCGCAACCGTTGGCGAGGTCATCCCGGAGAACACCATGCGGGTGAAGCATCACGGCCAGGTGGTGGCGGAGATTCCCAACGAAGCGCTGACCGACGACGCGCCGCTCTACCACCGCGAGGTGGGAAGCTGGGTGGCGCCGGTGCCGGCGGAAAAGCCCGCGGCAATCGTGCTGGGCGGCAAGAAGCAGCTCAACGCGGAGTTTGAAAAGCTGCTGGCCAGTCCGAACATCTGCGGCAAGCAGTGGGTGTATGAGCAGTACGACAGCATGGTGCAGACCAACACCATGCAGGGTCCCGGCGGATTGGCCGGAGTGATTCGCGTCAAGGGCACGGAGCGCGGCCTGGGCATGGCTCTGTATGGCAACGGGCGCTGGTGTTATCTGAATCCGAAGCTGGGTGCGGCGCATAACGTGGCACGGGCCTCCCGCATGGTGGCCTGCACGGGTGCGCAGCCGGTGGCTGCCACCAACTGTTTGAACTTCGGCAACCCGGAGAAGCCGCCCATCATGGCGCAGTTCTCGCAGGTGATTGACGGACTGAGCGAGGCCTGCACGGCACTCGAAACGCCGATCACCGGCGGCAACGTCAGCTTCTACAACGAAACGCTTGGCGAGGGCATTTACCCGACTCCGGTGCTGGGCGTGGTGGGCATCCTGGCGGATGTGACGCGCGCCGTGGAGGCCCACGCGAAGGCCGCAGGAAAGGCCATTGTGCTGCTGGCGCCTGCCATCCAGCCGAGCCACGAGCCGCGCGGTTTTGGCAGCAGCGAGTACGCCGTGCACGTGCTGGGCGAGTTGTGGGGCGCGCCGCCGAGCCTGAATTTGAAATCCGAAAAAGCCTTGCAGGATTTATTGCAGCACCTGGCGGCCGAAAAATTGGTGGAATCTGCCCGCGACATCGCCGAGGGCGGCATTGCCGTGGCGGTGGCCAAGATGGTGTTTACAAAGGGCCTGGGAGCCGAGGTGGAGCTGATTGGCGGCGGACTGCCGGCCGAATGCGTCCTGTTTGCCGAGGATGCCACGCGCGCACTGGTAACCTGCGATACCCAACAGGTGCGGGCCATTGAGGCGAATGCGGTAAACTATGGACTGCGGGCACAGGTGGTGGGCCAGACGACGGCCTCTCATTTTACGCTGCGCGTGGACGGTCTTCCGCTGGTGGAAGGCGAAGCCAATTCGTTCCGCCGGGTTTGGCGGGAGGCATTGGTTGGGGCCTTGCAGTCGGAGTCCGAGGCGGCGCATGTATAGCTTTTGCGCCTCGGTTTGATCGGGGAAGCGCCTTGGGATGGATCACGCCGGGCGCGGGGTAAACAGGTTTTTCACAGCGATAGGGCACGGCTCCGGCCGTGCCATTTGCCTTCTCACTGCCGCCCGGGCGGCACAGACAGTAGTTCAACAGGCGGGTGTGATGATCGAGATTGAGCTGGATAAACTCCACGAGGAGTGCGGCGTGATGGCCGTGTTTGGCCACACCGAGGCTGCCAAGCTGTGTTACCTCGGATTGCACGCGCTGCAACACCGCGGGCAGGAGTCGGCCGGCATTGCCGCCAGCGACGGACGCCGCCTGAGCGTGTACAAGGCCATGGGCCTGGTGGCCGACATCTTCAGCGGTAACGCGCTGCAAAAGCTGCCCGGCACGCACGCCATCGGACACACGCGCTACTCCACGGCCGGCGACTCGGCCCTGCTCAACGCGCAGCCCATCCAGGTGGATTGCAACAAGGGGCAGATCGCCATTGCGCACAACGGCAACCTGGTGAACGCCGCCGAGCTGCGCAAGAAGTTCGAGCTGGCCGGCTCCATCTTCCAGACCTCCAGCGACACCGAGATTGTGCTGCACCTGATCGCGCAATCGCGCGAGACCACCCTGGCCGATGCCATGGCCGACGCCCTGCGCCGCCTGGAAGGCGCCTTCAGTTTTGTGCTGGCCACCTACGATCACATCTTCGCCGCCCGCGATCCGCGCGGCTTCCGTCCGCTGGCCATGGGCCGCATCCCCGGTAAAGACGGCACTCCGGACGCCATCGTCTTTGCCAGTGAGACCTGCGCTTTTGACCTGGTGGGCGCCGAATATCTCCGCGACGTAAAGCCCGGCGAGTTGATCGTCGTGGGCGCCGACGGCATCCATTCGCACTTTTACGCGCCGGCCCTGGAGCAGTCGCAGTGCATCTTTGAGCAGGTGTACTTTGCGCGTCCGGATTCCCTCGTCTTTGGCCGCAGCGTGCAGGAGGCGCGGGCGCACATGGGCCACCAGCTGGCGCGTGAGGCTCCGGTGGACGCCGACCTGGTGGTTGGCGTTCCGGATAGCGGGTTGACCGCCGCGCTGGGCTACGCCCGCGAAAGCGGCATCCCCCTGCAGTTCGGACTGGTGCGCAACCACTACGTGGGCCGCACTTTCATTGAGCCCGAGCAGCGCGTGCGCGACTTCGGCGTCAAGCTCAAGCTGAATCCCGTACGCCATCTCCTGGCCGGCAAGCGGGTCATCCTGATTGACGACTCCATCGTGCGCGGCACCACCAGCCAGAAGATTGTGCGCCTGGTGCGCGACGCCGGGGCGACCGAGGTGCACATGCGCATCAGTTGTCCACCCACCACCTCGCCTTGCTACTACGGCGTGGATACTCCCGAGCGCCGCCACCTGATTGCCGCGCGCAAGACGGTGGAAGAGGTGCGTGAGTTCATTGGCGCCGACTCCCTGGCCTACCTTTCGCTGGAAGGCCTGCGCCGCAGCTGCGGCGAGCCGGCGGGCGAGAGCCACTACTGCACCAGCTGCTACACCGGCCACTACCCAACCGGCTATGTGGACATTCTGCAGATAGGGCAGGCGGAAGCGGCGGTC
Organism: uncultured Acidobacteriota bacterium; assembly: GCA_963719655.1. Taxonomy (GTDB): domain Bacteria; phylum Acidobacteriota; class Terriglobia; order Terriglobales; family Acidobacteriaceae; genus TOLSYN. The sequence goes on along the minus strand of CAVRDQ010000114.1, from coordinate 2,166 downwards.
AAGTAGCTCCTGCTGTATTTCAGCTTCGCAAAGGGCCGCCTTCTCCGCGGTCCTTTTGCGTGGGCGACTCCTGCCGGAGGTGGCAATTCGCAAGCCGGGAGCGCGTTTTTCGGGCATTTCGCAGCGCCCGCATCCGGCTTTGGCGGCTACAATAAGAACTTGCTGCCCAACGCCGGATTGGCGCATCCAACCCTGGTAGAGATTGACTTCCGCAGCACTGGCCTGGTGATTATGAAGATTCTTCGCAGCCTGATCGTCCCTGCTCTTGTCGCAGCATCGTCCGCACTCTTCGCGCAGGCTCCGCCGGCGCAGCCCGCGCCCGCTCCGGCGACTGCCCCCAAGGCCGCTGCTCCGGCCGCTGCTCCAGTGGCAGCTCCCAAGGCCGCCAAGGCGGAGAAGGTTCCCGACCGCACCGAGGCCTACTACCACTTCCAGCTGGGCCATATGTACGAGGAGATGGCAGCCAGCACCGGGCGCAGCGAAGACGCCGCCAGGGCCATTGCCGAATACAAGTCGGCCATCGCCGCCGATCCCGGCTCCAGCTACCTGGCCAGCGCGCTGGCTGATATCTACGCCCGCGCCGGACAGATTCGCGACGCTGTGCTGACCGCCACCGACATCATCAGCCGCGACCCCGACAACCTGGAGGCGCGCCGCCTGCTGGGCCGTATCTACCTGCGCTCCATCGGAGACCAGCAGGGCTCCAGCAAGGAGTCGTCCAACATCCTGCACCTGGCCATCGAGCAGTTCGAGGCCATCGTGCGCCTGGACCCCAAGAGCATGGAGGACCACCTGCTGCTGGGCCGCCTCTACCGGCTGAACAATGAGACGGCCAAGGCCGAGGTCGAGATCCGTGTAGCCGTCAAGCTGCAGCCCGCCAGCGAAGAGGCGGTGACTACCCTGGCCGTGCTGTACAACGAAGAAGGTGACACGGCGCGCGCCGCCGACATTCTCACCTCGGTTCCGGAAGACCAGCGCTCGCCGCGCGTGTACACCGTGCTGGGCTACACCCTGGAGCAGCGCAAGGAATACAAGAAAGCGGTGGAAGCCTACCGCCAGGCCGTCAAGCTGGACCCGGATAACCTGGACGCCGTGCGCGGACTGGCCGAAAACCTGCTGAATGACAGCCAGCCCGAAGCCGCGCTCGAACAGCTCAACCTGATCGCAGCCAGCGATCCGCAGGACGCGCAGACCTTTCTTCACATCAGTGAGATCTATCGCCGCGAAGGGCAATACAACAAGGCCTACGACGCTCTGAAGAAGTCCCTGGCGGCTGCGCCGGATTCCATGGAAGCCAAGTACAACCTGGCCGTGGTGGAGGAGGCTCTGGGACAGTTCGACGAGAGCGCGGCGCAGTTGCGTGAGCTGTTGGCGGCAAGCGCGCGACGACTCCCGTGATCAGCGTCTGGCTGCCGCCCGGCGACCCTGATCTCGTCGAAAGATATTCCAAGCTCCGATTCCGAGTCTTGCTTGGAGCGCGCCTTGGCTTCCGTAACGTGACCTGTAATCGCCGTGCCACGCGGAAGAGAACGCTGCCGTCGGGAAGGGTAATGCTGCCAGTTAGCTTGGCTTCGACGTTGTCCCCTTCCTTGAGCTTTTTTCTGACTCCAGCCCTTTAACGAGCTCCACCGTAAAGGTGCCGCGCTTCTTGCTCGCGGCAGGCGCGGATTTAGCAGAAGATTGTCCAGATTGGACCGTCGATTCTTAAGTTGTCCTGCGGAGATGGAAACCGCAAGTGCGACGAAGAGTACGACAGCAAACCGTCGGCACATATACTTCTCCCTTCCAGAGTGAATGCGTATCGCATTACAAACCGGAATGGCCTCCGGGTGCTGCCAACCTTTATTTCAAGCTATTTCAACCCAGCATACTACGCCGTCGCCGTCGCGGAAGTTGTCGTGCCGGCAAGAAATTCCACGGATCGATCACGACCTTCTCCGCTGGAATCTCCAGGTCGCGATAGACCGCGTGCGGTGCGCCGACGATCACAATATCTGCCTTGCGAATGGCCACCTCGAGCGCCACCAGATTGCTATCGGGAACGACGGATCGGTGCACAGCACCTCGAGCGCTTCGACCTCCAGCAACTTCTTGGCTTGTAGGACAAGCTATCGCGCTTGTCGTCGGACTCTGCTTTAAATCCCATACCCAGGATCGCCACCCGCT
>CAVRDQ010000113.1:0-8912 GCA_963719655.1 uncultured Acidobacteriota bacterium | reverse complement strand
TATCGATGCTCGACATATTCACTTGACAGATGAGGACTTGCTCGCACGTTTGCGTTCTCTCCTAGAGAGGTGCGGAAAGCTGTCGGGAATACTCATCGATGAAGCAGAAGATATGCCTTCAAGTTCAATCTACATGTCGCGATTCGGCGGTCTGCATCGAGCTTACGAACTCATTGGCTGGAGCGACCGGCGAGATTCCAGCTTTATTGAGGCAAATCGGGAGTTGCGTCGGCGGCATCAAGATCTGGTCCAGATCATTGTTGCGAATCTGCGAGCGACCGGGGCGCAAGTAGACATAGACGACCGTTCCGACCTGCTGACCATCAATTCCGAATACACGGCGTCTCTCATCCTTTCAAGATGTCAGGAGACAAAAGCCCAGTCCCCACGGTGGCGACTCAGGTTCGATGCCAGCCTAATGCCAGACATTACCATTGCCGCTCGATTGAATCCAGGGAATCAGACCGTTAAGGATTACTACCTGCTTCCGAGCATTGATCTCCTCTGGAAGCGGCTCAGTCTTGCGGCTGACAATGGAGTTTCACTCGACCTGTATCGATTCGATACCCTCAGTCTGTTTATCAACCTCGCAAAAAGAATTTCGGTGGAGGATGTAGCGTGAACGAGCAACAAGTTGAATCGATCCCAATATCAGAGATCCGAATCATAAATCCACGAACACGTAATCGACTCAAGTGGCAATTGGTCGTTCAAAGCATCGCAACTGTAGGTCTGAAACGGCCTATCACCGTGGCGCAAAGACCTCAATCAAATTCCGACGGCAAACGCTACGATCTGGTATGCGGGCAAGGGCGTATGGAGGCTTTTGTCGAGCTTGGTGAAATGTCCATTCCAGCAATTGTCATCGAAGCACCTGAGCAGGATCGGCAATTGATGAGCCTGGTGGAAAACATAGCGAGAAGGCCAGCATCAACGCATGCCATTTTGTTCGAGGTTCGGGTTCTGCGTGAGAGAGGGCACTCAAGCGAGCAGATCGCTCGCAAGCTCGGCCTGGATCGTGCGTACCTATATGGAATCTGCAACCTCATCGATAAAGGGGAAGAATTTCTTGTCTTGGCTGTCGAGGCCGGGCGTATACCGCTCAGCGTTGCAGTAGAAATCGCCACTGGCAACAATCATGAGATTTCCAGGGCACTATCTGAGGCTTACGAGAAAGGTGACCTGCGCGGAGCGCGCATCTCTGCCGCTCGCCGCGTTATAAGCCAGAGGTTGGAAAAACAAAGACTTCTAGGAAAGGCCCCGCCGAGGCATCGCAAGCTTACCGGCGAATCCCTGGTCCAGGAATACAAGCAGAAGATTCGTGAGCAGACCGCTTTGGTTGTGAAAGCTAACCGAACAAGAGATCGGCTGATTTTGTTGACTTCCGCTGCGCGAATCTTATTTGGAGATGAGCACTTTCGAACTTTGTTAAAGGCCGAGGGCGTCCAGTCCATTCCTGCCGAGCTCGCGGGGAGGCTTCAACAATGAAACGTGCCGCCGCCAACTTGCGTTCTGCTTTTCAGAACAACATCCTAACTCTGCCGCTGAGCTCGATCGTTCCACAGCGGAATGCAACTGCGGAGGCGCTCCGTTCCTCTATTTTCAAACAAATCCTTTCCTCCGTCCGCGAAATCGGCCTAATCGAGCCGCTGGTGGTATTTCCGCAGGAAGGTAAAGGCTTTCTGCTACTGGATGGACATCTCAGATTTGAGGCCCTCAAGATATTGGGGACGGAGGAAGTTAACTGCATCCTTTCCACGGACGATGAGAGCTACTCGTACAACAAGCGAGTTAACCACATCCCACCTGTAGCCCAACACTTCATGCTGATGGAAGCTCTCAAGAGCGGCGTCGCCGAGGAGCGTATCGCCGCTACCCTGAACGTGGATGTTGCGGCAATTCGGAGGCGGGCGCAAATGCTCGAAGGAATTTGCCCAGAGGTCGTAGAGATGTTGCGTGACAAAAAGCTAAGCCTGGAACTGTTCCCAATACTGCGAAAGATGAAAGCGATTGGACAGATCGCGACAGTGGAGCTAATGCTCCTCCGCAATGACTATTCTGTATCGTTTGCAAAGACCAGGCTCGCCATCAGTCCTCCGGCGCTTCTGACACAGGCTTCAATTGCACGCCAAAACAAGGCCAATTCCGACGCAGCGGACACGCTCCTGGGCGAAGACACCGACGGCATAATTCAGAACCTAAAGGCAATCGAAGAGACCTACGGAACCGACGTTCTCACGCTCACAGTGACATGCGCCTATCTCGACCGTCTGTTCGGTGATGAGAAGATCGCCCGTTACTTGGACCGGCATCATCCAGGCCCTCTCGAAACGCTGAAGACGATCATCTCCGGCATGAGATCGTCCTCGCCGCAGGAGTCGGTCGTTTAGACCCCATAGCTGCTTCTGAAATGCCCGCCCCGGGTGAGCATGGCGGCCTGAATGGCCAAATACTGTGGTCGCTCCGCCCCTGTCGGTCTGTCAAAAGCAGAGCGAGCACCGAAGAACCGTTGGCTTTTTCCTCGCGGTCTCTGCCCGCCGCTTTGTATGATGCTCCTGGATACACATTCACAGAATTTAGAGAGGCTGCCGACCGCGTCCTGGCATCTCTCCCCGCCTGTGGTTACCAAAGTCGCAATTACCGAAGCCGGTGATAGCTGTAAGACTAAGAGCATTGAAGAGAGAGAACGAATGCCACCAAGTAAAAAGCGCCCTGCGACCAGCCGAATTGCCGAGCCATACCAGCACACGCAAGAGACGCCGACACGGCCCGAAGTGGGCACGCAGGCTCAGTTTAAGAAGCGCAAAGCTCCGAAAACTTACCGTTACGACAGTTCCCTGGACCCGGCGCTCAGTTGGGATGACAGCCCTACTCGGTCTCTGGGTGAATGGCTCCTTGGACTGATTGTGGAGTCATCAAAGCTGCCGGCTCCCCATCGCTTTCCCGAACCGAAGCGGTTTATCGGTACCGGGAACGAGGTGCTGACGACAGTAAGCGGCCTGGAGGATGCGGTCAAAGCTTTACAGGGACTGGGCAAGCCATTTCTTGAATGGGCAGGAAAAGCTGAGCGGTTGTCAATGGAGGTGCCTACGCTGCCCCTCTTTATCCATGAACGGCTCTCGACGCAGGCGATCCTTCAGACACTCAAAGGGCACAAACGGGAGGGGGTAGATCTGCAAGCGAACCTCTTCGGTGATCCTGGTCGCCCTTTGGCCGAGCGGATGAAGCCCTATGAACACCTGGACAAGTGGGTAAACCGGATGGTCCTGGGCGATTCGCTGGTGGTGATGAACTCGCTGCTGGAATACGAGGGAATGGGCGGCCAGGTCCAGATGATCTACATCGATCCGCCTTACGGTGTAAAGTTTGGGTCGAACTTCCAGCCATTCGTACGTAAACGGGAAGTGAAGAATAATGACGACGCAGATCTCACGCGCGAGCCGGAGATGGTGCAGGCGTACCGGGATACTTGGGAACTTGGTTTACATAGCTATCTGACTTACTTACGGGACCGGCTAATGGTGGCGCGTGATCTGCTGACACCGAGCGGAAGCATATTCGTGCAGATTAGCGATGAGAATCTACATCATGTGCGTGAGATCGTGTGTGAGGTTTTCGGGCCGGAGAACTTCGTCAATACCATTGTGTTTCAAAAGACATCCTCTGAGGAGGGTGAGGGTCTTGCGAACACGGCTGACTACCTTCTTTGGGCGTGCAAAGACAAAGAGCGACTGAAAGCGTCTTCGCTTTACCGGATGAAGCGACCTGGGGAAGCGGGTGCCAAGCAATATGTCTATGCGCGGCACCCGAAACTTCCGAGATTCGTAAACTGTCACCGACTGAGCTTGCCAATCCCGAACGAATACAAAAACCATGGATAATCTGCAGGCGCGGATATCCTTTGACCTCTCAGGACGCAAGCGAGACTCGAAGCGGTCCGTTTGTGTTTGAAGGAAGGCCATATTCACCCGGAAAGAACAGGCATTGGTCCATTAGCCCAGAAATAGGGTTGCCATCATTAGTCGAAAAGGGATTGATCTACACCACGGGAAAGTCTCTTAACGCGATCATGGATTTGAACTCAATGCCGGGTACGGCGATGGGCAACTTGTGGACAGACACCGGTACTGGCAGCTTTACCGACGAACAAATTTATGTTGTGCAGACGGCAGAAAAGGTGCTCCAGCGGTGCATTTTGATGACCACACAGCCCGGAGATTTAGTCATCGACCCGACTTGTGGATCTGGAACTACAGCTTACGTCGCGGAACAGTGGGGCCGTCGTTGGATCACAATCGATACTAGCCGAGTGCCACTGGCATTAGCCCGGCAGCGCCTTCTTACCTCCACCTATTCTTACTTTCGATTGCGTGACGGGGCGATAGGGCCCGCGTCCGGATTTATTTTTGAAAGCGAGCTCACGAGCAAGAACAAGAGCATAGATGGCTATGGAGTGGCCCAGCAACACACGCTGAGTAGCATCGCAGGTGACGAACCTCCGAAAGAGCTGATCTTTACCGACAGGCCGGAGATTGATTACTCAATAACCCGAATTACCGGCCCCTTCTGTTTTGAAGCGACAATTCCAACGCCGCTCGATATAGAGGATCAACCAAGGCCGGAGACCGAACGTGCGGCAATTGAGACGGCGAGCGAGCAGGCTGGGAGCTACATGGACCGCATGCTCGACGTTCTGCGCAGGAGCCCGCTGTTGCGACTCGAAGGCAATCGCACTGTAAAACTTCACAACATAAGACCGCTTACCCGCACACTTGCCGGCTTACTGGAAGCCAGCGTAGCTGCCAGCGCTGATGGACAAGCACCCACACTTGCGGACGTGGTCGGCGAAGCAGCCGAAGCGAACGGCGCTCTCCTGCCGGGAATGAGCCGTAAGCCGGTCGCAATCATCTTTGGCCCAGAGAACGGAAGCATCTCCGAAGGTCTCGTCTACGGGGCCGCCAAAGAAGCCGCGGCAAAGGATTACACCCACCTATATTGTATCGGTTTTGCAATTGAACCCAACGCCCGGCAGCTAATCCAGAGTTGCGAAGAGGTAATGGGCATACCGGCAACCTATGTGCAAGCGACGATGGATTTGAACATGGGAGACTTGCTCAAGAACATGCGTTCGAGCCAAATCTTCTCGGTGTGCGGTCTGCCAGAGATTGCGGTGAGTAGATTGCAGGGAGGCCGGTATCAAGTAGAACTTCTCGGTCTTGATGTCTTCGACCCGATTTCGATGGAGAACCATCATTCCAAAGGTGACGATGTGCCGGCATGGCTATTGGATACGGACTATAACGGCATGTGCTTTCACGTGACGCAGGCGTTTTTTCCACGGACGAGCGCCTGGGACGCCCTGAAGAAAGCTCTCAAAGCCGACTACGAAGCCAGCCTTTGGGATCATCTCGCGGGAGCAGTGAGTGCACCTTTTGAGGCTGACAAGAATGCCCAAATTGCGGTCAAGGTGATCGATGACCGGGGCAATGAGCTGATGGTTGTGAAAAAGCTGAGCGAGGCCGCAGTGGCGGTGAAAGCATGAGCAGCAATGAGGTCAGCCAACCGATTCTGAATAGTCCATTCCGTGAACCGGAGTGTTTCTGGTATTTGCGAGAAGGTGAAACTCCCCAGAAGCGGGAGGGTCGAAGGCCGTCGTTCGTATTCGAGCCGCGCGACCAACGCGCTCCCTGGACTACGGACGGCAGGATTCTTGGACCGTCGGCGCTCTACACCGGCGCTTATGAGCTCGTGATGGTGAACCTGATCCGAGAACGCCTGAAAGCCTGGGAAGACTCGGGCTATGCCGGCGCAACCCGGACCACCACAGAGCTGCTGACGTACTGGCAGGATGAAGGTCGAGAGAAGCGGCTTTTTTATGCGCAATTAGAAGCCGCGAAGACAATCATCTTTCTCACCGAGGCTCGTCAAGACCTCCTCCAAGGGATATCAGTGCCTCGGGATGAGCCCAGCGCAGATCGGAAGAGCGAAGGATACAGTGGCTTCCTTCGATACGCCTGCAAGATGGCGACCGGAGCAGGCAAGACGACAGTGATGGGGATGCTTACGGCCTGGAGCATCCTGAACAAAGTGGCGAGCCGTGGGGACAAGCGTTTCTCCGATGTGGTTGTCGTCGTGTGTCCAAATGTGACGATCCGAGACCGCTTGACGGAGTTGCAAACCGAACGAGGAGACGCGAGCATCTATCGAACACGTGATTTGGTGCCGACACATCTCATGCCCCAACTCGCCCAGGGCCGGGTCCTGGTCACTAACTGGCACGTCTTCGAGCCCCAGAGTGTCCAGACGGACGGTGCAAAAGTCGAAAAGCGCGGCGTTCTCGTGAGAACACGCGAGGCGATTCGGATCGGGCCGAAAACGACTACAGCTCGCAACAAGAGATATCTTACGCTCGAAGAGTTTGAGCGCCAGGTGTCGCGTGGGCTTCTGACCGTCCTGGACGCAGAAACCGACCCGAAGACGGGCGCTCTTAAAAAGGTCTTTGTAGAGTCGGCTCGGTACGTGGAAAGCGATACGGCCTTACTCCAGCGAGTCCTGGGGCGCGACATTGGCGGAAAGAAAAACATTCTCGTCCTCAATGATGAGGCACACCATGCCTATCGAATCGCGGAAGAGATTCCGGACGAAGACGAAGCTGACGATGAAGAAGATGAAGACGAGCTATTGACCGATAAGAAAGAGGCTACCGTCTGGGTTGACGGCCTCGACCGCATCCACCGGATGCGGGGAGTCAATGTCTGTGTGGACCTGTCAGCAACACCTTATTTCGTTGGTCGGGTTGGGCAGGAGACAAACAAGCCTTTCCCCTGGGTGGTGAGTGACTTCGGCCTCATCGATTCTATTGAGTCTGGACTCGTGAAAGTGCCGCAGTTGGCCGCCCGCGATAACACGGGAGCGGAGATTCCTGGTTACCGGAATATCTGGGATTGGATTATGCAGCCTGGTCGGCTGACCGCACGCGAACGGGGCGGAACACGTGCCAATCCACAACCCGAGGCCATTCTAAAGTGGGCGCAGCAACCGATCACAATGTTGGGTAGCCTCTGGCAAATCGAATTCGATCATTGGAAGAGTGAGTCTCGCGAGAGAGAACCGGTTTACATCCTGGTTGTGAAGAATACCAAGCTTGCAAAAGTGATTTACGAGTGGATCGCTGAGGATAAGACGCCGGCAGGTCTTCCACCAGCTAGGCTGGAACAATTGCGAAATCGCGATGGGAATGTCGTCACTATACGGGTGGACTCCAAGGTCGTGAAGGAGACAAACACGGACGGTGCAAAGGGTGATGAGTCGCGATGGATGCGTTTCACATTGGATACCGTCGGGAAGACAGACTGGACACGGGATAGGCAAGGGCAGCCTATCTACCCCGAGAAATTTGTTGAGACGGCACAGAAACTTGGCCGCCCCCTTCATCCTCCTGGGCGAGACGTTCGGTGTATCGTGAGCGTCGGAATGCTGACTGAGGGCTGGGACTGCAACACTGTAACGCACATCATCGGCCTCCGCCCTTTCATGTCACAGTTGCTGTGTGAGCAAGTTGTAGGCCGCGGTTTACGGCGAGCGAGCTATGCTCTAGGAGAAGATGATCGCTTTTCGGAAGAGATCGCGACAGTGCTTGGGGTGCCGTTCGAAGTAGTGCCGTTCAAAGCAAATGCGCAAGTTGCTCCCGCAGAGAGAGTGAGGCGTCACCATGTGCACGCCTTACCGGAACGGTCCGCGCTTAAGATCACCTTTCCCAGGGTTGAGGGGTACACGCAAGCCATTCGCAACCGAATCGTTTTTGATTGGGAGAATGTTCCAGCGCTCACAATCGATCCACTCCATATTCCGACAGAAGTTGAGATGCGCGGCTTCGCGATGACAGATAGAGGTCGCCTTACGATGAGCGGACCTGGTCGAGCATCCCAGGCTGATTTGGAAGAGTTTCGACGCAGACATCGTATGCAGCAGCTTGTATTTGAGTGTGCGCAGAGATTGACCCGAGAATATTGCGCGCAGCCGGCGGCTACAATCGCGCCGCACACCCTTTTCCCGCAAATCATTCCGGTTGTCGATAGGTATATTAGAGAGCGGGTCGAGGTCCTCCATGGTGGGGATCTGAAAGACGCTTTCCTATCACCCTACTTTGGCTGGTTGATAGAGGTGCTTCGGGAACATATTCGACCGGATCAAGCGCAGGGAGAAGCTCCCGAGATTCCTCGGTACGAAGAAAACCGGGTCGAAGGATCGACCGCAGATGTCGATACCTGGACAAGCAAAGACGTGCGCGAAGTGACTCGGAGCCACGTGAACTTTGTTATTGCAGACACCCAGCGATGGGAACAAGCAGCCGCCTTCATCTTGGATACACATCATCGTGTCGAGGCTTTTGTCAAAAACGCGGGGTTAGGTTTCGGGATTCCATACCTTAACAATGGACAAATGCATGACTACGTTCCGGACTTCCTCGTCCGGTTGAAAGACTTGCCGAATACAACGGTCATTCTCGAAACGAAGGGCTTCGACCCGCTAGCCGAAGTGAAGGCGAGTGCGGCAGCTCGTTGGGTGAGCGCGGTCAATGCGGAAGGAAGCTATGGCATGTGGCGTTATGAGATGGCGCGTAGCGTTTCGAGCGTTGGTGAGAAGATTGCGGCCATATAGCGGAAGAGTCCGCGTCTGATTCGTCATGAGGTTCGTCGGGTCGCCTAGCTTGACAACAGTTTGAGTAGCGCGTCCAGGGGCATGATCTCTGTCTTTGGGTCGTTCCTATAGCTCTCCTGGCCTGGGTAAACGACGATTTGATGGTCGGCCTTGACGTCGGCGCAGCCGATATAAAAGCCCTTACTCGGCTTCGGGTCACTGAGGGAACGCTTGATCTCGATTGCCCACCGCTCATTTGGCGCGGTTTCCAG
>CAVRDQ010000112.1:0-36815 GCA_963719655.1 uncultured Acidobacteriota bacterium | reverse complement strand
AGCTTTCCCGTCAAGTGGCCGATGAATCGATTGTCTTGCTCAAGAACAAGGACAACCTGTTGCCGCTTGATCCTGCTCGCATCAAGACCCTGGCCGTTATCGGCCCGAACGGCGAGAAAGAACGCCTTGGCGGTTACAGCGCTCTTCCGTCTTATTACGTATCCGTCCTCGATGGAATTGAGAAGAGGGCTGGAATCGGCATAAAGGTCGCGTTTGCCGAAGGATGCAGAATCTCAGAGCCGGACACGTCGCCAAAACTGAATACCATGGTCTCGATAACGCGCCCGACGAAGGCACTGATCGGAAGCTGATAGAAAGAAGCTGTGGCCACGGCCAAAGCTGCAGACGTCATTGTGCTCGCGCTTGGCGGAAACGTAATTGGAATCAATTGTTCCCGCCGGAATTGTCATGTCGCAGTTGGCGCTGCCGTCCAGGGCCAGAACATCGCTTCCGGTATTGGGGTCGGTCTCGATGATGGCGGTGCCATGCAAGTGCCATTAGCCGTGCCGATGGAATCATTGGCCGTGCCGTTCCAGAAACTGTAGCGGTGAGTCATGGCCTGCGGAGTCGTGATCACGGTAACCATTTGCGTCGAAGTGAAGATTCCCGTCAGTGGCTGTCACAGTGGCCGTCCCGCAGCTGGCCGGCAGTGAGCACGCCGTTGGAATTGACCGCCACCACGTTGGTGGCGCTGGAGGCAATGGAGCCGCGGAAGGGGCCAAGCACCAGCATCGTCTCCTCGCCCGCTTTCTCTTCGATCATGTAGAAGCCCACCCAGTTGTAGCGCAGCATTTTTTCGTGCAGCAGTTCGACTACGCCGTCCAGCAGGGCGTGCTCGTTGGCGGCGTTCGCGGCCAAGGCATCCAGTTTTTCGGCAACTTCAGCCAGTAGCGGAGACTTCCAGACAGCCTTCATCAGTCAGACCCTCCCCGATCGTTCCTCAAAACAGGCCAACATTATGCACCGTGCACCGTCCGGCCTTCGAGTAACTTTGGTAAGCGCTGGAAGTGCGGCAAACTTCAGCCCGCGCGCTCCACCAATAAATCGAAGTCGCGGATGGCAACCACGCGCACCGAGGCCCCGGCCGGGATCGGATCCACGGAGTGGGCGTTCCACAGCTCTCCATGCACAAAGATTTTGCCCGCAGGCGCCAGCTCCGTGCGCGTCACACCGATCTCGCCCACCATGCCCTGCATGCCGGTCACCACCTTGTTGCGCCGCGCCCGTAAGGCAATGGTCATCAGGAAGGCGGTGATCAGCCCAAAGGGAAGGCTCACGGCCAGGGCCACCGCCAGCTTCACCCGCATCTCCGGAATCGGTCCATCCACCAGCAGCAGCCCGCCCATGGTCATGGACGCAATGCCGCCTACGGTCAATATGCCGTGACTCATGAACTTCGCCTCCAGGGCGAAGAGCACAAAGGCCAGCGCAATCAGCCAGAGTGAGGCGTAACGCGTGGGCAACAGGTTCAAGGCAAAGAGGGTGAGCAGCACAAAGATGACGCCCACCACGCCGGGAATGATGGCGCCCGGATGGTTGAACTCCGCGTACAGGGCCAGGGCTCCCACGGCCAGCACCAGGAAGGCGATGTTCGGATCCATCAGCCAGCCCAGCACGCGCTGACGAAGAGTGGCCGGCAGCTCCTCCACCGGCTGGTTGGCCGTGTGCAGTGTGACGCTGGTTCCGTCAAAGCGCACCACCACGCGGCCATCCAGTTTACGCAGCAGGTCGGCTTCGTCGCGCGCCGTCAGGTCAATCAGGTGCAGGCCGAGCGCTTCTTTCTCCGTCCAGCTGACGGATTGCCGCACCGCCTTCTCGGCCTCTTCCGTGTTGCGTCCGCGGCGGGCCACGTAGCTGCGCAAAAAGGCCGAAGTGTCGTTCTCCAGTTTGGCCTTCATCACATCATCGGGAGTGCCGCCGCCCATGGTGACCGGGTGCGCCGCGCCGGTATTGGTTCCATCGGCCATGGAGGCAACGTCCGCCGACTCCAGCAGGAAGAAGCCCGCGCTGGCCGCACGAGAGCCGCTGGGCCCCACGAAGATGATCACCGGTACGGCAGAACTCTCGATGCGCCCCACAATTTCGCGCGTCGAATCCAGCAGCCCGCCCGGAGTATTCAGCTCAATCAGCAGGGCAGAGGCGTGCCGGGCCTGCGCCGTGTCAATCGCCCGCGAAACCTGCTCGGCGGAGATCGGCTGAATCGTGCCGTCAATGCGCAGGCGCAGAACCTGCGCCGCCGCCGGCAGGGCGGTGATCCACAGCAGGATGATGGCAGCAATAATGGGCAGGCGCTTCATGGCAGACCTCCACGGGACACACCAAGCATACCCCCGCGGCATGGGGGTTGTGCACGCGGGATGGAGTTGGCGTCGCCCGGGTTATCCGTCCGGGTGCGCTTACGGCTTGGGAGCGTCCGAATTGGGCTGCGTGGCGCGGTCGGCAATTTCAATGGAAACCGCCCGGGCCTCTGCGCTCGCCGGCTCCAGCCCAAGCGCGTTCCGCACATCGGCCTCGGCCGCCGGCAGGTCGTTGTCATGCAGATCCACGCGGGCCAGCACCAGGTAGGCTTCGGCGCTGGGTTTTACCCGCAGCGCGGCCAGCGCCTGGTAGCGGGCTTCGACAAACTTCTTTTGCAGCAGGAAGGCCCTGGCAATGCCGCTCAGGGCGTTGGCATCGCTGGGCTCGTGAATCAAGGCCTCGCGGAACTGGCTCAGGGCTTCGCCGCTGTTGCCGGCGGCCAGGAACTCCCGCGCGCGCTGGACGTGCAACGTCGCGCGCTCCGCCGGATCGGCGCGGTCCACCGAAGCCTCGATGGCATTTTGCAGGCTCACCGCCAGCTGGCGGTAGCCGCTCTCGTCGTAATTGCGTTTGATGCGCGGCAGCGGCAGCGGGGCAGGGATGCTGTGCGTGGACGTAATCGCCTGCAGCAGTCGGTCGGCCTCGGAATCATTGGGATTGCGGCCCAGCCCCTCGCGCAACTGGTGCTGCGCGGCGCTCAGGTCGCCTTTGTGGGCCAGCGCCAGTGCGTAGTTGAAGTGATAATCCGGGTCGGAGGGATCGGTCTCGGTGGCCTTGTGGAAGTACTCCAGCGCGTCTGCCTGGCCGCGACGGCTCTCGGCGGCGCCAAGGTTGTTCATCACCTCGGTCAGCGGCACGCGCTCGGCGGTGGAGCGAAAGGCCTCGGATGCCTTCTCAAAGCGGCCGAGCTGGTAGTCGCACAGCCCCAGATAGAAGTTCGATTCTCCGGCATCGTCATCGTCGCGCGGCATTTTGGCAAACCACTGGCTGGCCTGTTCGCAGTCATGCGCGGTGTAGTAGGTCTTGCCCAGCACCAGGATCGCCGGGGCATAGCCGCCGTCAATCGCCAGCGCGGCCTTCAAATAGCGTATGCGCTCGCTCTGTGCGCTGCTGGCCACGCCGCGGATGAAGTTCTCAAAGGCGTCCAGGCGGATGGCCGGAGCGCGCTGGACAAAACTCTCACGGCTTTCGCTGAGGTCGGGGTACAGGTACAGCGAAACGTCCCAGGCCAGCGCCGTCTGGATCGAAATCAGGCTCATCAGCGGGCCGCGCTCCGTCAGGTCGGGTGAGAGCCGTAGGGCCTTCATGTCCAGCACCTGGGCGTGGGCCGTAAACGTTTGCCCATCATAGGAATAGCTGCCAAACAGGAGGTAATCGGCGTCCAGTTGCGAGCCGATGCGGTAGAGCGTGGCGCGGGAGGCGTGCAGGTTCTCCGGAATGCCCATGCGGTCAAAGGCATACTGGCGGTCTTCCCGGCTGATGACGAACATGGACTGGGCCGCCAAACGCTGGCCCACCACCTCGGGAAAGGCCTCGCCAATCCACTCCAGCCCGGCATGGCGGCTGTCGTTTTCAAAGGGGAGAATCAGCACCGTGCTGGTGCCGGCCTGCGACTGGGCCTGGAGCAGGCTGGTCGCCAGAAGCATAAGAGCGAGAAGAAGATGGCGGTATCGGCTCAAAGTGACCCCATTATAAATGCAGCCCGCTTCCGTGCGCGGATTGCTTCCGCCAACAACCTGCCATCGCAAATTTCAGAGCCCTGAATGTCAGAGCGCAGCCGTAATCTCATCCAGGATGGCCTGTGCGGCCTGCTGCGGGTCCGGGGCGGCCGTGATCGGCCTTCCCACCACCATGTGGCTGACTCCGGCGCGGATGGCGTCCGAGGGGGTCACAACCCGGGCCTGGTCGCCCACGCTGGCTCCTGCCGGGCGAATGCCGGGGGTGACCACGGCGAAGGAGCGGCCGTAGCTCTGGCGCACATTGGGCGCCTCGTGTGCGCTGGTCACGATGCCTCCGCAGCCGGCGCCAATGGCCAGCCCGGCCAGCCGCAGCACCTCGTCCTCCACCGTTCCGGCAATGCCCAGCTCGGTCACGTCGGCCTGACTCATGCTGGTCAGCACCGTCACGGCCAGCACCGTGGGCCTGGACGGGCTCTCCCGGGCGGCATCGGCTGCGGCCTTCAGCATCTTGCTGCCGCCCAGGGCGTGCACGGTCAGCAGGCTAACCCCCAACCCGGCAGCGGACTTGACCGCTCCAGCGACCGTGTTCGGGATGTCGTGGAACTTCAGGTCCAGGAAAACCTTTTTGCCCATGCCAACCAGTTGGCGCACCACGGCGGGGCCGGCGGCGGTGAACAGCTCCTTGCCCACCTTGTAGTAAACCACTGATTCTCCAAGGGATTGGACCAGTGTGAGGGCCGGCTCCGGGGTGGGGAAGTCGAGGGCGACGATGAGATGCTGGCGGGCGTCCTTGAGGGTTTCAGGCTCGGGCATGGTCATAAGATATCGTGTTTCCTCTCTCTGCGGGAATGCCGCAGCGCTGGTTTTGGGCAAGAAAAAGCCCCGCGATATGCGCGGGGCGGGGTTGAAAGGGGTGCTCTGCCTACTCATTGCGGGGTTGCCTTGCCATGGCCAACTGCGCCGGGGCGGCTTCCATCACGTCAATGCGGACCTTCTGCACGCCCTTCTCTTTCATACCGAGAAGATGTGCGGCTTTGTAGGAGAGATCAATGATTCGCCCCGGGGTGACCGGGCCGCGATCGTTGATGCGTACAACAACCGACTTCTTGTTCTTCAGGTTGGTCACCTTCACGAAGCTCCCCAGGGGGAGTGCGCGATGGGCGGCGGTGAAGTCGAACATATCGTATTCTTCACCACTTGCGGTGGCTTTCCCGTTGAACATGTCGCCGTACCAGCTGGCATTTCCCACCTGGTAAGGGACCGTGACAGGCTCCACGACCGTCGGTGCCGCCGCGATGGGCGGCGGGAAGACGGGTGAGGCCAGGACAGTCGTTGTCGTGTGGCCGGGTGCCGCTCCCATCGTCCCACCCAGCACTAAAAGGGCCAGGACGCTGTGGGTCAGTACTCGTCGCAATCAAACACCTCGCTTGTTTTGGTCTACTGCACTAGGGGCCCCTTACAGGGTCACGCCCGGGTATGCACCCAGGCGATGAATAAATTGTAGGGATTTGCAGACGGCAAGGTCAATAGGGAAGAAAATAAAGGCAAAAACGTGCTTGACAGGTGGAAGAAACGGTGAAAGTAAGTCTTCCACAGGGAGAAGAAATAGCGAAATAGTTCCCGTTCCATCGCCCCGGACTGTCAATAGCGCAGTAGGTCAGTTGCGCCCAGCGTCCTCCAGGCCAAGGGGGCCACGGCCATGCCCCACCCCCGGAGCCGCCTGGATGGCCCGCCGCACATAGGCCTTGGCGCGGGTGACCGCCTGCGGGATGCTGGCTCCTTTGGCCAGCTCGCAGGCCAGGGCCGAGCTGAAGGCGCAGCCGGTGCCGTGGGTTGCCTGGGAGGCAATCCGCGGGGCGCTGAGGCCCTCAACGCATTCCAGGGAGCCAAGCTGGTAGGCCAGCACATCGGTGGCGGAATCCGCCGGGGAGGTGTCTGAATCCACAGGGTCTCCGCCGGTGACCACCGCCGCCTGGCAGCCCAGCCGCCGCAGAGCCATGGCCATGGCCTCGGCATCCGTGGCGGGCAGCCCGGTCAGGGCAGCGGCCTCCGCCCGGTTGGGCGTGACGATGGTGGCCAGGGGCAGCAGGCGGTCGCGCAGGATGCTCACCCCCTCCGGCGTCAGCAGCTCCGCCCCGGAGGATGCCAGCAGGATGGGATCGAGGACGATGGGGCAGGGCTGGGGCAGCGCCCGGAGAAAGCTAGCCACGGTGGCCGCGTTCTCGGCGGTGGCCAGCATGCCAATCTTGATGGCTGCCGGGGGCAGATCCTCAAGCAGCGTTTGCAGGGTTTCGGCCAGGATGCCGGCCTGCACTGGCTCGACTCCCCGCACGCCCAGGGTGTTCTGGATGGTGAGCGCCGTGATGGCCGCCACGCCGTGGAAGCCCAGGGAGGCCATGGTGCGCAGGTCGGCCGTCACTCCGGCGCCGTTCGAGGGGTCGAAGCCGGCGATGGTCCAGATGATCCGGGGTGCGTCCATCGGATGACGTTAGCACATTCCCAAGGTTGTGGGGTCGGTGGCTTAAGCATGGCGTTTCTCTGGATAGCCACCCCTGCCGCTTGCTAGAATCACCATGGCGATGGAGTTCGCCGCAACCGCCCACTGGCACGGTGCCCGGGGCTGATGACTCCTACCAGTCTCATTTGTTGAGGAGAGCTCCCCATCGTGCTTACCTATCTCTGGATATCCATCGGAGCCATCATCGGCGCCAGTGCGCGCTACCTCGTCAGCCGGCAAGTGGCTCGGCTGGTGGGCGCGTCGTTCCCCTACGGCACCCTGCTGATCAACATCACCGGCAGCTTTATCCTGGGGCTCTTCCTGGTGTGGAGCACCGAGCGCGCATTGCCCGACCCGCGCTGGCGACTGATGATCGCCATCGGCTTCTGCGGCTCCTACACCACGTTTTCCAGCTATGCCTTTGAGAGCTTCGCGCTCTTCGAGCAGGGGCAGTACGCTCTTTTTGCCGGAAACGTGCTGGCTAACAACGTCCTGTGCCTGGCCGGGGTTTTGGCGGGCGCAATGCTTGCACGAAGTCTATAATGGGCCGCGATGGGCAGTTGATCCGCACTCAAGAGGAATCTTCCATGGCCGTACAAGTCACGATGTATCTGCATGAGGATGACCAGTGGCAGCACCGGCCGCTGCATTTGGAGATGCTTCGCTACCTCCGCGAGGAGAACGTATACGGCGCGGTGGTCTTCCACGCGGTGGCCGGTTTTATGGGCCGCATGAGCGTAAAGACCGCGCGCCTGGTAGAAGCCGGCGGAAGCCTGCCCGTGGTGGTCATCTTTGTGGATACCGATGAGCACATCCAGCGCGTGCTGCCGCACCTGAAGGAGATGGCTCCGCACCGCCTGATTGTGCGCGAAAACGTTGTGGTGGAGCAGGGCGAGCTGGACTGAGGCCATCCGCACAAATAGAAAAAGCCCGGAGTGCCATGGCGGCGGCTCCGGGCTTTTGTTGTTTCCGGCTGCGGCATGGGGCCGCGCAGTTATTCCGGAGCAGGCGACGCCAGCGGCTTATCCTTGTCCACCACCCAGGTGGAGATCACCCTCAGCGGCTTTTCGCTGCTCAAATTCCGCAGGCTGTGGGGCACCGTGTCGGCGATCTGGAACGAGTCGCCGGCCTTGAGCATTCTCTCCGGCTGGCCCATAACCTTCAGGCTGCCTTCACCCTCCAGGATGTAGGCGTTCTCAATTCCCGGATGGGTGTGGCGGGCGGCCATTCCACCGGGTGCGATCTCCGCAATTCCCGTGACGGTGACCCACTGGCTGCCGGGAAACTGCTGTTTCTCCAGCATGGTTCGCTTGATCGCGTTCTGCTGGGCGAATGCGGCGCCGATCAGCAGAGCCACGAGAAATAGAAAGAGGGTTGGGACAACGACACGCAGCTTACTCAGCTTAGTCATGCAATTTCCTCCTCGTTACGCCCCCCGGTTCGCTCGGCCCTAAAAAGGAATATCGTCGTCGGTGATCTCCGTGGCGCGGGCCGGGGCTGACTCAAAGTCGCCACCGCCGCCGCTCTGGTCGTAGTCATTGCCGCGCGAGCTGCCACGTCCACCGCCACCCTCTTCGCCGCGTCCGCCCAGCAGAACCAGGTCGCTGGCGTTGATGTAGGTCTGGTAGCGCTTCTGGCCGCTCGTCTTATCGTCCCAGCTATCGGTGCGCAGGCTGCCTTCCACGTAGACGGTGCGGCCCTTTTTCAGATACTCGCTGGCAATCTCCGCCAGGCGCGCCCAGCAGGTGATGTTGTGCCACTCGGTGCGATCCTGCCAGTTGCCATCCTTATCCTTAAAGCGATCGTTGGTGGCCAGGGTGAACTTTGCCACGGCGGTGCCGCCGCTGGTGTGCTTCAGTTCGGGATCCTTGCCGAGGTTGCCGATGAGGATGACCTTATTAACGCTCTTTGCCATTGAGTGTGCCTCTCTCCGCAGCGCGGGACAAAACGCAGGCTGCATTCTTTCGTCCGCCAAGTATAAATCCCGAGCCGCGCTCCCGGGGAGTGGAAAACCCCCACAGGACGCCAAAAGCGTGGGCTTTCTGATCTCCGCCGCCGGACCAGCCGCGGCTTTACGGGCAAAAAACGGCCGCACCGTGGGAAGTGCGGCCTGCCAAAGGGATGTAGCCAGGCTCCGCTGTACCGCCGTCAGCGAGCCAACCGGAGCTTAATGGGTCTTCTCGTTGCGATAGCTCTCCGCCAGAATTGACACGTAATGCCGCACCGTCTCCGTACGGTCAAAGCGGTGCAGGTTGTCGAACAACTGCATCATGCAGGCCGGGCAGCCGGTGGCCACCGTATCGGCGCCCGTGCGGACAACATCCTCCACCTTGCGCTGGCCAATGCTGGTGGAGGTGTCAAAGTGCGTCAGCACGTAGCTGCCACCGCTGCCGCAGCAGGCGTCCGGAGAACTCATCTCCTTAAAGGTGACACCCGGGATGCCCTTCAAAATCTCTCGCGGCTCTCGCGACACCTTCATCGTCTTCTTCAGGTGGCAACTGTCGTGATAGGTCACCGTCGCCTCCACTCGTCCCGTTGGCGGCGTGAACTTCAGCACATCCACCAGAAACGTAGAGATGTCATAAGTTCGTGCCGCCCAGTGCCGCGCCTTCGGTCCGTAGGCGGGATCGTTGGCGAATATCTCAAGGTACTCGTGCTGCCAGGCGCCGCCGCAGGAGCCGCAGCCGGTGATGAGATACTCGGCGCCCGTTGCCTCCATGGCGTCCAGGTTGCGGCGGCCCAACTCGCGGATGGTGTCCAGGTCGCCGTGCACGAAGACCGGGATTCCGCAGCAGGCCTGCGCCTTGGGGATGGCAATGTTGACCTTGTTCTCCTTCAGCACGCTGACCAGGTCCTCGCCCGTCTCCGGATAAAAGTAGTTCATCGAGCAGCCGGTGAAGAACGCCGCTGTGGTCTTCGCGCCTTCAATCTGCACCAGCTCCGGCAGGCGGTCGCGCAGGGGAGTGGTGGCCAGGGCGGGCAGCAGACGATTCTCGTCAAAGTTGACGTACTTGCCCACAAACGCAAAGGGCGAGCGCGGTGCAATGGCCTGCTGTCCTGCGTCGCGGAAGGCGATGCCGCTCAGCATGGCGCCCAGCTTCATGCCACGGTCAAACAGCGCCGGATGCTTCAACATTCCGAAGATGGCCTGCTTCAGCCACGGCAGCCCGTTCTTGCGCACGATGGCCGCGCGCAAGGCCAGCATGATGCGGCCGAAGTCCACCTTGGTTGGGCAACTCTGCACGCAGCTCTTGCACACCAGGCAGTTGAAGAGCATCCCCACCACTTCGGGATCGTCCAGCGCCAGCTCGCCTTCCAGCACGGCCTGCGCCACCATCACCTTGCCGCGCGCCACCCCGGCTTCGGTCTTATCCGTGGCGTACACCGGGCACACGGCCATGCAGTTGCCGCAGTGCATACACTTGTCCAACTCCTGCTGCAGCGCGGCCAGGTCGTCATACACCGGCGCTGACGGTTGCACTCCGTTAGTGGCCGGCATGGACGGCCTCTTTCTCCTGCGCCAAGGGAACCAGCTTGCCGGGGTTCAGCATGTTCGTCGGATCCAGAGCCTTTTTCAGGCTGCGCATCAGGTCCAGGCCCGTGTCGCCAATCTCATTGCCGAGATATTTCATCTTGGCCAACCCGATGCCATGCTCGCCGCTGAGGGTGCCGCCATACTTCAAGGCCGCGGCGAAGATCTCATCCACGGCCAGATGCACGCGGCGCATCTCGTCGGCGTTGTGCTTGTCTGCCAGGATGGTGGGATGCAGGTTGCCGTCTCCGGCGTGGCCAAAGGTGCCGAGCGTGAGCTTGTGGCGGCGGCCAATCTCGGCCACCTCCAGCAGCATCTCCGTAATGCGGCTGCGCGGTACCGTGGCATCTTCCAACACCACGGTGTTATTCAAGGAGGCCAGGGCCGGCAGGGCAGCGCGGCGGGCGGACCACAGTGCGTCACGCTCGGCGTCGGACTGGGCCACACGCAACTCGCCATGATTTTCCTTCACCACGCGGATGACCTCTTCGGCCTCGCGCTTCACCACCTCCTCTGCCATGCCGTCCACTTCGATCAGCAGCAGAGCCTCGGCCTCCACCGGCAGGCCAACGTGGGCAAAGTCCTCCACGGTGCGGATGGTCATGTTGTCCAGAATTTCCAGCGTCGCGGGGATGACCTGCGCCTTGATGATGCCGGAGACAGTGTTGCCCGCGTCGGCGATGCTCTTGTAGGTAGCCAAAAAGGTGCGGCGGAACTTCGGCGAGGGCACGAGCTTGCAGGTGATCTCCACCACAATGCCGAGCGTGCCTTCACTACCCACGAACAGGCTGCTGAAGTCGTAGGCCGTGACGTTCTTCACCGTCTTGCCGCCAAAGCGCACGCGGTCGCCGCTGGCCAGCACCACCTCCATGCCCATGACGTAATGCTTGGTAACGCCGTACTTCAGGCCGCGCAGTCCGCCGGAGTTCTCCGCCACCGAGCCGCCCATGGTTGCCGTGGTCACCGTGCCGGGGTCGGGCGGATACATCAGTCCATGAACCGCGGCGGCGTTGTTCAGTGCCTGGATCACGACTCCGGGCTGCACCACGGCGGTCAGGTTTTCAGCATCCACCTCGAGTATCTTGTTCATCTTTTGCAGCGACAGCACGACGCCCTTCTGCACGGGAATGGTGCCGCCGCTGAGGTTCGTTCCCGCGCCGCGAGGGTACAGGGCAACGCCCGAGCGCCGCGCCAGGTTCACCACCTGCTGGACCTCATCAATGCTGTTGGGCAATACGATGACGTCCGGACTGCCCTTGGGCATGTCGGCCGTGGCGTCGTATCCATAAAGGACGCGGTTGACCTTGCTGGTCAGGACGTTTTCCTGTCCCACGATGGAGCGGAACTGTGCAATGAGAGCGGCGTCGAGCATAAGTACCTCGCAAAGATCGGACGAACGGAATAGGGCAAAACCGTATGAATTCCGCAAAGAAAGTACTACACATTAACTTGTCTGACAAGCTGAAAACCTCGGTTTCGCCGTGATTCTTGGACCATCGGGAGCGTCTCCGGAAACTGCCATGAAAAAGCCCCGGCAATGTGCACCGGGGCCTGTCGAGATAACGGCAAAGAGCAGCTATTCCAGGCTGTCGGCCAGTTGCTGCGCGGTGTGGCGCACCTGAACCTTGGAGCCCGCCTTGTCCAACCCGCCGCCGATCTGCATGGTGCAGCCGGGGCAGTCGGTCAGCACCAGGGGCGCGCCGGTCTTCTCCACGTTTTGCAGCTTGCGCTTCAGGATCGGCGCGGAGATCTCCGGCAGCTTGATGGTGTAGCTGCCACCCATGCCGCAGCACATGTCGTGTTCGTCCATCTCCACCAGCTCGTTGCCGGCTTCCTTCATCAGGTTGCGCGGCGTCTGGTCGGCGTGCAGGGTGCGCTTGAAGTGGCAGGAGTCGTGATAGGTGAACTGCACCGGCTCAAGACCTTTCTTGAACTTCAAGCGTCCGTCGGCGATGAGCTTCGCCGCCAGGGTGGAGAAGTCCCAGGTCTTGTCCGCCAGTTCCTTTGCCGCCGGAAGTTCATCGGTGCGGCCCACGGCTTCCAGGTGCGCGGCGAAGTCCTGCTTGAGGCCGACGGTGCAGGTGGGGCAGGCGCAGACGACGTACTTCACATCCTCGGCCAGCAAGGCCTTGATGTTGTCAGAGCCATTCTGCGCCGCGACTTCATAGGCACCGCTATATCGTGCCGGTGCGCCGCAGCAGGTCTGCCCCTCGGGAAAGATGACCTCGATGCCGGCCTTGTTCAGCACCTTGACCACGGCCACGCCCATCTCGGGATAGGCGAAGTCCACCAGGCAGCCACCGTAGAACGCGGCTTTCTCCGCGCACTTCGGCTGTTCGATCTTCTTGATCTGGTCGCGGAAGGGAACGTCGGCGATGGCGGGCAGCGAGCGGTTCTCCGTCATGCCGGAGAGGAACATCGGCAGATGCCGGATGAATCCATCTTTCGCGAAAGGCTTCTGGCCGATGGAGGCCGCGCGCATCATCGAATGGAAAAGACGCCGATTGTTCACCACCGAGAAGATGGCCTTCTGCATCACCGGCAATCCCTGCTCCACGGCCAGGCGGCGGCGCAGTTCGAGGATCAGTCCGGCGATATCAATCTTGCCGGGACACACCTCGTTGCAGCTTCCGCACTGGATGCACAGGCTCTGAATCTCGTCACTCTCTTTCAGGGCGTTGAACCACGCGGTCAGGATGGTTCCGATGCCGCCGGTGTAAATCTTGCCGAAGACATGCCCGCCCACCAGCCGGAAGACCGGACAGACGTTCAGGCAACTGGCGCAGCGGATGCACTGCAAAGCCTCCTTGAACTGCGGGTCCTTCGCCATGTCGTTGCGGCGGTTGTCCATCAGGATGATGTGCAGCTCTTTGGGCGAGCCATCGGTGTTTGGCGTCGGTCCGCTGATGATGCTGACATAGCTGGTCAGCAGCTGCGCCGTCGCGCTCTTGGGCAGCGCGGTGAGGATGGGTGCGATGTCGGCAAAGTGCTCGATGAGTTTTTCGTAGCCGACGACGGCGACGTGAATCTTCGGCAGGCTACTGACCAGCCGCGCGTTGCCCTCATTGGTCACCAGCACGATGCTGCCCGTCTCGGCGACGGCGATGTTCGCGCCGCTGATGCCCATCTCTGCTTTCAGGAAAAAGGGACGCATCTTGCCGCGCGCGAACTTCACCAGCTTCGGGATGTCCGGCTTCTGGCCGTCCTCGACCTTGGTGTTGAAGACCGTCGTCACCTCTTCCTTGGTCATGTGGATGGCGGGCATGACCATGTGCGAAGGCGTCTGCCCGTCGAGCTGCAGAATCCACTCGCCCAGGTCCGTCTCCTGCACTTCAATGCCGGCTTTCTCCAAATGCTTGTTGAGGTGAATCTCCTCGGTGGCCATGGACTTTGATTTCACGATGGTCTTCACACCGCGATCCAGCGCCAGCTTCAGGATGTAATCCTTCACGGCCTGCGGATTGCTGGTGCGGAAGACCTTGGCGCCTTTGGCTTCGGCGGCCACGGCGAACTGCTCGGCCAGTTGGTCAAAGCGTCCGGCGGCATCGCTCTTGATGGCGGCAATGTTCGTGCGCAGGGCTTCAAAATCAATACCCTCGTAAGCCTTCGCGCGTCCGGCGCGGTAGGCCACGCTGAAGTTGCCAAGCGCACCGCCAAGGGTGGGATTCGAGAGCGCGTCAAGAATGGACTGCTTGAAGTTGACCTTCGTCTCGCTCATTGCGTCACCTCCTGGCCAGCCAGCGGCAAGTCATCCACCATCAGCATGACGAGCCTGCCGGGGCCGTGCACGCCGATGGTCAGCACGCGCTCAATGTCCGCGGTGCGGCTGGGGCCGGTGATGAACGCGAGATAGCCGGTGTGGCGCGGGTCAACCTTCGTGAGCACCGACGGCAGATCCGGCAGCAGGGCCTGCGTGCTGACGAGCGCAATGTGCAGCGGAGGCAACATGCTGACCAGCCGCGTGTCCGGAGCATCGGCGGCCTGCACCAGGGTTCCGGTGTTGGCCAGCGCCCACTCCAGTTGGCTGATGCCAACCTTGGCCTCCGCGGCGAGCTCGCGGGTCACGTCAAAGCGCAGCCCCGGAACCTCGGCGGCAAGATGCGCCTGATCGGCCGCGGTGATGCAAGCGCAGCGGGCGCACACGGCGTGGCTCTGCGGCTCGTCGGCGATGCCTTCCTGGCGCAGCAGGGCGATCAGCCGCTCGATGGCTTCGGCGCGAGTGGCAACGCGCTCCACCTCGGCGCTGACGGCCGTGGCACGGGTGATGAAGGAATCAATGAGGGGAGTGGACTCGAGAAGGGTGCTCATAAGACCTCTACTTCTTTTCGCGCCGTCGTGCGGCTCCGGCGCCAAGCGGTGGAACTGTGAACTGTGGCGGCGCCGTGGCCTTCGGCCTCAGGGGGCAGAAGACCACGGCACCGCCCGTTACATTAGTGCACAACCAGTTGCGTAAACGGATACACGTAGGCCATGAAGAAGATGAACACGCCCACCAATGCGGCCAGGGCCAGCGAGTGCAGGAAGACGTAACGCAGAATATCTCCCTCATGCCCATACCATTGCGTAGCCGTGGACGCGACGACGATGCTCTGCGCGTCAATCATCTTGCCCATCACGCCGCCCGTGGTGTTGGCCGCGGCCATCAACTGTCCGGGCACACCCACCTGCTGCGCGGTGATCTTCTGCAGGCTGCCGAAGAGCACGTTCGACGAGGTATCCGATCCGGTCAAGGCCACGCCCAGCCATCCCAGCAAGGTGCCGAAGAATGGATAGAAGTGGCCGGTGCGGGCAAAGGCCAGGCCCATCGTGGCGTCCAGTCCGGAGTATCTCGTCAACATGCCGATGCCGAGCATGGCGGCGATAGTCAGCAGGCTGAAGCGCACCTTGACCAGCGTTTGGAAGAAGATGCTGAGAATCGTGCCGAAGCCCTGTCCCATGATGAGTCCGCTGATTACCGCGGCCAGGAAGATGCCCGTGCCGGTGGCGCTCAGCCAGTTCAGGCCATACACCGCGGGCTCCTTGGTGGGCTTGGGAACCACGGGTGCGACGCGCTCCACCATGTTGTGCAGGACCGTCACCTTGAACGTCGGGTTGGTGATGGCGCTGGGCTTGGTGGAAAGCGTTGCCAGCGACGGGAAAGCCTTCTCCGGCGTGTTCATGTACAACTTGCCGGTCTGGGTGCCCCACACAAAAACGATGACGCTGAGCACGACCCAGGGAATCCACGCCTGCACGGTCTGCTTGCGGGTGTACTTGGGTCCTTGGCCAACGGCTGCCGCGGCCGCTTCTGCATCGCCTTCAAAGCTGTGTTGCGTCTTGGGATGCCAGATCAGCAGGAAGCCCGTCAGGCACAGCATGGAAACCACGCTGGCCACCACGTTCACCACCCAGGGGCCGTGCACGTTGCTGATGATCAACTGCGGAATGGCGAAGGTGACGCCGGCCACAAGAATCGCAGGCCATACCTCAAGCATTCCAGCAAAGCCGGCAAAGGCCCAAATCAGCCAGAAGGGAACCAGGATGCAGAACGGAGTCAGGATGCGTCCGGTCATCGCCGAAAGCATCACTTCGCTGTACCCCGTCACCTTGCTGAGCGCGATGATCGGAGTGCCCAGGGCTCCAAAGGCCACCGGAGCGGTGTTGGCAATCAGGGACAGTCCAGAGGCCTGCAAGGGTTTGAATCCCAGGCCGATCAGCAGTGCGGCCGTCACGGCCACCGGGGTTCCAAAGCCCGCGGCACCTTCAAAGAAGGCTCCAAAGCAGAATGCGATGAGCAGCAGTTGCAGACGGCGATCCTTGGTAATGCCGGTCAGGCTGTGCTGCAGGATGGTGAAGCGGCCGCTGGCCACCGTGAGCTGGTACATGAATATGACGTTCAGAACGATCCAGCCGATGGGGAAGAGTCCGTAGCCAGCGCCATAGACGGCGGTGGCGGCGGCCAGGCGGGCCGGCATGTGGAAGCCGATAATCGAGGTGGCGAGGGCGGCCAGCAGCCCGGCCAGGGCGGCGTAATGGGCCTTGATGTGTCCCAGGGCAAGGGAGCCGAGCAGCACGGCAATAGGAATGGCGGCCACCAGCGCCGACAGGAACCAGTGGCCCAGCGGATCGTAATTCTGCTGCCAGGCGGTGGCCAGGGGCGGCAGCCGCAAAATGACAATGGCGGCAACGATGCCGGCCACAAGGACAGCGGCAGCGGCAATATAGTTGGGCTTTGCGGGAGCGGCAGTAGCGGAACTCACGTGTCGGACCTCCAGGGGCAGTCGCCAACGCAGAGCGGGCGCTAAACCCTTCTGCGGTGGTTCAGTGTCAGTGATTATGGGAATAACGGCAAGACAATACTATGGGTCAGCTTGTCAGACAACATGAAAATAGGATTGACCCACAAATTCTTTTTGACTATCCTTCCGCACAGTTCATACCGACAGGTGCAATGTGTCTAAGTTACTGAACAGTCTGGATCCTCTTCCGCGGGCGACCCTGAGCGAACAGGTGGCGAAACAGTTGGCGGCCCGGATTACGGCCGGGGACTGGAAGCCTGGCGAGAAGCTTCCCTCCGAAGCCGAACTCTGCAAGGCGCTCGGTGTTGGCCGCAGCAGCCTGCGTGAGGCGTTGACCTCGCTGGCCTTCATCGGGTTGATTCGGGTGCGCGCCGGCGGTGGCAGCTACGTGGCGGAAACGCCTTCCGCGTACTTCACCAGCCAGTGGCTGCAAAGCGGCAAACTGAACAGCGAAGAAGCCCTGGAGGAGTTTGCCGAGGCGCGCATGGTTCTGGAATGCGAGCTGGCGCGCATCTGCGCCGAGCGCATCAATGAGCTGGAGCTGGCTGAGTTGAGCGCCTTGGTGGAAAAGATGCGCCACTGCACCAATAACGCCGAAGAGTTCTGGAAGCTCGATCTCTCGTTCCACATCATCATGGGCCGGGCGGCCAAGAACAAGGTGCTGGACAACATTCTGAACGGCATCCGCGAACAGATGCGCGACCTGATCAGCAAGAGCCTCCTGCTGCAGGAGGGCATGGAGCAGGCCGCGGCGCAGCATGCCCGCGTGCTGGAGGCATTGCGCCTGCATAGTCCCGTGAAGGCCTATGAGGCAATGCGCCAGCATCTCCAGAGCTTCCAGCGCGGATACAAGGTTCTGTTCGCCAGCCGCAGCGCGCAGGGCAACGATTAACCGCCCAGGTGGAGCCTCGCGCCACGCGGGGTTCCAGTTTGTTTCCCTTTCACAAAACTGCCTGCGGCTTTTTGGCCGCTGCGGAATCCAATGGACATGAATCAAGTGGATGTTGATGTTGTTGTCATTGGCGCAGGTCTTGCTGGCCTGTGTGCCGCCCGCAATTTGGCTGCCGAAGGCAGGCGCGTGGCCCTGGTGGAGGCGCGGGAGCGCGTGGGTGGCCGCATTTGGACCGTGCATACGCTCGGTGGGCAGGCCGTCGAGCTTGGCGCGGAGTTCGTGCATGGGCGTCCGTCGGAGATTGCCGAGCTGGCCCATGAGGGGACCCTTACGCTCACCGAAGCCAGCGGCGCGCGCTTTGTGTACACCGCCAACGGCCTTGAACCAAGCAAGGACTTCCTTGCCGGCGTGCGGGAAGCCCTGGCCGGGCTGAGCGAAGAGGGCGTGGACCAGTCCTTTGCGCGATACCTGGATGTGGCGTGCGGCGAAGATGACGAGGCGCGGATGAGTGCCCTGGAGTTTGTCGAAGGCCTGCAGGGGGCGCTGGCCGAGCGCATCAGCGCACATTCCATGGCGCGCAGCATCCGCGCGTCCAGCGCCGTGGAGGGCTGGCGCAGCTTTCGCTTTGACCAGGGCTTTGACTCGCTGCTTAAGACGATGACGGCGGCGCTGCCTTCCCCCCAGGTCAGCCTTCACCTGGGCCATGTGGTGCACACCGTCCGCTGGAGCCCCGGCCGGGTTCAGGTGCGGGCCACGGGGCCGGAGGGCGAGGTCGAGTTCAAGGCCGATGCCGCCGTGGTGACCCTCCCGCTGGGCGTGTTGCAGGCGCCGGCCAACACCGAAGGCGCCGTGAGCTTTGAGCCTCCGCTGGAGGCCAAGGAGGGGCCGCTGGCTTCGCTCTTCATGGGGCAGAGCATGCGCGTGACCATGATCTTCCACGAGCGCTGGTGGGAGTCCAACGGCGTTGAGGCCCTGCGCGGGCCGGGTACCGTCTACGCCAGGGACGACTGGTTTCCCACCTGGTGGACGCCGCAACAGGATGGAGCCATGCTGGTGGGCTGGTCCGCCTCACGCCGCGGTGAGCGGCTGAGCGGGCGTGGCGACCAGTTCATCTGCGACAAGGCCGTCGTGTCACTGGCGCGAATCTTCGGCGTGCCGGAGCATACGATTGTGTCGTCGCTGCGCAGCTGGCACGTGCACGACTGGCAGGCCGATCCTTTCGCGCGCGGCTCTTTCAGCTATATGGCGGTGGATGGCGGCGAGGCGCAGTCCAAACTGGCGGAGCCTTTGGCCGGAACGCTCTTCTTTGCCGGAGAGGCCACGGTGAGCGACGGCAACCAGGCCAGCGTGCAGGGAGCCATCGCCAGCGGCCGCCGCGCGGCGAGTGAAGTGCTTGCGGTCTTCAAGGGCCAGCGCGTGTAGAGAGTTACAGAGGTCGAGGTTCTCGCAGAAGGATTCTCGTGCAGAAAGCAAAACGCCACGCATCGCGCGCGGCGTTTTCTATTTACGTGTGAGTGCCGCCGCTTATCCGCGCCACAGGTGGTAGAGCAGATAGTAGATGATGACGCCCGTCACCGAGACGTAGAGCCACAACCAGAACGTCAGCGGAGCAATCTTCACGTGGCGCGCGTATTGGCCCTTCAGTCCGCGATAGAGCGTCATCAGGATCAGCGGCACGATGACCACGGCCAGAATCGTGTGGCTGGTCAACAGCGTGAAGTACACGGGCCTCCGCCACCCCACACCGGCAAAGTGCAGCACTCCGGCGTGCGCGTGGTAGTACAGGTAACAGAGCAGGAAGACGGCGCTGGTGCAGAAGGCGGCCAGCATGGTGCGCCGGTGCGCGTCCCGGTTTTTCTGCGAGATTTGCCAGCGTCCGGCCAGCAGCAGCACGGCCGCCGTGGCGTTAAGCGTGGCGTTCAGGGCGGGGAAGTAAGAGAGCGTTTGCGCCTGCATGATGAATCCCTATCCTCTTAAGCTGCGGGTTTGGTGGTGCGGCGGTTGGCCACCACAAAGGCCAGTGAGAACATGACGACCGTAAAGATGACAAGCACGGCAAAGCTGGTGGAGAGTGCGAACTCCTGCACGCCGCGCCCCGGAAAGAGCAGTCCGCGAAGCGCGTCCGTGCCGTAGGTCATCGGGTTCAGCTTCATCAGGAATCCCATCCACGGCGCGGCCGAGGCCACGGGGAAGAGCGATCCGGAGAGCAGCCACAGCGGGATGAGAAACAGGTTGATGATGGCGTGAAAGCCCGAGGTGGAATCCATTGGCCAGGCAATGATGAAGCCCAGGGCGGTCAGCGAAAACGATACCAGGAAGATGTCAAAGACCACGAGCAGCCCTTGCGTGGCGCCGAAGTGAATGCCGAGAAACGGCGCCAGCACCAGGAACAGCACGCCCTGTAACGTCGCCAGGGTGGTTCCGCCCAGTACCTTGCCCAGCACAATCACCGAGCGGCTGACCGGAGCCACCAGCACGCTCAACAGAAAGCCCTCATTGCGGTCTTCAATCAGGCTCATCATGGCGAAGATCGAGGTGAAGAGCACGATCATCATCAGCGCGCCGGGAAAAAAGAACTGCATGTAGTTGGTGCCGCGGCCCGTGGCGGGATTGCGGAAGCTATCTCCGAAGCCGGCGCCGATGACCACCCAGAAGAGCAGCGGCGAAGCCACCACGCCGACCACGCGGCTCATGTTGCGATAGAAGCGCACCACCTCGCGCCGCCAAAGGCTGAGTGCGGGCATCGGACTGAAGCCTGTAGCGGCCATGGGCGCGGGATGGTTCGTGCTGACGGTTGCCATTGTATGGAAATCCTCTTAGTGCTTTTTCTTCTTCGCTGTCGCGGCTTCGCGCTCTTCAATCGCCTGTGCGTCTTCGTTCCAAAAACGGTGGCCTGTGCGGCGGATAAAGACATCCTCCAGCGTCGGCTTGCTTACCGAGACGGCGTCAATCTCGCCGGGGAAAGCCTCGACCACGTCGGTGACAAAGCGGTGCCCGGCCTCACGCTCTACCCTCACGCGGCCATCGTCCAGCACGGTTGCAGCAAGGCCGAAGCGCGCGGTGATCTCTTCGGCAAGCTTCTTCGGCTCGGGGGCGTCAAACAGAATCACGTCGCCGCCAATCTCGCTCTTAAGCTGCGCCGGAGTTCCGAGTCCCACAAGGTTGCCATGGCTCAGGATGGCCAGCCGGTCGCACTTCTCGGCCTCTTCCATCAGGTGCGTGGTCACAATCACCGTCACGCCTTCCTGGTCGCGCAGCAGCCGCAGATACTGCCACAGGTCCATGCGCGCGCCGGGGTCAAGGCCCGTGGTGGGCTCATCCAGCAGCAACACCTGCGGACGATGCAACAGTCCCTTCGCCAGCTCCAGCCGCCGCTGCATGCCGCCGCTGAAGGTCTCGGCGCGTTCCTTGGCGCGGTCGCCGAGCGAGACGCGGCCCAGCATTTCTTTTACGCGCTCCAGCAGGGCGGCGCCCTTGATGCCATACAGGTGGCCGACGTGGATGAGGTTCTCCTCCGCCGTCAGCTTGACGTCAATGCTGCGCGATTGAAACACCACGCCAATCTGGCGGCGCACGCCATCGGGATCGAGCGCAACGTCGTGGCCCAGGATCAGCGCGCGGCCCTTGCTTGGCAGCATCAAAGTGGAGAGGATGCGGAAGAGCGTCGTTTTGCCGCTGCCATTCGGGCCCAGCAGGCCGAAGATCTCGGCGCGGTTCACATGAAAGCTCACGCCATTCAGCGCCACGCGCTCGCCGTACTGGTGGCGGAGGTCTTCGATGCGGATCACCGCCGCGCTGGAATCTTCGGTGGAGTTCATGGCGTCTGCGGATTCAACAAGCGGGGTGGTCAAAGTGGTCCATCCTCGTGCGGTTCAGGAAAAGATCAGGCCGCGCTGTTCAGCATCATCAGCGCAAACAGCAGCGGCAGGTAGGTGACGGTGGCCTTCAGCAGGATGCGCGCCTGGATGCGTGATTCGGGCGAGCTGACCGGCAGCGCCTCTCGCCAGATGCGCGTGCAGAAGTAGAAGAGTGCAAGGCCCAGCAGCGAGGCTCCCAGCAGATACGGCAGCCCGGCCATGCCAAGCAGCGTGGGAGCCAGCGTCGTGGGCAGCAGCGCCGCGCCGTACATCAGAATCTGGCGGTTGGTGGAGCGGCCATCGCCTTCCACCACGGGCAGCATGCGAATGCCGGCCTTCGCGTAGTCATCGCGATAAAGCAAGGCAATGGAGTGAAAGTGCGGGAACTGCCAGAAGAAGACGATGGCGAACAGCACCAGGGCTTCGACCTCGAGATGTCCACGCGCGGCCGTCCAGCCCAGCACGCCGGGCATCGCTCCGGGAAAGGCTCCGACGAATGTGCAGAGCGGGCTGATCTTCTTGAGCGGCGTGTAGATCAGCAGATAAGTCGCCGCCGTCGCCAGGGTCAGCCCGGCGGTCAGCAGGTTCATCCGTGTGGCCAGCAGCATCGCTCCGCCAAAGGTGAGCACGGCCCAGATGGTGAGCGCGTGGCCCAGCCGCAGCGAGCCGGTGACCATGGGACGCTGCGCGGTACGGCGCATCAACGCGTCGCTCTTGCGCTCCATGATCTCATTCATGCAGGCCGTGCCCGCCGAGACCATTCCGATGCCGGCCAGGGCCCACAGCAGTGGCCATCCCATCACCGGCAGTCCCGACTTGTGGCGGCCAAAGTAGTATCCGCACCATGCCGTCACCACGACCAGCGTGGTCACCCTGATCTTGACGAGCTGCGCGTAGTCGCGCGCCAGTTGCATGGGGCGGGAGACGATGGCGGCAAGGGAGATGGCGGGAGCAGTGGCGGTGGTCATGCGTGGACCGTCTCCTCGACTTCGCGGGCTTCAACCTGGTTGGCCACGGCCTTGGCATCAAGCGCGGGCAGCGCGTGGCGATGAATCTGAATGGTGAGGATCAGCGTGGTGACCAGCACCAGGGCTCCGCAGGCTACGTGCGCCACGGTTGAAACAATCATGCTCACCAGCGGCGCCGGAGCTCCAGGGCTCCACATCACGCGGGTTACATAGCTGGCCAGGCCCAGCGAAATCTGTACCAGCAGCAGTGTGAGCAGAATGACCGCCGGGCGCGCCAGTTGCGGAGTCGTGCGATGGCGCTTGATGGTCAGCAGGGCCAGCGAGCTGACCAAACAGAAGACCACCACGGCGCCGATGAGATGCGGCAGCAGGCGGATTCCGCTGTGGCGGAAGGCCGCGCCCATGATGAGCTGCATCCAGATGGCCGCCACCGTGAATAGCGATAGAGTGGTGAGCCGTGGCCGCGCCGACTGGCTCACAACTGGCGCTGGCTCCTGCACCCAGCTGCGGCTGGTGAAGAAGGCGATGCTGACCATGATGCAGAAAAATGTTTGTCCCAGCGTGGCATGCGCCGTGCTGATGGCCGGCGGCAGGTAGAACAACACGGTCAGTCCACCCAGGATGCCCTGCGCGATGACTGTACCCAGTGCGCTCCAGCCCAGGATGCGCATCCAGCGGCGGCGGTCAACCTTCTGCGTAAACACGGCGACGCCGATGGTCAGTAGGCCGATGAACTCGGCCAGCATGCGGTGGCCATGCTCGAACTTCACGCCGCCGGTCATGGGCGGCATCCGGTACACCGAGCCAAAGCTCGTCGGCCAGTCCGGCACGCTCAACCCGGAGTCCGTGCTCGTCACCAGCGCACCCACCACGATCAGCAAAAGGACAAAGCCGGCCGCCACCACCGCGAAGCGATGGTGCAGGGCATTGTATGGCGTGCTGTTCTGGACTGCGGTGCTCATGCGGTGCGTTGACCTTTGCGTGGCGAGGTGCGGCGGGAATGACCCACCACCCATTCTAGCAATCTCTCGTGTCTATTCAGATGATTCTGAAGGCGAAAACGATGCCGGAAAAGGGCTGCGGAATCCCTAGCCGGAATCAGCCGGCATCTCCGAGCCAGTGGCGTCGCAGCCGTCGGTTCACCGGCTCGGTGAAAGTACGCGCCACCAAGGCCCCCAGCAGCCCGGCCACCAGCAGCATCATCAGGTTCGCCACCGGAGACCAGCCGACGCTCAAGCGGCTGTGGACATAAAGCTGGATGCCCCAGTTGGCCACGAACATATGCGTCAAATACACCTCGTAACTGTTGCGGCCAAACCAGCGGAGCGGCGCCAGCAGCAGGCTTCCTCGCCGGCGCAGCAGGCTGGCCCACACCAGCACCAGCGCCGTGCCCAACGGTAGAGCCGAGTCATCCAACTGCCAGCGGAAGAACCACGGCATCATCTTGTAGATGGGCCAGCAGCGGATGGCCACCAGCACGAAGAGCATCAGCGCCGCACCGCCGACGGCCAGCCCAACCAGCAGCCTCCGCCGCGCCGCCAGCCACGGTGCGGCCATGGCGGCCAGGCAGCCGAAGGAGATGGCATCCATGCGGCACAAGTAGCCGTACTCGGCCCACAGGCCTCCATCGTAGTGCGCTCGCAGGATCGGACCAGCCACCACAAATCCGCAGAGTGCGATGGCGATGTTGCGCGGCCTGCGCAAGGTCAAACACAGCAGCGGAAAGAAGAGATAGAACGCTTCTTCCACCGAGAGCGACCACAGCACATCCCAGTTCGCCGGTAGATAGCCGACCGCGGCCTCCAGGTAATTCACGTGGAAGGTCAGCCCGGCCACGAGCGCGCGCGGCAGGCTGGTCTGGTTGGCGTGGATGACGAAATCCTTCGCGCCCGCCATGTGCAGTACGCTCAACGCCGCCAGCAAGGCCAGCAGCAGCGGCAGAATCCGCGCCGCGCGCAAGCCGTAAAACTGCCGC
This sequence comes from uncultured Acidobacteriota bacterium, assembly GCA_963719655.1. GTDB lineage: Bacteria > Acidobacteriota > Terriglobia > Terriglobales > Acidobacteriaceae > TOLSYN. The sequence continues at coordinate 12,839 of CAVRDQ010000112.1, read as the reverse complement.
AGCCGCGGAGTTCCCAGCCCGCCCCAGCGGCGCATGGCCATGGTTGTAATCAGAAATCCCGAGATGGCGAAGAAGATCAGCACGCCGTCAGCGCCATTCCAGAAGATGACGCGCGCCAAAGGCTTCGGCATCAAGCTGGCCCAGGCCAGCTTTTCCACGCGCAGGTGCAGGTTGACGTGGTGCAGCACCACCAGCACGATGCTGAGTCCACGCAATGCGTCAATGGCATCCCAGCGGGATGCCATCGGCACAGATTCGATCGTATTCCCAGCGTCACGCAAAACTGGAATCACCTAGACCGGGTTGGTTTCGCTGGCGGCCTGTTCCTTCCAGGTGTTGTCCTGCATGGCTTCCATCACGGCGTCGGCGAACTCGCCCGTGCTGGCCGTGCCGCTCATGTCGCGCGTAATGTGCTTGCCCTCGCGGTACACCGAATGCACGGCGTACTTCACCTGGTCGGCAGCTTCCTGTTCGCCCAGGTGGCGCAGCATCAGGATGCCCGAGCGCAGAACGGCCGTCGGGTTGGCGATGCCTTTTCCAGCAATGTCCGGAGCCGAGCCGTGCACGGCCTCAAACACCGCGCACTCCGTTCCGATGTTCGCGCCCGGCACCAGTCCCAGCCCGCCTACAAAGGCCGCGCACAAATCGCTGACAATGTCTCCGTAGAGATTTTCCAGCAGCAGCATGTCGTACTGGTAAGGATTGGTGACCAGCTGCATGCAGGTGTTGTCCACAATGTGCTCGCCGTAGCCGATCTCCGGATACTCCTTGCTGATGTTGCGCGAGCAGCGAATGAACAGGCCATCGGAGAGCTTCATGATATTGGCCTTGTGGATGGCGTGAATCTTCTTGCGTCCGAACTTGCGGGCGTACTCAAAGGCCCAGCGGCTGATGCGCGTGCTGGCCTTCTCGGTGATGATCTTGATGCTCTCCACCACGCCGGGCACGACCTCGTGCTCAATGCCGCTGTACAGCCCCTCGGTGTTTTCGCGGATGATGATCAAATCCACGCCGGGGTAGCGCGTCGGCACGCCGGGCAGGTTGCGGATGGGGCGGAAGTTGCAATACAGCTCAAACTGCTTGCGAAGCTGCACGTTGATGCTGCTGAAGCCTCCGCCGATGGGAGTGGTCACCGGACCCTTCAGGGCCACGCGGGTGCGCTCAATGCTCTCGGTCAAGTCCTTTGGGATGTACTCGTGATATTTCGCGTAGGCGTCAGCGCCGGCGGCGTAGCTCTCCCACTCAAACTTGACGCCGGTGGCTTCCAGTATGCGAACTGCTGCGGCCGTCACTTCGGGACCGATTCCGTCCCCGGGAATCAACGTAACTTTATGGCTCATGCGAATCCAATCCTATTCCGTACCGCTTGTCGCTCAGTGTCCGCTCTTGGCGGACTTCCTTGTTTTATCGCTAGAAGACTTGACTCCACCGGACTTGTTTGCCGTGGCCTTCTGTGCGGCGGCCAGTGCGGCCTTGGCCAGGTTGGCGTCCTTGGTGCGCAGAAGATCCTGCAATTCGCTCATGAACTCGTGCACGTCCTTGAAGTCCAGGTAGACACTGGCAAAGCGCACGTAGGCGACCTTGTCCAGATTGCGCAGCCGGTTCATGATCAGCTCGCCCAACTCGGCGGTACGGCGCTCGCGCTCCGCGCTGTCCACAACAAAATTCTCTGCATCGTTGACGATCTGCTCCAGTTGTCCGATGGGCACTGGCCGCTTCTCGCAGGCCCGCAGCAGGCCGCTCAGCACCTTCTGCCGCTCGAACTTTTCGCGACGGCCGTCCTTCTTGACGACCATGTAGGGAATCTCGTCAATGCGCTCGTAGGTGGTAAAGCGCTTCTCGCAGCGCAGGCACTCCCGGCGCCGGCGAATGCTCTCGCCTTCCTTGCTCTCGCGGGAGTCCACAACCTTGTCCTGCTCGAAATTGCAGAAGGGGCATTTCATAATAGAAAACCTTTATGCATAACCCTGCGCTTCACTCAACGGCAATGCGCAGGTATTTCTTTCGGAACCAACCATTGTAGCAGCGCGCAATGCCGCTCTGCGGGCCACGGGCGTTGACTAGGCAGAGGCCGGGCCGTCGTCCTCGATCGCCTCTTCCTGCTGGCTGCTCTCCTCGTTCAACTGCGTCAGGCTGACCTTTTCGAAGCGCGCCATGATGATTCCCGCCGGAATAACCGACATGAAGGTGACCAGCCACAGCATCATGCCGCAGCTTACCGCCAGCTCGCGAGTAATGTTGTAGGGTTCCTGCCGGAACAGGCTGGAGCCGAGCACGCCGATCACCGCCAGTTGCGAGCCGCCCACTCCGCCGGGCAACTGCACGGCCGAGCCCAGCATGCTGGAGCCCATTACCAGCAGCACGTCTTCCAGCTTCATGGTGTTCATCCGCGCCACGTGGGTCACGCCCGCGGGGTCGTCCGGCATCGTCACCGTCACCTGCGGATAGGAGTGCAGCACGGCGATATACGCTCCGGCGATCATCAGCCACATCAGCAAACTGACGGCGACGATCTGCACAAAACTCTTGGTATCGTGAATCGTGTTGAAGCCTTCTTTGAAGGCCACCAGCCTTGCGCGCACCACCTGCGCGGCCTTGCCGCTGGCGCGCTTCAGCAGCCAGAAGACGACGGCCACAACCAGCAGCGCGGCCACGAGCAGCGGAAGCCTGTGCGTGGCCGTGTGGATTACGGCATGCAGTCCGTTATGCAGGGCCAGCACCAGCACGCGGGCCAAGGTGCCGCCCTTCAGCAGCAGGAAGGTCACCATCAGCACCATCACCGCGCCCAGGTCGAAGACGCGCTCCACGGTCCACACCGCCAGTTGCGAGGTGAAGGTCAGCTTCAGCTTGCGGGCGATCAGGTAGGGCCGGGCGAACTCTCCCGCGCGGCCAAACAGGCCCAGCGCGCTAAAGCCAACCACCTGCGGAGCAATCAGCTTGCGCACGCTGGTGGGTGCCGTGGGACGCAGAAAAATCGCCCAGCGCACGGCGCGAAGAATGTATCCGAAGTAGATGAGTCCGACGCCCGCCGCAATATGCCACAGGCTTACGCCGCCCGTGTAGTGCCGGAAGAGTGCCCAGTCAAAGCGCTGCCAGGAGCGAAACTGAAAATAGACCAGCGTGGCCAGGATGGCGGTGATGACGGCGAGAGAGAGTATCTGCTTCTTCTTCATGATCAGGGCGGGCAGCGCCGGATGACTCCGTTTGCGACAGGGTGCGGCAGTGGCCAAGGGGAAGGCACAGAGTCTCGCGTAGCCCGGCTTTGAGCTTCACGAAAACCTCTGGACGGACTCCCTTTTGGATGCCAGTTTCATTCTAAATGGGCGGGCTCGCCTAGCCAAACAGAACAGGCAGGCAGAGGTAACCACGCCGTAGCCGGGAGGGAAATTACAGATCCTGTTGTGAGAGGGAAGTGCGCAGCGAACAAAATTAGTTGGCGGCCGATGCCGTCAGCCTGGTCTTGCCCGGTGCCTGGGTCTTCTTGCCAGCCGCAGCCGCCTTTGCCACCGGCTTCGGAGCCACGCTGGCCGCTGCGCTCTTGCTGCGGTTGTAGTCGTGCACCACGCGGCGCACATACTGCCGGGTCTCGCGATAGGGCGGCACGCCGTGGTAGCGCTCCACCGCCTGCGGACCGGCGTTGTAGGCGGCCAGGGCCAGGATGGCGTCTCCGTGGTAGCGCTCCAGCAGCGCGCGCAGATACTCGGCGCCGCCGTGGACGTTCTGTTCCGCGCTGAAGCTGTCTTTTACGCCAAGCTGCTCGGCCGTGGCGGGCATCAACTGCATCAGCCCGCGCGCGCCGCAGCGGCTTACGGCCTTCGGGTTGCCGCCGCTCTCCTGCCGAATCACCGAGCGGATGAAGTCGGCATCCACGCCATGCAGATCGCTGGCCTCGGCCACAATCTGCTGCGTGTCTTTCTGCGGAATAGACGCATTGCCGGAATTCGCCGCCGAATCCAATGCCTGTCCACCGCCGGCCGCCACCGCATCGGCCTCCCAGTGGTAGCCGGTGATCTCCGTGGCGGCAACGTCCACAAAGCTCGTGCGCTGCTCATCCAGATACAGCCGCATCTGTCCGTCGCGCAATTCGCGTGCGAAGTGTGGAATGGTGAAGCCGTTGCGCAGCTCGGCCACGTCCCCGGCAAATGCCGGAGCGGCCAGCAGTGCGATCAGCATCAGTGTTCCCATCGCCAACGTTCGCCCGCAGCGCATTCGTGCTTACTCCATCTCTTCCAGCACGGCGTCAATCGCCATGGCGACGCCGTTTTCGTTATTTGCCAGCGTGGTGTTGTAGCCGCGGTCGCGCAGCTCCTCGGTGGCATTCCCCATGATGTACGGAAGTCCGGCGAATTCCAACATCTCAATGTCGTTGTAGTTATCACCAATGGCCATGACCTGGTTGGCCGGAATGCCGCGCGCCTCCGCCCAGCGCTGCAAGGCGGCTCCCTTGGTGCAGCCGGAGTTGAGAATATCCAGCATGCACAGGTCGCGCGCCTGGTATTCGGTCTTCAGGGCGGTAATGCGGGTCAGCAGCTTTCGATTGGACCTGAGGTGCTTTTGCGCCACGGCCATGCGCGCAATGGTGCCGCAGAACATGGCCTGGATGGGATCGCGCGTCAGTCCGTCCTCGATGGGCTGCACAAAGCGCAGGTACGGACGGTTCTTCTCCAGCCAGCGTTGGATGCTCTCGTTCAGCTCGTCCAGGGTCTCCAGCAGCAGGCAGCCTTCGGCGTCGCCGTCAAAGGTCACAACCATGTTCCTGCGGAAGTCCGTCATGTGTTCGACCAGTTCCAGCGCGGCGGCGAGCGGCAATGGATCGGAGTGGAAGAGTTCGCCCTGGCTGGTGCGGGTCACGGCGCCGTTGCTGCTGATCAGCGCCACGTCAAAGCCCAAGGCCCGCGCCACCGGCAGAGCGAAGGTGTGGCGGCGCCCGGTGGCCAGCACTATCTCCACGCCAAGCGAATTCGCCCGCCGCAGGGTGGCAAGGTTGCGCTCGCTGACCTGGAAGTTGGAATCCAGCAGCGTACCGTCAATGTCAATAGCAATCAGGCGGACTTGGGGCATTGCCAACATTTTACAACGTCCACCCTGCTCGGCGGATGCTAGGATTTCTGCATGATTCTTTCGCGCTTTTTTTCGTGGGGAATACTGGGCTTTGCCCTCATCGCGATGGCCGTGGTGCACTACATCCGGCGGCGCCCGAACGGCTATTGGATATACCTTATTCTCTTCCTCGGACCTCCCGGCGCGGCAATTTACCTGGCCGTGGAGGCCCTGCCCGAGCTCTTCGATCCCGGCGCCTTCCGCTTTCTCGACCGCAATCGTCGCATCCGAGAGGTGGAAAACGACCTGCGCCAGAATCCTTCCGCCGGCAACTACGAAGAGCTGGGCCTGTTGCGATTGGATAAGAACGATTGGGCCGGCGCGAAGATTTGCTTCGACCACGCTCTCTCGCAGCGCACCGATTCCATGGACCCCTTCTACCGCCGCGCCATCGCCGAAGTCGGACTCGGTGACTTTGCCTCGGCACAAAAAGATCTCGAGCGTGTCGTCAGCGCCGATGCGAATTACGACTTCCAGCGCGCCGCGGGACTACTGGCCTACGCCGACGGCAAGACCGGCAACCCGGAGCGCGCCGCCAAGCTCTTTGAGCAGGTCCTGCGCACCTCCACCCTCACGGAGACGCAACTCCACTACGCGCAATTCCTCGCCGACCAGGGCCGTCGCGACGAAGCCCGCGAGTGGGCACAGCGCATCCGCGACAAGCGCCGCGGAATGCCCGGCTTCCAGCGCCGCCGCGAGCGCAAACTCTACTGGCAGCTGGCCGCTTTGCAGAGGAAGCTGTAAGCGCGGTGATTCCGGCCCAAAGCCTTCCGCTGTATCATCTGTGCATACATCATGACCGAACGCCTGTACCACCAGAATTCGTTTCTGTATAACTTCACCTCCCGCGTGCTGGGCGTGCGGGAGGTTGCGGGCCGCAAGGCCGTCGAACTCGATCGCACCGCCTTTTATCCCACCAGCGGCGGCCAGCGCCATGACACCGGCTGGCTGGAGTTGACCGACGCCGACGGACAACCCTTGCCGAATCTGCCCAAGCTGCGCGTCGAAGACGTCATCGAAGACGAGGCCACCAACGTCATCCTCCACGTCGTTGACGCGCTCCCCGTGCTCCCCGGCGAGCCCTTTGCCCGCGGCTTTGTGGATGTCGAACTCCGCCAGGAACACATGCAGCAGCACTCCGGCCAGCACGTGCTCTCGGCCATCCTGCTGCGCCTCTTCAACGCTCCCACCGTCAGCTTCCACATGGGCGAGGAGAGCTGCACGATTGATCTCGACGTCGCCGCGCTATCGCCCGCGCAACTCGAGCAGGCCGAGCTGCAGGCCAACCGCGCCATCTGGGAGGATCGCCAGGTCCTGAGCCATGAGGTGACTCCCGAGCAGGCCGTAGCGGCCGGTGTGCGCAAGCTGCCGGAGGGCGACTTCGCCAGCCTGCGCCTGGTCGAAGTTCGCGGCGTTGACCTCTGCGCCTGCTGCGGCACGCATGTCAAAACCACCGGCCAGATCGGACACATCCAGCTGCGCAAGGTGGAAAAGATCAAGCAAGGCCTTCGCGTGGAGTTCGTCTGCGGCGCCCGCGCCCTGCGCATGGCGCGCAAGGATTACACCGTGCTCACCGAGGCCGCCGCGCTCTACTCCTCGCACATCTGGGAGGTTCCGGCGCAGACTGCAAAGCTGCTGGAATCCAATCGCTCGGCCGGTAAGCATCAGCAAAAGCTGTTGGAGGAGATCGCCGAACTCGCCGCCGTGCAGGCCATCGCCCGCACGCCGGAGGTGAATGGCCTCCGCGTGGTCTCCGAATATCTCCCCGCGCGCGATTTGAACTACGCCAAGCTCTACGCGCAAAAGCTCGTGGCATCCGGTGGAGAAGTCGTCGCGCTCATCGGCGCCGGGCAGGGCTCGCCTGCCGTGGTCTTCGCCGCCACCAAAGGCTCGGGCTTTGATGCCGGAGCGGCACTGAAATCCGCCGTCACCTCCGCCGGTGGCCGCGGCGGTGGCAACCGCGAAATGGCGCAAGGCGGAGTTCCCGATGCCTCTGCCATTCCCGCGCTGCTCGATTCCGCCGCCCAATCCGCACGCCAGGCGAAGCAGCCGTGATTCCCCAGCCCCTCATCCTCATCACCCTGCTCATCCAGCTTGGAGTTTCGGCTGCGGTCAGCAGTGTGCTGGCACGCTCGCGGCGCTTCCGCGTGCTGCTCTTTCATGAGGATCGCGACATCTGGGAAAAGTTGGAGATGGTGCTCTTCATCGGCGGCCCCTTCATGCTGGGTGTGCTGGTGCGCGCCACGGTGAAGAACTTCCTGGCCGCCGACGTCAGCTTTGAAGCGGCGATTCTTCTCGGCGTCATCGCCGGACGCACCGCCGGAGTCTGCGGCGGCATCCTGCTCTCTCTGCCGTACCTCTTCATGCACAGCTACATGAACCTGCCGCTGAACGTGGTGGCCGGCTTGAGCGCCGGCTTCCTGCGCGAGTTGGCCGTGGACCGCGAGGCCATCTGGAGCTTCAGTCCGCTCTTCGACCTCAGCATCTACCGCTGGTTTCGCCGCACCATCGCCAAGAGTTTTATTGACTGGCAGACATCGTTCTTCTGCGTGATTCTCGGCCTGGAGTTCCTGCGCCTTGAGACCAAGGCCTTCTTCCCGAATCACACCTGGGCGCTCAGCTCTCCCAGTTGGGCCGTCACCGGAGCGCTCTACATTACCTCCGTGATGACCGTCGCCATCGGCCTCAAGGTTCTCAACAACACGCGCATTGAGATGAAGCTGGAAGAGCAGGAGCGCCTGCTGCTGCAATCGCGCATGGAGGCACTACAAAGCCAGATCAATCCGCACTTTTTGTTCAACACCTTGAACTCCGTCGCCTCGCTCGTGCGTGTGGACCAGGATACCGCGCGCGAGATGATCCTCAAGCTCAGCAAGATTCTGCGCCGCCTATTGAAAAAGGGTGACAGCTTCGTCGAACTGCGTGAGGAGTTCGAATTCATTGACGATTATCTGGACATCGAGGTCATCCGCTTTGGCCGCGACAAGCTGCGCGTCGTAAAGGAGCTCGATCCGGCCAGCCTCGATATCGTCGTCCCGTCCATGCTCTTGCAGCCCATCGTCGAAAATTCCATCAAGCACGGCATTTCGCCCAAGATCAGCGGCGGCACCATCACCCTGCGCAGCCGCGTCAGCGACGGCCTTCTTGTGGTCGAGGTGGAAGATGATGGCGTCGGTATCGTCGAGCCCGGCTCAGAGGCCAGCGAGTGGAGCGCGCCGCAGCCCGGCACCGGCATCGGCATGGCCAACGTGCGCGAGCGCCTCAACGTGCTGTACAGCGACGCCGCGCGCGTCGAAATGGAGAGCCGCACCGGAGCCGGAACCATCGTCCGCATCGTGCTGCCCGTGCCGCAAACCGGAGCCATGGATGGCGTCAACTACGACTTGCGCTCCAACAGTCCGCGGTAAAGCTCTTCATACTTGGGAATGATCTTTGTGGTGCAGAAGCGCTCCTGCGCCGTGCGCCGCGCCGCCTTGCGCATCGCCTCCAGCTTGGAGTCGTCGCCCAGCACTTCGATGGCGCGCGCGGCCATGCCTTCCACGTCACCCACCTGGCAGTAGTAGCCGTCCACGCCGTCGGTGATCACCTCCGGCAATCCGCCCACTCCGCTCGCCACGGGAACCACCTCGCAGGCCATGCCCTCCAGCGCCGCCAGGCCGAAGCTCTCCATCTCACTGGGCAGCAGTAGCAGGTCGGCCAGCGCCAGCTTCTCGTGGATGTGATCCTGCTTGCCGAGAAAGTGAATCTTGCAGTGGATACCTTTTTCCCACGCCAATCTCTCGGCGGCTCTGCGGTCGGGTCCATCGCCCATCATCAACAGGCGCGACGGAATCTTCTTCTGCACCCGGTCGAAGATCTCGATCACGTCGGTCACGCGCTTCACCGGGCGGAAGTTCGACAGATGCACCAGCAGCCGCTCCTCGGGCTTGGCAAACTCCGCGCGCTCTTCCGGAGTTCCGATGCCGCGGTGGTACAAATCGCAGTTGACGAAGTTGTGAATCACCTCAATCGGCTTGCTGATGCTGAAGCTCTCAATGGTCGAGCGCCGCAGGTCCTGGCTGATGGCCGTCACCGCGTCGCTCTGCTCAATGCTGAAGCGCGTGATTGGCAGATACGACGGGTCCAGACCCACCAGCGTAATGTCCGTGCCGTGCAGCGTGGTGACGTACGGCAACCGCCGCGGCTTGCGCACGTGATCGCAGGCCAGCATCTGCCGCGCCAGCATCGCTGAAACCGAATGAGGAATCGCGTAGTGCACATGCAGCAGGTCGAGCTCATACAGCTCGGCCACCTCTGCCATGCGTGTCGCCAGCGCCAAATCATATGGCGGATATTCGAAGAGCGGATACTGGCTGACCTCGACCTCGTGAAAATGAATATGCGGATGCGCTTCGGTCAACCGAATGGGCTGCGAGTAGGAGATGAAGTGTACGTCGTGTCCGCGGTTGGCCAGCTCAATGCCAAGCTCCGTGGCCACCACTCCGCTGCCGCCGTAAGTTGGATAACAGGTGATGCCGATTCTCATAACTCTCCGCCGAGCGCCACAGACGCCATCGGGTTAGATGCAGGTTGCGCCGCCAAGGTTCGCACTAGAGATGATGACACGTCTGGTTGGCTCAGGATTTGGCTTGCGAGTTGGGTTGCGAAATGGTCTGCGAATTGGTTTGCGAGTTGGGTTGCGAGTTACGCTGCGAGCCGAGCTCGCCAAAGCCCACCAGCTCCACGCCATACTCCGCACGCAACGCTTCCGGCGCGAGCGATTGCAAGGCCACGCGCTCCGTCTCGCGAGAGTCGCGCAGCTTCGTGCGCATCTTGCTCAGCTCCGCGTCGTTGTATCCGGGATGACAGAGCAGCTCCCATGCCTTCGTGGACGACGACTTGTCATCCGTGATTACCTTCGGTATTCGCGACAGCAGCGCGCGCAGTCGCGCCTCATTCAACACGCCCGTGGTAGATACTCCCAGGCTGCCATCGGTTGTGGCCAGTCCCGCCTCGGCGACCATTCGCAGCCACTTGCTGCGGAAGGCCGCGCGCAACAACGTCGTCTCCATCTTGCGCACCAGCAATGTGCGGCTGCCCAGAGCCTCACGCAACGCCACGGCCTCGGCCGGCTCAAAGGGATTGCGCACGGCCGCGATGCCCGCTGTTTTCGCGGCCCGCAGCAGTGGACGCAGAATGCGCGGAAACATGTGCGTGTGTTTGTGAGAATCAAAATGCGTGAGCCGCACGCCCAGGTGTTGCAGCCGAACAAATTGCGCCGCGGCCTCGGCTTCAATCTCTTCGGCCTTAAACTTTCCGCGAGCCTGCGCCATAAGTATCTCTGTTGCCGTCTGATAGAAGCGATCTGTACCGGGCGCCAAAAGCGAGCGAACTTCGCTTGGAGGCAGCAGAGGTTCGCCATCCACCAGCACCACGTGGCAGCCCACTCCGAGCGTCGGCAGGGCAGTGGCAAGTTGCACGGCCTCATCCAGTTGCGCTCCGGTGGCCATCAGCGTGGTGCTGCTCACAATGCCGCGCTGGTGGCATTCGATGATGGCGCGATTGACGCCCGTGGTCAGTCCGAAGTCGTCGGCGTTGACGATAAGCCGCTGCATGCAGACGAGTGTAGCAGGCAGCAAGCGGCGTGGAATGAGCGGGATGTGGCAGAGGGAATTGGGCCGCCGAATTTCCACAATCCGGTTTGACCGGAAGCGGCCGCGGCCCATATACTGAATTTGCTGCTCGGTTCCACCGGGGCGCCCCTGTAGCCGCTGTGACGTGCGGTGAGAGGGAGCAACGTAAGGGCGGTTAGCTCAGTTGGTTAGAGCGCCTGCCTTACAAGCAGGATGTCGGGGGTTCGAGTCCCTCACTGCCCACCACTTCTGCGAATCGCGATTGGCGAAACGGAAGCAGCAAGCCTGGTAAGTCCAGGCGTCCGCGTACGATACGCGGGGTCGTAGTTCAGTTGGTTAGAACGCCGCCCTGTCACGGCGGAGGCCGCGAGTTCGAGTCTCGTCGACCCCGCCATTAAGTCCAAACAACTTAATGGCTTAGAAGGCTCCCTTTGAGGAGCCTTTTCTAGTTTTCCGTGTCATTTCTTCCCGTGTTTCTGTAATCCAACATGTGAATGGTTTTTCGGGCGGCAAGTGCCTGAGCCGGCGCTGGTTGCGCGGGTTGGTGGTTTTTGCGTGGATTCTGCGCGTGCGGAGGTTTTTGCGTGCATTGGTCGCGCAATGGGGAGGATCGGGGTGTGGCAGAGGGTGCATTTTGCGCGCGGGAGGGGGAGTTTTGCTTGAAAACCAGTAACAGGCGACAGGGTTTTGGGCGGATTCGCGCGAGCAGGGGCTTACTGGGCGGCGCGGGCGCGAAAAGCTGCGCGGAAAACAGGAAAAATCTGAAATGTGCGCGTTGAAGGAGGCAGAGGCGCGAATCCGTGCGAAAGCCGGGAGTTGGTGCAGGGTTTGAGCGCCCCACTCAAGGTAACGGAGGGCTTCAACGGGGCACCCCGGCGCTGCGGTTGGTGACCTGGAGTGGCGTCTCCGCTACAGAATGTACTGGGGTCCTTCGCTTCGCTCAGGATGACACCCCAAACAAGATCGAGAGCAGATGCAAGTTCAACTACCCCAGCCTCCGCCAAAGGAGGGCGGAAGGATGGGGCACCCGACGAAAGGATGGGGCACTCGGCAGACCCCAGAGGCTGCAATCAGCGGGCGCGCAGTCCTTACTTCCGCGCAGCCCTTACTTCAACGTCCGTCTGCAATCCGGGCAGATACCGTGCGTCAGGGAGCCGTAGGTCTGAAGGAAACGCTCCATGGTGACCCACTCTGAGTCCTCGGTCTTGAGGCGCTTACACCAGGCACAGATGGGGAGCAACTTCTCCATGGTGTGGACCGTTTGCAGCGCAAGTTGGAGTTCCTTAAGTTTATGCTGCAGCTCAGCGGCAAGTCTCTGGCTTTCCGCGTTGGAGTCTCGCAATTCGGCCACATACCGCTCATTGGTGAGAAGCAGAAACGCAAAGCTGAGGCCGATCACGTACATCAGGTCGGTCAGAAAGAAAGCCGCGTTGCTTGGTGTCCGCCAAAAAATCGTTGTCGTCTGCATTGGGGCCGAGATCAAATGAAGGATATCCGTCAAGGCACCGAGCAGCAGTACAGCCGCGGTAAACCAGTTTCCGAAGCGCGTTCCCGAGGGGGGGTAAGCGAAGCAGCGGAATTGCGGCATAGATGCTCATTCCGGCGACATAGGTGCAGAACAGCAGTGTGCGGATGCCGAGGCTTTCGTGTACCAGGTGGAAGTACAGCGTTCCGCAGACAAAGGCGAAGGACACCGCGTAGACGTTGTAATTCCGGTAGGGTTTTCCCAAGAACTGACGGAGTCCCTCGGCGAGCAAGACCATCGCACAAGCCGCTGCGATGTTGCCCGCGAGAAGCGTGAACAGGATGCTGGTTTGGCCGCGGAAGGCCTGGAACAGGTTCAACGCCGCAAAGGCGACCTCTGCCCAAGCCCATCGCCCATATCCGGGGTAGGTCTTACGACTTCGCATTGTGCCGAACATGAGTGCGGCGAAGATGCCGGCGACCATGGCGGAACTGAACAGGAGGGTGCGAAATTCAAGAAACGCAAGCATGGGCGAGAGAATTGCCTTTGGAAGATAGCTGCGTGATACAAGGTAAGTATCTCACTATTACAGGTTGGAGTTGTACCGCGGGGCGGAGGGACTGTGAAACAGGGCGCACCCGGCTGATTGTCTTGGTGACTTG
>CAVRDQ010000111.1:0-3139 GCA_963719655.1 uncultured Acidobacteriota bacterium | reverse complement strand
CGCGCCGCCGCCGCCCATATTCTGCGGAGGCTCGCTGATACCCGCCACCTGCGGATGCCGCTTCAAATACTCGCGCAGTGCCCGCCGCAGGATGCCCATGCCGCTGCCATGCACCACGCGCACATGTTCCGCGCCGGCCAAAAACGCGCGGTCCAGGAACTTCTCCAGCGCGTCGGTTGCCTCGTCCACCGTGTGGCCGATGACGTTCAGCTCGGTCGCCACCGCAGCATCCTCGTCCTTCAGCCGAACGTTCACTCCCCGGCTGCGCGCCGCCTGCACGGGATTGCGCGAGGCATCCACAATGACCGTCGCCACGTCGTCCACCGGAACGCGCATCTTCATCGGCCCCACCTGCACCTCCAGCGTGTTGTCCTCAAACTTGCGGACCACCTTGCCGCTCCGTCCCAGGCTCTTGAGCTGTACGGTGTCGCCTTCGTTCACTCTCTGCACCACGTGCGGCTGCGCGTTGGCGTCACCGCGGTCGGCGCCCGTCGTGTGCGCCACCACCCCGTGGTTAAACTGCTCGCGGAACTCGCGCCTGGCCTTGGCAATCCGCCGCTCGGCCTCTTTGCTCAGCTTCTGCTGCGCCGCGCGATCCTGCACTCCGTTCACCGCCTCGCGCGCCTGGTACTCAAAGTCGCGCAGCAGGCTCTCCAATTTCTTCTCCAGCTCGCGAACCTTCTCGCGCTGCTCCTTCATGCCCTCGGCCGCCAAGCGGCTGCGCTCGCGCGCCACCTCCTGCTCGCGGCGCTTCAACTCCAAACGCTCATGTTCGGCGGCATTCAGGTCGCGATGCAGTTGCGCCAGGAAGCCCGCAATGTCCTGCGTCTGCGTGCTCAGCCTCTCGCGCGCCGCGGAGATGATCTCCGCATTCAATCCAATCTGCTGCGCAATGTTGATACCCGCGCTCGCTCCCGGCACGCCAACCTTCAGCTCGTAGGTCGGCCCCAGTGTCGCCTCGTCAAAGCCCACGGCGGCGTTCAACACGCCCGGGCGGTTCGCCGCATACATCTTCAACGCCGTGTGGTGAGTGCTGATGATCGTCAGCGCCCCGGCCTTCAGAAAATGTTCGGCAATCGCCACCGCCAACGCCGCGCCTTCCTCTGGGTCTGTGGCCGAGCCCAGCTCGTCCAGCAGCACCAGCGAATTTGCCGTCGCCGTGTGCGAGATGAAATCTATGTTCGTCACGTGCGCGGAAAACGTCGAAAGATTTTGCTCAATAGATTGCGAGTCGCCGATGTCGGCCAGCACCGCGTCGAACACCGGCATCTCCGCCCGCTCGGCCGGCACCGGCATCCCCGACTGCGCCATCAAGGCCAGCAAGCCCACGGTTTTCAAGCCCACGGTCTTGCCGCCCGTGTTCGGACCGCTGATGATCAACTGCCTTGCGCCGCGCTCCATCTCCAGGGTCAGCGGAACCACCTGGCGTCCCCGTGCGCGCAGATTGCGCTCCATCACCGGATGCCGCGCCTCCACCAGCACCAGCGAATTCGCCGCATCATCCATCAGCAGCTTCACCCGCGCGCAGCCGTATTGCTCTGCCAGCCGCGCCTTGGCAAACTGCAACTCGGCCTCGCGCAGCACTTCCTCGGCCGCCAGAATCTCCGCCGAGCGCTCGCCCAGCCGCCGTGTCATCTCCAGCAGGATGCGGTGAATCTCGCGCTGCTCGTCTTCCAGCAGCCGCACCAGCTCGTTGTTCTGCTCAATCGTCTCCAGCGGCTCCACAAACACCGTCTGCCCGCTGCTGCTCGCTCCGTGCACCACGCCCTGCACGCGCCGCTTCTGCTCGGTCTTTACCGGGATGACGAAACGGTCGCCGCGAATCGTCACCAGCTCTTCCTGCAAGGCGTCGCCTTCGCTCAGCCGCCGCAGGTATCCGCGCAATGAGTTCTGAATCTGCCGTCGTTGCCGTTCAATCTCCCGCCGCACGCTGGCCAGCGCCGGGCTGGCGTTGTCATCCAGAGTCCCATCCGGAGCCAGCTTGTTGGCGAACCACCCCAGCAGCGCCGCAAAGTCCGCGACCTCTGCGCTCATCGCCTCAACCGTGGGCCAGCCCTCGCGCAGCGCCTGCGGAGGATGCATCACCGCCTCGCGCCATTCCTCGGCCCGCGCCACCATCAGCAGCACATCGCGCAGCTCCTCCATCTCCAGGGCCGCGCCGCTGATGCGAGCCTTCATCGCCATCTGCCGCACATCGGTCAGCCCGTGGAAGTCAAAGCCGCCGCCCGCGCGAATGTAGGCTCGCACCTCTTCCGTCAGCTGCTGCTGATGCTCAATCCACTCGGCATCATCCGTCGGAGCCAGGGCATCCACTCGTGCCCGCCCCAACTCGCTCTGGCAGCAGCCGCGCAGCATCTCGCGCAGGCGCTCAAACTCCAGCGCCACCGCGCTCCCATGCTGCAACGGTGTTGGCATCGTCTCACTCATCGTCTGGTCATTATCGCAGAGTGCGGCCGCCCTCTGCGTCTCAGGCTTCGCTCAGCCGTTGTGCACATCGTCGCCCGCCACGCGCCGTTCGTTCTCCGGAGCCCGCGCCGGAGTATCCTGCTCCCACGCCGTCTTCGGCAGCAGGTCGTCCAGCGTCTCCAGCCACAGAATCTGGCCCGCGAATATCTCTCCAAAGCTGCGCGCCGCCACCACCATCACCTCGTCGAGGCTGGGCCGCGCGCCGGTCTCAAACTCGATGCTCGTCACCGGCTTCGTCAGTCCGCACGGCACAATGTATTGATACAGCCCCAGCTCGGTCGTCACGTTCAAGGCAAATCCATGGCTGGTCACTCCGCGCGAGATGTGCACGCCGATGGCCGCCACCTTGCGCTCGCTCCACTTGCCGGCCTTCGCCTCGCTGCTGGCATTCTCGCCTTGCGGAACTTCGCCTTGCGGAACATAATCCCGGCCCATCACGCGTCCGTTCAGCCGCGACGGAATTTCCGGCAAGGTCCACACCCCGGTCATCCCCGCAATTCTCTGCGTCTCCATCGCCCACTTCGCGCAGGTGCGCATCAGCACCTCTTCCAGGCGGCGTACAAACTCCACGGCCCCCACCTTGCCCGCCAACGAGCGCAGATCGAAGATCGGATAGGCCACCAGTTGTCCCGGAGCGTGCAGGGTCACGTCGCCGCCGCAGTGGCCAGAGAGA
>CAVRDQ010000110.1:0-15263 GCA_963719655.1 uncultured Acidobacteriota bacterium | reverse complement strand
TGGCAATTCTTCGTTCCGACTGGTGGCACTACGGGAGTTTGGATTGGCCGCACCGCAGAAGGAACAATGGGACACATCGTCGGAGAGCAGATTGGCTTCAAATCAATCGCTTTGGTGCATATGGGCGTAACGTTGCCGTTCACGCACCGACAGACACAGTCAGCAAAAGAGGAAACGGGGTACAAGAGCGCAACTGCCAGTACAAGCAATATTGAGGGCTTCGTCGGAAAATTCATTTTCTGGAATCTCCTTGCTCAGCTCTGTTTCTCCCGAATTCTATCGCTGGTAGCTGATTTTGCAAGACCAAACTCCATTCTGCGGTTGAAAGGCTGCGTGATTCGGTGCCATCGCAACGAGTCGGGGCAGGCGGTAGGCACAAAATTGGGCACAGATTCCGCTTGGTCCTCCTGTTATTTCTTCCATCCCCATGCCTGCGTGCCGGTGTAACTCCAAGTCTCTCCATCAGCGAGCGCTCTAAGCTTGTATTTGCACACGTGATAAGACTCACTGGTATTTAGGAGACCATAGCTGCTCGTCAGCGTTGTTCCTGCTGGCCCGTTTGAGAGGGCTGAAGCATACGGGTTATCTGATAATTCCTTCACCTCGTTACCTGCTTTGTCCTTCACCGTCACTGCAATGGCTATCGTTTTCACGACGTAGGCGGAAAAATTTGAAGCGTCGAAACAAACCTCTGCGCCGGGATAGCTGGATTTCCAGACTCCATTGCTCAGTGTGATCTTCGAGTTCTCGTCTTGCGGAAGTTGCATCGCATTGTGATCGAATGCAATTGGCTCCCATGCGCCATTTGCCAGCCGATCTGTTCTACCGTTCTTTTCATCAATACGAATCTCTGAATTCCCTTGGGTGAGGTACCTGTAACTCGGACGAAACGTGTCACGGTCAAGAGCAATCCCTACCACCCCCGCAACAAGCAAAGAGGAGACCAGAACGACTGAAAGTAAAACCTCAGAGAGGGGCCATTTGACAGCACAAAGCCAAGCGAGCCCGCCGAATGCCAGGCCAGCTATAAGAAAAATAGGTATGAAACCTTGAACGGCGCTAATGATAAAGCAAATCAGACCGAAAGCACCAAGAGTAATCGAACCTCCATGGTAGTGCCGCAAACTGCTTCTCGGCTGATCTGCGACGGGAGCAGCGGAATTGCCCGAAGTGGGGCTATCTGATCCAAGGGGGCGCGTGCGGTCATCCGCAACCTTCTCAGTTGCCGGAGGTGCGTCCGCTGGAGGTGGATCGTTAGCGGGTTCATCTAAAATGCAGCAGCGTTTGCCACAATTCGGACAGGATAGCACTTCATTTGGTAAGGCTGCACCGCATCCAATACAGTACATGCTGCCCTCTCTCGTTCAGGGCTCATCCAAAAGTATAGCGCGGGGCGGGCTTCGCATCGCCCACATATCTCGCTGACGTGATGCCGCTTTGGATGCCTTCTTTATAGCCGTCAGTTAGTCTTGTGAACTCCGTAGCGATTTGCAGATTTCCAATTCCGGTAGTGCCCATTCTTGTGGCGAGAGTTGGTTTCGCCGGGGTAGCTGCCGCCGTGGGAAGTTGTGTGATGCCCGCCGCCATAGTACGGTCTGCTAGCGGAAGCGCGAGGCGCTGGCCATGATTTCGTTCCGCTCCGGTATCCGCTACTTGTTCGCGGCTTATATGTCCGGTGTGTTGAACTCGCGTAAACGGTAGGCACCAGTAGCATACAAAGCAGTATGGCAAGCAAGGCCGATTTCATGTCGTTCCTTTTCCCGCCAGCGAGCAGGTCACCGGCGACGTTGGTCTTCAATGCAATTTTAGAACCCACCCATTCCGATTCGCGCGACGAAGGCGGCAACGAGAATCTGTGATTTGAGGTCTTCGAAACCTCGTTTGATTGACGGTCTCTCGCTCCCGGTTAGGAACATCGTCAGGACCCCAGAAACAGCAGATTCCTCCATCCCTGTTTCGCTAGAAACCTTTTCCGCAAGGGAACGGATTAGGCTGCCATCTGTGTCGTCTCCCGCTGTGTCCTGCCGCAAACGATTCAGAACATCGAGCCACAGACGCGGCGTTCGTTCTAGGATTGCCCCGATGGCGTCTCTGAGAAAATCGCTCGGCCCTTGTGCCCACTGTCCCATAAACGGCGGCAAAGCAAAATCCTTGTAGTAGGTGGTATACGCGTCTTTCAAAGAATCCCAGCAGGCACTCCTGTCTTCAGATACGTCCCAAACGCCTACGATGGGGAGACACTCGCTTTCGTCCCCGACTCCGAAGTCCGGGTGAAAGTAAAGGTAACCACGAGAGCCGAGAACAAACCCTTTCAAACCCCAAACGCCACTGACCATACTGTCCGTTACCGAGCAGCGGACTAACCACTCCGGTCCAGCATCCAAGAACGGGGCGAGAACCGTCTCCGGGTCTTCGCCCTCAATCACCGCCTCTGCTTTTTTGCGAAGTTCTTCATTATCGCCGAACACACTGACTAACGCTTCACGAATGCTCGGCAGAGAATCCGGAGAAATCTTGCGCTTTGACTTTCTCCGGCCCGATTTTCCGGCGACTTCGGAGTCAAACGCTCTTTGAATGTCCGCCGACGAAACAGCCGTCCATGGAGAGACCGCCGCAACATCCGCTTTGGGTGTCTTCATTTGAACCGCCTTTGACTCAATCCGGCTGAATACGAAAGTTGATCCCGGAAATCAAGCCCCCCTATGGCTTACCGCGTTTCCCCAGTTTGCGAAACATGAAGAGGTGGCCCAAGTCGCCTCCTGCATTCGTTACATGGCCAGCGAGCTTCATCGGGATTTTTTCCAACACCGCTAGTCCACCTGGTACTCACACACCAATTGCTCTTGATGAGTCTGGAGGCTGCCTCATCCCAAAACACCGAACGTGGTCTATGAAAGCGCTTCTTACACTCACAGCATTCGACACCATCGCAAATGCACAAAACCGCTTGGTACTTACTCTCCCCCCCCCTCTCAGGGCAGGGAAGGTCTTCATTCAGGACTACGCCGCGATATTCATGGCACACCAGACACCGCACTAGACCGCGCGGAATTCGCCGGGGCCAGAATGCTATATCAAAACCAGGGATACCGCCCGTAACGCGAACATATTCCTCTTCGCAACATCTGTTGCACGTCCGATTATCTGGCGGATGAGCCAGAATCCCTCTCCCTTCATCCCAGTAGTTGTGACTATGGATACGTCGTCCACAAACGCTGCAAGGAATGCCTTCACATATGCAGAGCACTGTGAAGTAATCAGCTAAGCCCTGTGTCGCCTGAAGTGGCTCCAAGTCCCTGTTAAGAACCACGCCACGGAATTCGTGACACACAGGACACCGAACGAGGCCGCGAGGAGCAGCTATTGATTCCGACTTGCGTAGTACAGCCGCATCTTCGCCGCTCTGCTGATTCTGAGGTTGTTCCGAGTCGAATTTCGTCATCTTCGCTTCTCCTTTTAGCCGCGTTCGACTGAGCGTCAGGGGCGGCAAGCTGGATACAAATTCCCCTTGTCCATTTTCCGGAATGGCAGGCGGACTAGCCTGATGTGCATATGTGCCAGTTCATGGCACTTGTGCTCTATACACGAAGCGAAGCAGAGGAGGCGTGGTTCTGGTCACAGTCGAATGGAACCCAAACTGTGCGGCAATCGACCTTGATCCAGAAAGCACAAAACCCTCCAGAGCGGAGGGCCGACGATGTTGCCGTTTAGTTGCTCCACAAGAGAGCCACATTCGCTTTCGCGTCCACCTTGCCCGGTCGGCAGGTTGGCATGGGCGTCGGCCCATTTCTTAATGCTTCGCTGAGCCTAGCAGGTGTTCACCCATGTATGCAAGCGAATATCAGCGCTCCACAAACTAAGGGGCGGCCTAGTCGTAGAACATGCCTATGTCGAAAGTCCTTGTCCACTCTCGGATCAGCACGCGCTCATCCTCGGCCAATGCCAACCAATCTGCGTTGCTAATGATTTCGACCCGTCCCCGCATCACGCCTGGTCCAGAGAGCGTACTCCATCCTTGCGGGTCAGTGGGCCTTTGTCTCCCCACCTCGCGCCACCAAGTCAAAAAGTTTGGATATTTCTTTAAGGAATCCGGAATCCGCAACACTGGGCAACCGGCAACCATAGCCGGTCCAGAGATCGGCGGATCGAACATCTGTCTTGCCAAAGCTTATCGCGCACTCCTTCTCCCACATTGATTCTGTTCTCATTTTAGGGGCCGGAAGTTTGGCTTGCTTTTGACTCTCTTCCCATTCACGCACCACATATTCCTCAACACGGTCGCAAAGTAAATTCGCGGCCCTTGCAATCTCAAAATTCTTACGTCCCACCTCGCTGGTGACAGCGTACATCTCTTTTACTTGCGGGGGAATATCTCCCCTCGCGATCCGATCAGACCATTTAATTAACCGCTCAACGAACTCCTTGGGCTGATCTTTTAGCGTATCGTTCTCGATCATTTCTCTGAGATACTCAGGCATACCTTCCGGGGCTTTCAGTGTCATTTTGACCGCTCACTCTCTTGCGGCATTTAGATCTTTGCGTTCAAAAGTTCAGCCTTTCCAATCGCATCAATTGCATTCGGCAGCGCATCCATTTCTTCCTGCGTTGGAGATTTGCCTGTGAGAGCTCTTCTCCGTTATCCACTCGCCTGCACGACGAATGGGAAGGACAGAGTCTGCACCTGCCCGAAAATAGATCGGGGTTCATCACATCCCCCCTTGCTTGCATATATTCAGTTAATGAACAGGCATGCGCCGGGGTCCGGAAAGGACGTAGTCAAGTGCTTCTTTGCAAGCGCGTACTTCGCTATTCCTCGATGCTCTACGGTTTCGCCATTGATGATCTCTTCATGAGAAGGAGCACTCGGAGATTTCCCCGTGGCCTTGAAAACCACTGCATCCACAAATAGCGACGCGAGATTCTTGTCGCCTGCGAAAATCATCGCTCTTTCAAATGCCCCGACCAACTCTAGGTCAAATATGCACTCTGCGAAAGATGCGTCTGCGATTCCCATCTCTACGTTGCGCTTCTTGGCTTCGACATATAGCTCAGTGGCGAGAGCCGGGAACTGCGGCTACGAGCCCTGCCGTAATTGCTGTCTGAGGGAGTTGCTTGAGTTCGTCGAGTGCCGGATTTCGTTCGGCCGGTGGTGTAGCTAACCGTTCGGATGCAATCGGCAGCTTTCTATGCGGATTGCTACCATAGCCCGACTCTCCGGTCACGGCGGGTGATGCGTGGCTGGGAGTTCCCCGTCTGCCGAACCGGAGGTACCAAACGACAGCGCCCCAGCCTAAGAAAAAGAGTCCTAGCAGCATCCCGCTTGGCTGCCCTGCTGCTAAAGCAAGGACAAAGCAAATCCCACCAACTGCCAGAAATAGGGCGATATACAGCCTGACCGGAATCAAAGAGCCTCCTTTTCAGCCTTGATGAATAGCTCGTGAAGGTTGATCCGCCAGATGAAACGACGATGTCACCGTCCAGTTCCATCAGGACCGGGTAGAGGCACACCTTGCTTCGATGCAAAGAAGCCAGCCCACCCCTCCATTAACTGATCGAACACAAAGTTGCGCTTCGAACCTTCCGAAGTCAGGTTGTAGTACTTCTGCGCTAGATCGGCAGCGTTGTGCAGATATTTCAAATCCTTCGCTGCAAGAATGCCGGGCAAGTTCTGCTCAGTCATAGGTCGAAACTTCTTCAACGTTGAAGTATGCGTCCTGCACCCATCGGCAGCCTGCTCGTACAAGGCCGCTCTCGGCGGATCAAGTCTCGCCAGTCGTTCATAAACATCTATAAGGGCAGTACTGCTGCCGAATATCGTCGTCGGTTGCTTGGAAAGCGGCATCGTAGTATTCATGAATTTGCTCGCGAAGGTCTTTGCGCTCCCGATTCACTTGCTGGCGGTGTTCCAGCCAAATTCGAATTAGTCCGGCGATAACCTCTCCGGCTGCTTGTCCGGCAGCGAAATAAGCATCGAATTGCTGTTGGCCGCCACTGACGTACCGCTGGAGAGTGTCTTTTTCAACGCATTGTTCGGTGCTGCCATAGCTGTAGCATGCCGAGTTGCCGCGATATTTCCAAGCGGCTGATGAAGCGGTGGTCAGGGTGTTCGCATTGACCGTGCGAATCGTAACTGCCTGTCGTGATACTGCCGTCGCTGTTCAGTAGAAAGATATTTCCATTGCGAATCGTGCCAGTTGTGATTCCTTTCGAATCGGTGAGCAAGACATTCCCATCTCGGACGGTCCCGAAGGTGATTTCGCCTTTGTCAGTCGATAAAAACACATTACCGCCGCGAATCGTTCCGGAAGTTGTATGGCCGTTCGAGTCGTGGAAGAACACGTTTCCATTGTTGACGGTTCCAAATGCTGTGTTCCCATTCGAGTCAAGTATCGTCACCGAGGTGCTTTGCGCTACCAAGATTCCTGACATAAGCAGCACTGCCAGCACCAACGATGCAGCGATACGACGCCTGATGACCGATCATCCCATTGCTCCTATGTAGGGTGCAGAGATTATCGGAGCGTCAGCGGTGAAAGGCAAGGGCTCAAGGTCGTCGGATAGGCTGGTGATTCGGCATTGGACCGTTCGCAGATCTGCTTGCGCGTCTGTGGAAAAACGCCTGGCGGGCGAGCCGCTTCCGGGTGTTCCGAAGAAGTCAATCTGAAGCCATCGTCACTTTACAACACGCCCGAACGCACACGTCAGCCCTGCGATCCGAGTGTCCCTGCACCATTTGGACTTCTTGAACTTTTTTTCGATTCCCGTTACCCGGGTAACTTATGCGGCATTCATCTCCTGTTTACAATTGCGGCACGTGAATCCTGCTCATCCGTACTCGGCAGATCGCGGAAAGGGGAGAATACGGAATGAGCAGGACTGAAACGCCTTGTGCGCCTGCGCAGTCGCCAGGCTCTGAAGAACAAGAAGCCGCACCACTGACGATTCAAGAGCAACGTGAAGCGCTCATCGCGCCACTCGTTGCCCGGCTCCAGGACCTCTGGTCCAAGGAGTCGCTCCAGTTGACCGCTGACGAGATCGAACTGCTTCAGCTTATGAGCACGCTGGTCAGGCTCTCCGGAATCGACGTTCTGGAGGCCCTGCCGGTGGCCAACCGGATCATGCCGCCAACGGAGCCGTGGGGAGTGTAGCCTCACACGCGCCGTGTGGCAGATTGCGGGTCCATGGTTCCCCCTCATGGTTCCCGCCTCCAAACAATTGTAAATCTTTATAGACTAGTCCTCATATCAGTTGTATGATTCACACAGAATTGAACCGGCAAGGAAGTGCCACTATGCCTAGAACCAAAGATCCCAACGCTCCGACAGTCGTCAAGGCGTGTACCTCTCTGGACGACCTGACGCTCACGCTGCTCGAGAAGATCAGGCACAAGAACCAGTTGACCAAGACGAACGCGGCGAAGATGATCGTCGGTCTCGCCCTCGAAAAGAAGATCAAGCTGGCCGACGTCACGAAGTTCTATCAGGATGTCTGGACGAACCTTGTGTTTGAGGGCGGACAGCGCTTCTCGCAGCTGCGCCTTGACTGGACTCCCGAAGAAAATGCTCTGCTGCTGATCTACGCAAAGCACCTCTTCAGTTCAAGCAACCGCAGCGAGGCCGTTCGGGTTCTGCTGAACTACTACGCGGTCCAGAACAAGTTCGCGAGTGTTGGGCAGGTCAAGAAGGCTGTCATCTCCCCCAATTAGCGTGCTCCGCGGGCGCTTGCTATGCGCAAGCGCCCCTGCGGACGCGCGCCTTTTCGAAAATTGCGACGGCCGTTCTGTGCGTTGCCGAGAGTGACGCGGGCGATACGCTTCTGTTCAGAAAGCGCATCGCGTGCGGAGTTGATGGCAGAGTGGACAGCGCCTGTGCTGACGCCGAGAGCCGTCGCCTGGAACGACAATATGCCCGCATTCGAGCAATTCGCCTTTGCACCTGCGCTGCCCCTGGAGGTAGAGATCGCAGCTCACGATTCGCTGCTGGGGACCTTGCAGGTGTGTTCCCCACACCATTCGTTTCAAGAGTTCAGGGGTAATCAGTATTGGATCAGTGTCACAGCCATATATAGTGGTCATAGAAGTAATATGATTGTCTCATGCACCATGATTGTGGAAAACATGACGGTCTGTATTGGCAGGGCCGGATACGTTTCCTGAATGACAGCTGAGGGATTGCTACGGCACGTCACGGGCGGAGAGTGTTGACCTTCGAGATTCCCCGCTGCGGAGTGCAGGGTCCCTGTGTTCTAATCGTCAGTCGGTTTTGCATTCTGGTGTTCCCCTTCGGGCGCTCGGTGTTTCCGCGAAAGGGTATTGCCGCATTTGGTGTACAGCATGTCCTGTGAAGTCTGCATGAGGTGGCAGTGGTAGCCATCCTCATCTATGACCGCCAATCTCTGTTCCAGACCTCGATCTCAACCGCGATCAGCGGGTTACTCCCCCAATCAGAGGTAGTGGATTGGGCCACCGAATCCGAGGTGGCACGCTGGATCATCAGACGGCCTGGAACGACTCTGTTTCTGGGGCAGGTGTCACTCCGGTCAGAGACGATGCGTCTGGCAACGGTTCATTCCTGCCCCGTCGTCTGGATCGCAGAGCGCAAGGATTCCCTGTTGCCGCTTCTGGCTGAACCGGCGACTCGCGGAATCATGTACAGGACGGCGAAGGCCACCGATCTACGCGAGTGTTTTTGCGCCCTGCGGGAGGGCCGGATGTGGATACAGCCCCGCGATTGGACTGATGACGACGAATCGGCTCCCGATGAACTGTGGAAGCTGCTGACGTTCAGCGAGAAGTGCCTGGCGGCTTTGCTCCTCGATGGCGTGAAAAACAAGGTCATCGCCGCTCAACTTGGTACGACATACCAGGTGATCAAGAACCGCACCACACGGATCTACAACAAACTCGGCGTCGATAACCGCATCGATTTGCTCAAGACCCTCCAAAAGTCACCGCCAACCTGCGAAAGTGCCTCCATGGCGCCGCACGGATCGAAACAGTAGATACAGCACTGCCGTTTGCCAGGTCGGGCATTCCGCGTTCGTCCCGGTGCACTTCTTCGGCGCTGGAAACACAAATTCCACAAAACTCTTGCACGAACCAGCAGTCCTAGTGATACTATGATCGCTAGATGTTCACAGACACTGATGACACCCGTGCGTCGCTGGAGGAAGTCGGATACTTCACGACTCGGGAAGTAGCCAACACGATCTACCTGGCCGCGCAGCTTGACCGGCCCATCCTGCTGGAAGGCCCCGCCGGCGCCGGCAAGACCGAGATGGCCCTGGCGATCAAACGCGCCACGGGCATGAAGCTCATACGGCTCCAGTGCTACGAAGGCCTCACGGACAAGGAGGCGATCGGAAGCTTCAGCGATGAGTTGCGGCAACTCTATGTGCGCTTTCATGATGGGACCTTCGACGAAGCCGCCAAGAGGGTCTCGGATCGATCCTTCTTCCTGGCCGGACCGCTCTTGAGTGCGCTGGAGACGCCGGCTCGCTGCATTCTGCTGGTCGATGAGATCGACAAGATCAGCCACGCCTTCGAGGCCCAGCTGCTTGAGTTCCTCGGCGAATGGCAGCTGACGATTCCCGGACTCGGCGAGGTCAAGGCACATCAACCGCCCTTCACCATCGTTACGGCCAACGACGAGCGACAGCTGGGATATCCTCTTCTGCGGCGCTGCGCCCGCATCTACATCAATCATCCGACGCCGGAGCAGGAAGCGGCCATTGTTGCGAGCCGGACTCCCGATTGCTCGAAGGCAATCCACTACTTCATCGCTGGCTTCGCCAAGACACTCCGGGCCTTCAAGATGGAAAAGCCCCCATCCATCTCCGAGATGATCACCCTCGCGCTGGCGCTCGACAAACTGAACCTGAAAGAGATCCGGGACGACCACAAGTCGGTTATTCTGCCGTTCATCGCCAAGACAGAGAAGGATCGGGCGAGTCTGCTTGTCTCTGGCCGCTTCGAGAGCTTCATGGACAACGCTCGCATCATCGCGGACGAAATGAGCCGGCACGACGTACAGGTTCAGGCCGCGAGTCCTGAGAGCGTTCCCGAGCCCGATTCGGTGATGCGAGCGTTGTCCATGAGAGCTCTCGAAGCGGCCCAGACACAAGCAGACTCGCCCGATCCTTCTCTGTCTTGCGGCGATGAAGCGCCAAGATAACCGCCTTGTGGTCGTCCCGGATCTCTTTCAGGTTCAGTTTGTCGAGCGCCAGAGCGAGGTAAGTGGGCATCTGGGAGATGGATGAGATCTGAACCATCTTGAAGGCCCGGAGCGTCTGCGCGAAGCCAGCGATGAAGTAATGGATGGCCTTCGAGCAATCGGGGGTCCAGCACGTACCAATGGGCCGCTTCCTGCTGCAGCATCCGGATGACTGATGCTTGATGCGGGCGCAGCGCGGCAGAAGGGGATAGCCGAGCTGCCGCTGAGTCGCTGGCGGCCGGACGATAAGTGAAGGGCGGCTGATGTGCCTTGATCTCGCCGAGTCCGGGAATCGTCAACTGCCACTCACCCAGGAACTCCAGCGGTTGGGTCTTTAATTTGTGTCCGATCTTGCCGATCCAGGACCATCAGAATGCAGCGAGTCGGCGTCTCCCAACGCACTCAGGAGCGGTATAGCCCCTAATTAGGATCGCTCCGAGAACCCTCTTAGCAGCTTTCATCGAACTTAGCCGTCGTGAAAAACGCACATAGAGCTTGCCGAAGCTTCATCACTTGAAGCTCTCAATGGCCTAGTTGTACGTTTCTAGGCCTTCGTAGCACTTGAAGACAGTATGAGCTTCATGCCTGTGGCGAGCATTTAATCACCAAGGGCCATCTCGGTCTTGCCACACGCCAAGGCGGGGCTTTCCAGCAGGATGGGCCGGTAAAGCTGCACAGCCAGGTAGATCGTGTTGGCTACTTCCCCAGTCGTGAAGTATCCGACTTCCTCCCAACGAACAGCAAGCTGTGAGATGAGTGTCTGTGAACATCTATGCGATCCTGGTGACCTCACTTGACTACTGGCTCATGCAAGAGTTTTTTGGAATTTATTGTGTTCCAGCGCCGAAGAAGTGCACCGGGGCAAACGCGGAATGCCCAAAGCAGGTAAACTGGCAAACGAGCAATATCTACTGTTTCGATCCGTGCGGCGCCGTGGAGGCACTTTCGCAGGTTGCAGTGACTTTTGGAGAGTTTATGAACGAATCGATACGCAAGCCAGGCCGAGTTTGTTGTAGATCCGTGTGGTGCGGTTCTTGATAGCAGCTGGTATGTGGTACCAAGTTGAGCGGCGATGGCCCCTTGTTTTTCACGCCATCGAGGAACGAAACCACCAAGGCACTCTATCGCTGAACGTCAACAGCTTCCACAGTTCATCGGGAGCCGATTCGTCGTCATCAGTCCGATCGCGAGGGTGTCGCCGCATCCAGGGCCTCCCGCAGGGCATAAAAACACTCGCGTCGATACGGCGGCCTTCGCCGTCCTGTACATGATTCCACAAGTAACCGTTTCAGCCCAGAAACGGCAACAGGGAATCCTTGCGCTCTGCGACCCAGACGACGGGGCAGGGATTGAACCGTTGCCAGACGCATCGTCTCTGACCGGAGTGACACCTGCCCCCAGAAAACAGGAATTCAGATTCCAGGCCGTACTGATGATCCAGCGTGCCGCCCCTCGGAGTTCGCTGGCGCCAATCCACTACCTCTGATTGGGAGAGCGATCCGGTGATCGCGGTTGACATCGAGGTCTGGAACAGAGATTGGCGGGAGTCATAGATGAGGGATGGCTACCGCTCTCACCTCATGCAGATTTCACAGGACATGCTGTACACCTGCAAATGCGGCAATACCCTTTTCGGAAACACCCAACGCGAAGGGGAAGCACCAAAGAAGAATGCGAAACCGACTGAAGGGTAGAACACAGGGAACCCTGGACTCCGCAGCGGGGAATCTCGAAGGTCGACGCTTCTCCGCCCGTGACGTGCATAGCCAATGCCTCAGGTGTCATTCAGGAAACGTAGACTGCCCCGTCCAATACAAACCGTCATGTTTTCCACAATCATGGTGCATGAGACACTCATATTACTTCTATGACCACTATATATGGCTGTGACACTGATCCAATACTGATTACCCCTGAACTCTTTGAAACGAATGGTGCTGGGGAACACGCCTCCAAGGTCCCCAGCAGCGAATCGTCAGCTGCGATCTTAACCTCCAGGGGCAGCTGCAAGTGCAAAGACAAATTTCTAGGATGGGGGTAGAGTATCATTCCAAGGTGACCACTACCAGCGCCGGCACAGGCGGCTGTTTCGCTCTGCCATCAGACTCAGCAGAACAAAGCGCTCCTCTAAACAGAAGCGTATCGCCCACGTCACTATTGGCAGCGCGGCACGAACGGCCGTCGTAATTTTGGAAAAGGCGCACGTCAACGCGGCGCTTGCGATGAGCAAGCGCCCGCGGAGCCCGCTAATTGGGAGTGATGATAATCAGTCTTAACCTGTCCAAACAGCTCGCGAACTTGTTCTGGACAGCGTAGTAGTTGAGCGGAACCCGAACGGCCTCGGCTTCGATAGCTTTAAAACTGAACAGTTGCTTTGCGTAGATCAGCAGCAGAGCATTCTATCAGGGAGGTCCAGTGGGAGAAGCAACTAAGAGAATTACTAACCGTCCCCTCAAACACAAGGATTCATCCCAGACATCCTGATAGAAAACTTCGTGACGTGGGCCAGCTTGATCTTTTATTTTTGGGCGAGACGCGCCAACATACTAAATCGTCTTGGTCAACTGATTCTGTGATGATTTTCTCGGAGTAGCGTGAGCGTCAGGTCGTCCAGGAGAGGTACACGCCTTGACCATCGTCGGGGCGTTGGGATACTTTGGTCCGAGGCATAGTAGCATTTCCTTGCCGGTTCAAATTGTGTGTGAATCATTCAACCAATATGATGACTAAGTCTATAAAGATTTTACAATTGTTTGGAAACAGGAACCGTGAGGGGAACCGTGGACATGAGATCTGCCAGCCCGTGGTGTGTGAGGCTACGCTCCCCACGGCTCCAGTAGGCAACATGATCCGGTTGGCCACCGGCAGGGGCCTGTCAGAACGTCGATTCCGGAGAGCCTGACCAGCGTGCTCCGTAAGCTGAAGCCATTCGAATCTTGATAGTGACCGATGGAGCTGGAGGCTCTCCTTGGACTCAGAGGTCCTGGAGCCGGGCAACGAGTGGCGCGATGAGCGCTTCACGTTGCTCTTGAATCGTCAGTGGTGCCGCTTCTTGTTCTTCGGACGCCAGGCAAAAGTGAAGGCCATTAAGGCGTTTGCGGTCCTTCTCGTTCCGTATTCTCCCCTTTCCGCGATCTGCCGAGTACGGATAAGCAGGATTCACGTGCCGCGATTGTTGAACAGGAGATGAATACCGCAATAAAAAAAAAAAAATTGGGAATCGAAAAAAAGTTCAATTGATCCAAATGCGCAATTTTACTGTACCATTTTTCAGGAAGCCGCAAGTGAATTCAACGAATGCAATTGTGTTTCAGCCAAACTGCTGGCATGGAAACGAGATTAAATCGTAGAGATTTCAAGAAATCGGCCAAGAAATGCAGTAGTGTCAGGAGGTCCGCGTCCAACCAGTGACGAGGTCGTGGTGCGATGCAGGGAAGGCCCAAAGTGCCGAGCTTATACTGCTCCTGATGAATTCCAGACCAGCAGCAGCAGCTTCGACACTTGGGGGAGATGCGAGAAATCCGGCCCTCCAGATCAAGGGGTACGATTTCTACGCTTTCCCGGTGTACGCGCTTGACAGACCAGTTGACGCACATAATTCTTGGCACGAGAGTGGCATGTTCGACGCGAGGTATAGGAAGCGGTTTACTCAAGAGTAATCTCCGGGTTGGCGACCATCCGCTCAGATCCGGCAGACGCCAGCGTGAGGAGGCAGGCAAACAGGCCGATGGATCGGGACTGCTGACTTTTTCCCACCCAAACTTCGTTCTTCCTATCTCATGCCGGTAAGGAAGAACTTGCCGATCACCGCCTGGCCAATTTCCTGAATGGCGCTGCGCTGAACGGCAGGAATGTGCACATCTGTGGGAAGCTGCGGCGCCCACGCGGACCAGGTCTCATCGTCAGCCTCGATATGAAATTGGAGAGCGTATGCGTTCCGTCCCACACGGAACGCTTGATGCGGATAGATCGAACTGCCGGCCAGTAGAATGGCTGCGGTGGGTAAGTCGAACGTATCGCCATGCCAGTGGAAGACCGGGAGCTCCGGAGCGCACCCGGCGAATAGAGGATCCGTGCTTGCATCGGCGGTCAGTTGCACCGAGCCATGGCCGATTTCGCTGCGACGGCCCCGGATAGACGCGAGCCCCGAGGGACTTCGCCAGCAGTTGCGCTCCAAGGCACCTCCAAGCACGGGACGGCCGCTGCGACCATCTGCGAAATGAAGGCGCACTCCTGTTCGAGAAATGGGTATCTCTCTGTCTCATAAGCGCATCGGCCCGCCCACACGATCGACCCGCGGAGCCCGTCCGCCTGCGGCATCGCGGGATTTAAGTCCAGGCGATGAACCTCCAGGGAAAACCCCCGGCTGTGGCGATGGACACGATTAATCCAGGGCCTCCCAAGCGACGTGCTGAAGAACAGCCCAACGACCAGCGATGCATTCACCTCTACTTTGTGCGCCGGCGGCTTCGGCTCCACAATCGCGCCACTGGCCGCGCTCCGTGTTGCCGGTGAAAGGCAACCACTCCATATGAATAGCGTCTTCCACGCAGGCGGAAATGCAGTGCTCCTCACTTCCGCAAGTGTCAGGCAGGGTGAGCACGGCGATGCCGTCGACGACACCAGGGACTTGGGGCCGCAGGCCGTGACGCAGTTGCTCACCGTGCAACGGCTTGCAACAACAGGCATCCATTTGTACATTTGTTTGACCTCCGCCATGAACCGGCTCCGCGCAATGTTTTAGTTCCGGTCCATGTAATCCAATGCTGAGCAGGCCGGACGATGAGCTATGACTTTAGTCACGGGATTGCCCACCACACAGCCGCGTTGCTACGGGATTGGCGTACTCTCTGAATGGACTCACGGCACGCCTTACTGGAGTGAGTGTCCGTTCTGGCGGCAAATGTGCCAGTTTTCTCCCCGGACCGCGACTGGCGATAACTTGGCACCGCTTCCCGCCTCGGGAATCTCCAAGCGGTGGTCGCGAAAGTACCTCGTATGCGGTGTAGAGGGGACGAGCGAAAGCAGGTAGGAATGATCTTCACCGCGGCG
>CAVRDQ010000109.1:0-17957 GCA_963719655.1 uncultured Acidobacteriota bacterium | reverse complement strand
TTCCGCGCCGCACCTTCGTCGCCGGAGAGAGCGGCGTGCCGGTCAGCGGCAAGGTCTTTGACGCCGAAGACATTCAGCACGCGGTGGATGCCTCGCTCGACTTCTGGCTGACCACCGGCCGCTTTGCCGAGCAGTTTGAGCGTGAGTTTGCGCGCCTGATGGGCGTGCGCGATGCGCGGCTGGTGAACAGTGGCAGCTCGGCCAACCTGGTGGCGCTCTCGGCGCTCACCTCGCAGACCTTGGGCGAACGTGCGCTGCGTCCGGGTGACGAGGTCATCACCGTGGCGGCGGGTTTTCCCACCACGATCAATCCGATTCTGCAGAACAATCTCGTCCCTGTGTTTGTGGACGTGAAACTGGGCACCTACGACGTGGATTGCTCGCAGTTGGAGTCCGCGTTGAGCCCGCGCACGAAGGCCGTGATGATCGCCCACACCCTGGGCAATCCCTTTGACCTGGCCGCAGTCACCGCCTTCTGCAAGAAGCACAACCTGTGGCTGGTGGAAGACTGCTGCGACGCCGTGGGCTCGCTCTACGATGGCCGCCAGGTGGGCAGCTTCGGAGACATCAGCACCGCCAGCTTCTACCCGGCGCACCACATCACCATGGGTGAAGGCGGAGCGGTGATGACCAGCCGTCCCAGCCTCACCAAGTTGATCGAATCCTTCCGCGACTGGGGCCGCGACTGCTGGTGCGCTCCCGGCAAGGACAACACCTGCGGCAAGCGCTTTGAGTGGCAACTGGGCAAACTGCCCTGCGGCTACGACCACAAGTACATCTACTCGCATATTGGCTACAACCTGAAGCTCAGCGACATGCAGGCCGCCGTCGGCGTCAGCCAGTTGAAGAAGCTGACCGGCTTCATCGCGGCGCGCAAGGCCAACTTTGCGCGCTTACACGCCGGATTGCAGGATGTGCAGGACGTGTACACCTTGCCCGAGGCCACGCCCAACAGCGAGCCCAGTTGGTTCGGCTTCCCCATGGCCGTTCGTCCGGAGAGCGGCGTTGCCAGAGAGACGGTCATCGCCCACCTGAACGACGCGAAGATCGGCACGCGGCTGCTATTTGGCGGCAATCTGCTGCGCCAGCCCGCATATCTGGACGCGAAGTACCGCACCGTGGGCGAACTGCCCAACACGGATTACGTGATGAACAATGTCTTCTGGATTGGCGTTTACCCAGGCCTGACGCCGGAGATGATTGATTACGTCGTCGAGCAACTGCACAAGGCGGTTCGCCGCTAGGAGAACGCCGCACGCGTAGTGTGAGATTTTTATGAGATTATTTGCCGAGAAAGAGATCAGTACACAGGGCTCTGACAGCGTGCAGGCGCCTTCGTCCAATTCTGGATTCGTCTGGCTTTGCGCCGCCGCTCTGTCTGTTGTTGTCTTCCTGGTGTATCTTCCAACTCTACGCTACGGCCTGGTGTTCGACGATAAGATTCAGATCATAGGAAACTACCGCCTGACGGACTGGAAGTATTTTCCTGGTTATTTCACCACGCACTTGTGGGCTCATTACCCGGCGGAAGCGAAGTGGTATCGGCCGCTCTTTCTGGTCTGGTTGCGGCTCTGTTACGTGGTGTTTGGTCCTCCGGCCAGCATCTGGCATTTGCCCACCGTGTTGGCGCACGTGGCATCCACGGTCAGTGTATTTGTGCTTCTCAACACAATCGTCGGCAACACTCGGGCCGCATTTGCCGCCTCTCTGGTCTTTGGGATTCATCCGATTCACACCGAAGCGGTCGCCTGGATCTCCGCGGTGGAAGATCCACTGGTCACTTGCTTTCTTGCGCTAAGCCTTTACTTTTTTGTAACTCGCAAGGCCCCCATCAGCATTCTCTCGCTGGTTCTCGCATTGTGTGCCATGCTCACCAAAGAAGTCGGGGTAGTTGCCATATGTCTCATCTTCGCCTATGAGTGGATCTATTCGTCCTTTAAGAACGCATTGATCGCCAGCGTCCCCTACGCCGTCTGCACCGCATTTTATTTTGCGCTACGCTTCCACGCACTTGGAACCGTCAGTGCCAGCGTTCGTTACCTGACATTTTCGCAAATGGTGCTGACATGGCCGCGCCTGCTCGCCACATATGCCGCACACCTGGTGTGGCCGGTGCAGTTGAGCGTTCTATATGAGATTCCGGTCGGTGTGGCGTATTGGCCGCTTGGCGTATTAGCCGTGGTGATCCTGCTGACGGCTTGGGCGCTTCGCAAGGCTCCCCCTGCCGCCTGTTTCGGCACTCTGTGGTTTGTGATTTGCATGTTGCCGAGCCTGGCGATCTGGTACTTCAATAACGACTTTATCCATGACCGCTATCTATATCTGGCCTCGGTCGGACTGTCGCTTATTTTGGCCTCGCTTTTGGTTCGAGTGCGCTTCACTCCGCCGGTGATTATTGCGGCCATGGCGGTGATTGGTGCGCTCAGCATGGTGACAATTTGGGATATGGGAACGTGGCGCGACGACATCCCTCTATATGAGCGTGCGGTTCAATCCGCTCCCCATAACACTACGGCCCTCAACAATCTCGCTCTGGGTTACATGGCGGAAGGCAGGCTGTCGGAGGCGATTGTTCTGCTGCAGCGGGCCATCGCGATAGACCCGCGGGACCCGGATCTTTATGTCAACCTGGGAAGCTGCTACCAGACCAATGGGGAGTATGCAGAGTCGGAGCGCGTTCTGAGAATTGCAGATCAACTGTCCCGGGCCCGGGCGGTTTCCACCCACTAGTTCGCGCTCCACTTAGGAGCAACACTTATTACAGGTCGTCCGTCTCCTGCAATTCTCCGTGCAGCCACTCCCAGTGGTTGAGGATGGCGGCCTCGTCGGCGTCCAGTTCGGCGTGGAAGTGGTGCGAATGTGGCACCGGCACGCGGATGGCTGCTTCTTCCTGAAAGCCATTTCCCTTCAGCTGCGCGGCGATCTCCGCCACCGGGCCGTAGGCGTAGATCACCTCGTGGCGATCCAGGATCAGCTGCCCGGCGGGCGGTGCGGCCAGCCAGAGGTTGTGGCGTCCGTCGTGTTCGAGGTATGGCCCAAAACGCTCCAACAGCTCCAGCACCTCGGCGCGTGTGTGCTTGGCGGCCGACTGGTAGCGCCCCGCCGGAGACTCTCCGCGCGGCGTCACCAGCACGTACAGCACCCACAGGGGCTCCGGCAGGAATTCCAAAAGATCCTTCAGCAAGGCCACAGAGTCGCGCCCGGGGGCAATCACCAGCCGCTCCACTCCGCCCGTCACCTGCCGTGCATAGCTCGGCGCATAGCGGACCTCAACGTCCTCGCCGGCGCGCACCGTTCCCAGCTTCCAGTTTGTGGTTGTCATTGGAGTTATTCTAAAGGAAGCGGGCGCCAGGATTTGACCTGGGGGGATTTTGTTCGCGGCGAACTCGGTTCCCCATCGGCTCGCGCCGGGATTTGTCGCAGCTATTTCTTGCGGAGAAAGTCATTGCCAACTTCCACGCCCATCGTCGTACGCCGCGTCACCCCCACTGATCGCGCGGCGGCCGATGCGGTCTTCGCCCTCATCGAGGAGTACTACGAGGCCATTGGCGTGATTGTGCGCGATGACCGCGCCGCCCTGGAGCACTACCTGGCGGACGAAGCGTCATCCATTTGGGTTGCCAGCGTCCGCGACCGGCAGCGGCGTTCGGTCGCCGCGTTACTCGCCGGCGTCAGCGACCGGCAGCGGCGTTCGGTCGCCGCGTTACCCGCCAGCGTCGGCGATGGCGACCCTGTTGGCTGCGTCATGCTGCGCCCCCTGACGCATATCGCCGCGGCCGATGAGGTCAAGCGCCTGTACGTGCGTCCGGCGCAGCGCGGGCTTGGAGTGGCCCACGCCCTGATGCAGGCCGCCGAAGAGCACGCCCGCCAGAAGGGGCGCCAGTGGCTCTACCTGGATACCAAGGACGACCTGACGCCGGCCATCCATTTTTATCTCTCCACCGGATACGAGCACTGCCCGCGCTACAACGACAATCCCCAGGCAACCATCTTTCTGCGGAAGCGGCTGTAAAGCGCGGAGGAGCATGGCCGGAGTGTTTGCCGGGCGGATGCTGCCGCGGCGCCTGATAAAATCACTCTGCGCCCCTGTTCTGCACGGCGCGCCATACATGACCGTTGACGCCGATCATCCGCAACCTGCTTCCAGTCCGCAACCGGCGGCTTCTTCGCGCTGGAGCGGACTCACGCGGCACATTCCGCCGGGGCAGTTTGCGCGTTATCTTGTCGTCGGGGTCTGGAACACGGCCTTTGCCTACGCAACCTTCGCATTCTTCACGGCCATACTCGACAAGGTTGTGCCACAGAGCTACATGCTGGCCTCGGTGCTCTCCAGCCTCATCAACATCAGCGTCTCGTTCCTCGGCTACAAGTGGTTCGTCTTCAAGACCAAGGGCAATTATCTGCGCGAGTGGATTCGCTGTGTGGGCGTCTACGGCGGCAACATTCTGTTCGGACTGGCCGTGCTGCCGCTGATGGTCTACGGTCTGCGCCACTACGCGCATTTGCAGCGCCAGGCGCCTTACGTCGCGGGAGCCATACTGACCTTCGTCACCGTGCTGGTCAGCTTCTTCGGACACAAGCACTTCTCCTTCAAGGCGAAGGAGCCAGCGCCGCTGCCCTAGCCCGGTCCTGCCAAGAATGTATAATTTAACCAGTGTCGTCCCCTTGAGACCTGTGCTGTGTCCCGCGGTTTTTTCTGTTTCTGCTTCGGGCGCCCCGGCGCAACGTCAAGGGAGCGGATGCCCCGCATCCGGCTGGGAGAATTATGT
Organism: uncultured Acidobacteriota bacterium; assembly: GCA_963719655.1. Classification (GTDB taxonomy): domain Bacteria; phylum Acidobacteriota; class Terriglobia; order Terriglobales; family Acidobacteriaceae; genus TOLSYN. The sequence goes on along the minus strand of CAVRDQ010000109.1, from coordinate 13,188 downwards.
TTGAAGTAACCGTGCAGGACACCTTTTCCTCGGGTCATTACCTGCGCAACTACAAGGGCAAGTGCGAGAATCCGCACGGCCACAACTATCGCGTCCGCGTCACATTGCAGGGCAAGGAACTGGACACGGCCGGCCTTCTGCTCGACTTCAAAGAGCTGAAGCTGGTGATGAAGCCCGTCGTCGAATATCTGGATCACAAGATGATCAACGACATTGAGCCCTTCACCGTCCTCAACCCGACGGCGGAGAACCTGGCCAAGTACTTCTTTGATCAGTGCAACACCGGGCTCAAGACGGCCACCGGAGGCCGCGTCACGGTCAAGCAGGTCACCATCTGGGAGACCGACACCTCCATCGCCAGTTATTACGAGTAACCTGGCGCCTGCGGCCGGCAGCGGCGTTTGGTCGCCGCGTTACCCGCGAGCGCCTGCGACCGGCAGCGGCGTTCAGTCGCCGCGTTACCCGCGAGCGCCTGCGGCCGGCAGCGGCGTTTGGTCGCCGCGTTACCCGCCTGGCGCCTGCGGCAAAAATAGTTTTACGTAAGGCTTCATCATGCACATCATCGAGATCTACAAGTCGTTACAGGGTGAGAGCTCCTTTGCCGGGCTGCCATGCGTCTTTGTGCGCCTGGCCGGATGCAATCTGCGCTGCGCCTGGTGTGACAGCGAGTACACCTTCGGCGGCGGCCACAAGATGACCGAAGATGAGATTGCTGGAGAGGTCGCGCGCCTTTCACCCACCGGCGGGCTGGTCGAGATCACCGGCGGCGAGCCCATGCTGCAGGAGCGCGAACTTCTGCCGCTGATCGAGCGTCTTCTCGCCTCCAACTACCAGGTGCTGATTGAGACCAGCGGCGAGCGTCCGCTTGCGGCCGTGCCCGCCCAGGTGCATAAAATTGTGGATGTGAAGTGCCCGTCGAGCGGCGAGCATCTGCGCTTCGAAACGGCCAACCTGGCCGCGCTCACCGCGCGCGACGAGCTGAAGTTCGTCCTCGCCAGTCGCGAGGACTACGACTACGCCCGTGCATTTCTCGCCCGCCATCGGCTTGCCGCAGGTCCGGCGGCGATTATTCTTTCACCGGCTTTCCGCAAAGGCGCCACGGGCTCACGCTCGGTGGAGAACTGCCTGCTCGACCCGCGCACCCTGGCCGAGTGGATGCTGGCCGACGGGGTCAACGCCCGCCTGGGACTGCAGATTCATAAGTTCATCTGGGAGCCGCAGCTCAAGGGCGTCTGATTGCCCGGCTCTGCGCCGCTTCTCGCAACGAAGGGAGACATTTCTATGCCCAACAAAATCAATACGGTCGTCACGCTCTCCGGCGGAATGGATTCCACCGTCTGCGCCACCCTGGCCGTGCGCGAACATGGCGCGGAGCACGTAGCCGCCCTGCACGTCAGCTACGGCCAGCGCACCGAGGCCCGTGAGCAGCGCGCCTTTCAGGAGATTTGCGACCGGCTGGGCATCACGCGCCGCCTGGTTGTCCGCAACCAGGCGCTCAGCCAGATCGGCGGCTCGGCTCTGACCGACAGCTCGCTGGCCGTTCCAACCGCCGGGCCGGAAATAGGCCGGGCGCCAGCGGCCGGCAGCGCAGCGTTACCCGACAATGCGCCAGCGGCCGGCAGCGCAGCGTTACCCGGCTCCCAATCCGCTCCCACATTCGAGGTTCCCATCACCTACGTTCCCTTCCGCAACGCCCATTTTCTCTCCGTGGCCGTCAGTTGGGCGGAGGTCTTGGGCGCCAGCCAGATTTACATTGGAGCCGTCGAGCAGGACAGCAGCGGCTACCCGGACTGCCGTCCCGAGTACTACGAGGCCTTCAATCGCCTCATCCAGGCCGGGACCAAAGAGGGGCTGATCCGCATCCATACCCCGCTCATCGCCCTGAAGAAAGTAGAGATCGTTCGCAAGGGTCTAGAACTAGGTGCGCCCTTCGAGCTAACATGGTCGTGCTACAGCCGGGAAGATCGGGCCTGCGGCGTCTGTGAGAGCTGCGCGCTTCGTCTGCGCGCCTTTGCGGCAGCCGGCAGTACCGATCCCATCCCCTACCAGGCGCCGTCCGCTCATTAGCGGCGCGCCCCACGGGTGGGCTTGGCAACAGATTCAGATTCTCCGCTGGAGGCGGAAATGACAAAGCGCATTGCACTTTTCCTGTTCCTGGCCATGACGGCCATTTTTTCTGTCAGCCTGATGGCCCAGGCCTCTGCCCGCGGCAACATCAAGGGTGAGGACGGCAAGCCCCTGGTCGGAGCCCCGGTCGAACTGCTCAACAACGAAAATGGCCGCAAATTCCCACTGAAGACCGACGCCAAGGGCAACTATTACCTGATGGGCGTGCTGCCAGGGAATAACTACAAAATCACCATCTACGCGCCGGATGGCAAGACCGTTCTCTGGTTCGCCAACGGCCTGCCCATGGCGGGCAGCGGAGAGACCGTCTACGACTTCGACCTGAAGAAGGAGAAGGAAGCCGCGCTGAATGCTCCGGAGAACGCCGAGGCTCGCAAGAAGTACGAGGAACAGAAGAAGAACCTGGACAAGGTCAAGAATCTGAACGCCATGCTGGCACAGGCGCGAGATCAGAAGAAAGCCGGCGATCTCGACGGTGCCGTGGCCACCATGGAACAGGCTGTCGCCCTTGATCAGACCCATGACGTCATCTACGGGACGCTGGCCGACGTTTACCTGTCGGACAAAAAGTATCCCGAGTCGGAGGAAGCCTACAAGAAGGCCCTCCAGTTGGCGCCAGCGGGCTCCAAGTCACTGGCCGACTATCACTCCGGGCTGGGGCTTGCCCTGGTTCGCCAGGCCAAGAACAGTGAAGCGATGCAGGAGTGCGCAGCCGCCCAGGCGGTGGACGCCACCTCGGCGGGACAGTGCTTTTTCAACGTAGGCGCCGTGATGACCAACCAGGGCGCCGTGGACGAGGCGAACACCGCCTTTGACAAGGCCATTGCCGCCGATCCCACGAAGGCCGACGCATACTACCAGAAGGGCGTGAACCTGGTGGGCAAGGCCTCCACGGGCGCCAACGGCAAGGTTGTCCCCGTGCCCGGCACGGTCGAGGCTTTGAATAAATACCTGGAGCTTGCTCCTGATGGCCGCAATGCACAGGCTGCCAAGGATTTGCTTTCCTACCTGGGCGCCACCGTGCAAACCACCTTTGGCAAAGGCAAGGGCGCCAAGAAGTAGCAGCGATTTGCCGCAAAACACCACGGGGACGGCCGTTTAGCCGTCCCCGTTCTTTTGCCTTGCGCCACCCGTTTCCGGTGGGCAACTGCGAAACTGTTGTTCATCCTGCGTCAAAGCCGAATGCGCTACTGAATCCAGGCGATGCGTTCCAGCTCGCGCTGCATCACTTCCAGTGAGCAACCGGAGCCCTCGACCTTGTAGGCGGCCGCCCGCGCTGCCTCCAGGCTGACGCCGTAACCGCGCCCGGCCAGAAAGTTCTGCATCAGGTCGGCGGCGTCACGGGCATCCAGCCCGCCCTGCAGCAGTTCGCTGCGGAGCACCGCCACCTCCATCGTAGAAAACTTCTCGTCCGGCATTGGGCCACCTCCAACCTCTGCTTTGGTATCCAACCCAAATGGACCGAAAAGGTTGCGTTTGACTGCTGGCATCTGCAGAGGCCTCCCTGAGCGCCCAATCCGGTTCGTGATCGTTTCATCGGATGATTTTCCGTGGAAGTTCAGTGGTTGCTGGAAGATGGATAGCATCCTATTTGTTTTCTGTTAGTTACGCTGTTTCTCCGGGGGTTGCCTCCTGCGCCAGCAGCACTGGAATCTCGTCCAGGACGCGGTAATGGCGCTGGCAACCGGTACAGCGCAGGCGCGTAAAATCCGCGTTGAACCGCAGTATTCCGTGGCAGACAGGGCAGGCCACGGTCTGTGCCATTTTTGCTGGTGTCAATTATCCCTCCCCGGAGGATTCGCCTCTCCACCCCGTACCCGGTACAATAAGCGGGTACGAAGATTACGTCTATTCTTAGCCTAGGAAGCCCTGATCGTTATGCCTGCTCATCTCCTGGATGGAAATCTCTACGCGACCCAGATCAAGACCGAGGTGGCCGAAGAGGTTCGCCAGTTGTCTGCCGACGGAGTGCGTCCCGGCCTGGCTGCGGTGCTGGTGGGGGCAAACCCCGCCTCCCAGACCTATGTCCGCAGCAAGGTTCGCGCCTGTGAGCAATTGGGCATCTTCAGCGAGCTGATTACCCCGCCGGAGAGCGTGACCACGGAAGAGTTGATCGTCCTGATCGAGGGGCTTAACCAGCGTGATGACATTGACGGCATCCTGGTGCAGCTTCCCCTGCCGGAGCAGGTGGACTCCAAGGCCGTTCTGCTGGCCGTTTCCCCCTCGAAGGACGTGGATGGCTTCCACCCGGTCAACGTGGGCAACCTGAGCACCCAGCGCCCCGGCCTGGTGCCTTGTACCCCCTCCGGCTGTATGGAGATTCTGCGCCGCGCCAACATTCCCATTGAGGGACAGGAGGCCGTGGTTGTGGGCCGCAGCGACATTGTGGGCAAACCGCTGGCCATGCTGCTGACCAACGCCAACGCCACCGTTACCATCTGCCACAGCCGTACCAAGGACCTGCCGGCCGTCTGCCGCCGCGGAGACATCCTGGTGGCGGCCATCGGGCGCCCCGGCTTCATCACCACGGAATTCATCAAGCCCGGCGCCACGGTTCTCGATGTGGGAATCAACCACATCAGCGATCCGGCCGACTTTGAGCGCTTCTTCAAGGGCGACGAAAAACGCGAAAAGCAGTTTGCCGAAAAGGGCAATATCATCATGGGAGACTGTGACCCGCGCGTGGTTCGCATGGCCGGCGCCGTGACGCCAGTGCCCGGCGGTGTGGGAAAGCTGACCATTGCCATGCTGATGAGCAACACGGTGAAGGCCGCTCGCCTGCGCCGTGGCCTGCCGTTGACCCCTGTGGCGGAGACCCACACGGCCAAAGCCCAAGGCGAAAAGCAACGCTGAATAGTGGCCTCAGGTTGCCCGGCCTGCCCGGGACTTTGGCGCCCGGGGCTGGGAAACTTTCTGCGCTTCTGTGCGTCTATAATCACGTGATGCCGGAGCTGCCGGCGCAAAGATATCCATGAAAACCCTTAGGCCATTCTTGTTTGGAGTGCTGCTGGCCGCGGCATTTTTCGTCTACACTACCTATCACTTTGGCCCCCCGGCCAGTTGGATCTCTCGCGCCCCCGTGCAGATTACCGAGGCGCAAGCGGCGCCCGCCCTGGACGCCGAAGAGCAGAACAATGTGGACGTGTACAAGCGCGTGGTGCCCTCGGTGGTCAACATCACCTCCACGGTTGTCAGCTACGACTTCTTCTTCGGTCCGCAGGCGCAGCAGGGCGCGGGAAGCGGCTTCGTCATTGACCGCGAAGGCCACATCCTGACCAACTACCACGTGATTGACAACGCGCGGAAGCTGGAAGTGATCCTCGACAACAAGAAGCACTACCCGGCCACGGTCATCGGCACGGACAAGTCGCACGACCTGGCCGTCATCCAGATCAAGGCTCCCAACCTTCAGCCGGTCACGCTGGGCAGCAGCAGCGCGTTACAGGTGGGGCAAAAGGTGCTGGCCATCGGCAATCCCTTTGGAATCTTCAACGGCACCATGACGCGCGGCATCGTCAGCAGCATCCGCCAGGTGCAGGAGCCCGACGGCACCTACATTGACGAGGCCATCCAGACCGACGCGGCCATCAACCCAGGCAACAGCGGCGGCCCGCTGCTCAACTCGCACGGCGAGGTCATCGGCATCAACACCATGATCGCCTCGGCCAGTGGCGGTAACGCCGGAGTGGGCTTTGCCATCCCCATCAACGCGGCCAAAAGCGTGCTGAATGACCTTGTACAGTACGGCCGCGTGCGCCGCCCGACTTTGGGCATCCGTCCGCTGCCCGTGCCCATGACGCGCGAACTGGCCGAGCAGCTGGACCTGCCGCGCGACGAAGGCGTGCTGGTGATGCAGGTGGTGCCCGGCTCGGCCGCCGCCCGCGCCGGCATCCAGGGCGGACACGAGAAGGTGTACTACGGCAACTACGAGATCATCATCGGCGGCGACCTGCTTGTGGAAGTGGACGGGCAGGACGTGAAGAGCGTGCAGGACCTGGCGCACGTGATGAACAACCACCGCTCGGGCGACACCGTGGAGGTCGTTTACTACCACGGCAAGAAGCGCATGAGCGCCCGCGTGGTGCTGGACGAAGCCAAGGGCGGCACGCGCGTTTAGGCGGACAAGAACATTCTCCGGAGGGCCGCGCCTGTCGCGGTCCTTCGCCATTTGAGGGAAAGACTTTCACGTCAGAGCGGGAGGGGTGATAATACCGCCCATGGATCTGGAAGCCATCCGCGCCCATTGCCTGAGCCTGCCGCATGTGACCGAGAGCGTGCAGTGGGGAGACAACCTGGTCTTCAAGGTGGGCGGCAAGATGTTTCTGGTGGCCAACCTGGAGCCCGCCGAGTTTGCCATGTCACTGAAGGTGGGGCGCGAAGAGTTCTTCACCTTGCAGGAGATCGAAGGCGTTGAGCCGGCACCGTACCTGGCACGCGCGCAATGGCTGGCGCTGCGCGAATTTCACACCCTGCGTGACGCCGAGATGGAGGAACTGATCTCCACGGCGCACAGAATCGTCTGGGAGGGCTTGCCCGCCAAACGCCGCGAGGAGATGGCGAAGGGCGCGGCGGGGGCATCTGAGAAAAAGTCGCCCGCGAAAACCTCAGAAAAAACGGCCGCAGCAAAACCGGTCAGCGGAAGCGCGAAGAGATTCGTGAAAAGCCCGGCAAAGAAGACCCCGGCAAAGAAAATCGCCGCAAAGTCCGCGAAGCCGCCTGAGAAAAAGCCCGGAAAGACACAAAGCGCAAAGCCGCCAAAGAAAACGCAAACAAAGCCGCGCGCAAAGAAATAGGCGCGACCTTTTCCGGCCGCGCCCCACGGAACAAACCTCGCCCTACTCTTCGATAGGAACTCCGCCCGCAGGCAGCGTGGCCTCACCGGGCGTGTATTCAAAGTTCACGCGGTCGCGCTCAAAAACGTAGGGACGCTTCTGCACGATGGTGTGGATGGCGCCGACGTATTCGCCCAGGATGCCAAGGAACAGCAGCTGCAGCGAGCTGAAGAAGAATCCGCCGATGACCAGTGGCGCAATGCCCAGCGAGAACTTCTGCCAGAAGATCAGCTTGTAGAGCATGTAGCCGATTGAGAGCAGCACCGAGAGCAGGGCTCCGCCGAAGCCGGCAAAGACGGCCATGCGCAGCGGCACCTTGCTGAGGTTGGTGATGCCCAGCATGGCCATGTCATACAGCGTGTAAAAGTTGTTGGCCGTGATGCCGCGTTTGCGCAGCGGCTGATGGTAGGGGATCTCCAGGCGGTCGAAGCCGATCTCGGCCACCATGCCGCGGAAGTACGGGTAGGGGTCGCCCATGGTGCGAATGGCCTCCACCACCTTGCGGTCGTAGAGTCCGAAGCCGGTGAAGTTCTCGTAGGTCTCAATGCCGCTCAGCCGGTTGACCCAATGGTAGTACTGCTTGCGGATCCAGAACATCAGGCCGTTCTCTTCGCTGCTGGCCTTGACGCCGATAACCACGGCGTAGCCGTTCTCCCAGGCCTCGATCATCTGCGGAATCATCTCCGGCGGATCCTGCAGGTCGGCGACGATGCCGATGACGCAGTCGCCCGTGGTTTGCAGAAGGGCGTGATGCGGAGAACGGATGTGTCCGAAGTTGCGCGTGTTGCGGATGACCTTGACGTTGTGATCGGCGGCGGCCAGTTCGCACAGGATGGCAAAGGTCTGGTCGCGGCTGGCGTTGTCAATAAAGATGTGTTCGTAGCGGTAGCGGCCGAGGCCGGCCATCACGGTGCGCACGCGCCAGTAAAGCTCGCGCACGTTGAGCTCCTCGTTGTAGCACGGCGTGAGGATGCTGATCGTCTTCATCGAGTGTTGTGAACTCCGCTTGGTATGGATTCCGTAGCGCGTGGCATCGGATGCTGCCCTGAAAACCACCTGCCCGCGGGGAGGTCTGCGAGAAATAACAGCATGGCTCGCAGACTCGCCGGTGCCGGCGCACAGCGTTCGCCGCCCCCTGCCGAATGTGCTTCCAGCGCAGGTTTTACCCGGGGAAACAGCCCTCGCCCGAGCGTCGCTTCCGACAATGTAGTGGCGCTGGCAATCACATATACTATACGCTAGCCGAAGTGCGGTAAGAGTCAGGCGGCCGCCCGCTATCCCGAGTGTCTATGCCGGGTGCGGGTATGACATCAGGAGGGCAGTACTCATGAATTTGTGCGAACGCAAGATGCTGGAATTGCTGAAAATCGGTAGAGACGAGTTTGGTTATGTTGCCGTGAAGGCGGAGTTCGAGGCCGAAGGAACGCGCGTCGAAGAACTTCTCCGCCTGGTGGAGATTGCCCGCAAGGCCAACCTGAAGCTCGGCCTCAAGATTGGCGGCTGCGAGGCCATGCGCGATCTGATCGAGAGCAAGCAGATCGGCGTGGATTACATCATTGCGCCGATGATTGAAAGTCCTTACGCGCTCAGCAAGTATGCCGAAGCCGTGGACAAGGTTTACTCCAAGGAAGAGCAGGAGGAGACGCAGTTTCTTTTCAACATGGAGACCATCCAGGCGTTTCACAGCCTGAAGGAGTTGGCAGAGCAGACCGGCAAGTACCCCTGCCTCTCCGGACTGGTCTTTGGCCGCGTGGACTTCTCTCTCTCCTGTGGCTTCTCCCGCGATGCCATCAACGAGGCGAAGGTCACCGACTATGTGTTGAAGGCGGCCGAGGCGGCCAAGGCCAACGGCGTTGATTTGGTGGTGGGCGGCGGCGTTTCCATGGATTCGCTGGTTTGCCTGCGGCAGATTCGCGAGATTCACCTGACGCGCTTTGAAACCCGCAAGGTCATCTTCACGGCTTCCGCCCTGGGCGCGCCGAACATGGAGAAGGGTCTGCTCAACGCGGTTCACTTCGAATTGCTCTGGCTGCTCAACAAGCGCGATTACTACGGCCACATTCAGCAGGAAGACGCCAAACGCATTCAGATGCTGGAAGCGCGCTGGAAAGTTCTCAACAGCGGCAACTAGAGCTTGCGCATGGCGCCAGGCTTTTTCCCTATGGCACGATGCCGGCTGGAATCATGCTGGTTCGAATTGAGATGAATACAGATGCAAGAGGCAAGGCATAGGTTTCTGCTCTTCGGTGGAAGCGGCGCGATCGGAACTGCGGTCGCAGCCGCTGCCATCGAACGCGGGTGGGATGTGGTGGCCGTGGCGCGCAGGCCGAAGACCACCCAGGATGGCGTTCGATGGATTCAGTTGGACCCGATGGCCGAGGACTTCTCTTCGGAACCACTCCGCACGCATGGCCCCTACGATGCTGTGTGCTGGGCCCAGGGAGCGAATACAAACGACAGTGTGTACGACGTGGATCTGGCGAAAAACCGGGAGTTGTACGAGGCGAACTGCCTTTACATTCTGGCCACGCTCCGGGCATTGCTTGATGGAAGCCTACTGCAGCGCCCCGCCCGGCTTTGCGTCATCAGCTCCATTTGGCAAGAGCTGGCGAGACAGAACAAACTCTCTTATTGCATGACGAAAGCGGCTCTCAGTGGACTGGTGTTATCGGCCGCCGCGGATCTGGCTGGAGACGGCCATCTGATCAACGCGGTGTTGCCGGGCGCGCTCGATACTCCGATGACCCGGAAGAACCTTGCCGCTGCCCAGATTGACGCGCTGTCGGCCGCCACGGGCTTCGGGCGGCTGCCCGCGCTCGGCGACGTCGCCTCGCTTGTGTTGTTTCTCTGCTCGCCGGAAAATACCGGAATCACCGGCCAATTCATCGCCGCAGACCTGGGGTTCAGCAATGTCCGCCTCCTTTAATGTTCGGTCTGCCAACGGCGACTACTCGGTGGCCGTCGAGAGGGGACTGTTTCAGCAGTTGCTGAAGCCTTTGCCCTCCGACGTTGTCATTGCCGATGAGTGGTTCGCCCCGCTTCTGGCGGAGGCCAATACGCCGGCTCTCACGATTCCCGCCGAGGAGACGATGAAGAGCCTGGACGCGGTTCCCGGGCTTATCGTGCGGCTGCGAGAGATGGGAGCCAATCGCCAGACGCGGCTGATCGCGCTCGGCGGAGGCGTCATTCAGGACATCGCCGCGTTCATCGCCTCGGTGTACATGCGCGGCGTGGAATGGTTCTATGTGCCGACCACGCTGCTGGCCATGGCCGACTCCTGCATTGGCGGCAAATCGTCCATCAACGTGGGCCCGTACAAGAATCTTGTCGGCACGTTTCATCCGCCGTCCTCGATTGGCATTGATCCTATGCTGGCCTTGAGCCTGAACGATGAGCAGCGCGCCAGCGGCCTGGTGGAGGCGGCGAAGATCTGCTATTGCCGCGGCGCATCCTCGTTTGAGGAGTACCTCGCCCAGGCTCCGGCGGTCGCCATGCCGGTGGAAGGGCTGGAGCGGGTGATCATCGCCAGCCTGATGGCGAAGAAGTGGTTTATTGAGACCGACGAGTTCGACAAGGGGGAGCGGCTGCTGTTGAACTTCGGCCACACCTTCGGTCACGCCATCGAGGGTGCATCGCACTTTCGCATCAGTCACGGCATCGGGGTTGCGCTGGGTATTTTCTGTGCCATCGAAGTGGGAAAGACGATGGGGCGCTCCTACGCCGATGCTCATCAGCTTCATCAACTGGAAGCCCACCTGCGCAGCCTGATTGCCGAGGTTCCAAATCTCGCCGATGAGTTGAAATCCCTCTCGGCAGAAGAGATTCTGGATCGCTTCCAGGCCGACAAGAAGCACAGCACGCTCGCCTATAGCGTGATTCTGGTGGCGGAGACAGGCGCAGCCGAAATGGTCAAACTGCCGAAGAACGACCAATCAAAAGACCTCATCCAGATGGCAATTGCGAAGGCTCTAAGGGACCTGAGTTAAATGAAATATAGCGATCAGTTGGCGGACTGGCTGGTGGAGCTTGGCTACACCCACTGCTTCTTTCTTGGCGGCGGAAATGTCATGCATCTGCTGGAAAGCTGCAGCCGGAAGTTCACCTGCATTCCTGTCGTCCACGAGGTGGCGGCCGGAATTGCCGCCGAGTATTTCAACGAGATTTCTGACCATGGCAAGGCTTTTGCCTTGGTGACGGCCGGGCCGGGACTCACGAACATTGTCACGGCCATCGCCGGAGCATATCTGGAAAGCCACGAACTGCTCGTCATTGGCGGCCAGGCCAAGGTGTCAGACCTGGCCCGCGGAGAAGTGCGCCAGCGCGGTATTCAGGAGATCAACGGCGTTGACATCGTGCGGCCAATCACCGTGACTTCGACTTTGCTCACCGATGTGATGGATGGCAAGGAATTCGCCGGGCTGGTGCAATCCGGTTCTGTGGGCAGAAAAGGCCCGGTGTTTATTGAGATCCCGCTCGACCTGCAGGCCCGTAATGTTGAACCCGCACCGCTGACGCAAGCAGCCGCCGTCGGTCAGGCTGCGATTCCAAGCATCGAAGCGGCGGTTCTCGATCGCATTTCGGCCATGCTGGCCGCCGCAAAACGGCCGGTGCTTTTGTTGGGTGGAGGCGTTGCCCGCGAAACTGCGTCGGAAGTTCTCGATTCGCTGACAACGCTTGGCGCACTGCTGATGACGACCTGGAATGGAGCGGACCGCGTTCCGTCGGCTCATCCTTTGTACATGGGCCGGCCCAACACCTGGGGGCAGCGCTCTTCCAATATCTTGTTGCAACAGGCGGATCTGGTCGTCGCTCTTGGTACGCGTCTTGGATTGCAACAGACGGGCTTTAACTGGCAGGAGTTTGTACCCGCCGGCGAGGTCATTCAGGTGGATTGCGACCCGGCGGAGTTGCGCAAAGGCCATCCCAAGGTATCGTTCCCCATCTGTGGCGATGCCAACGTGGTCCTTCGTCATGTGGCCGCCGCCACTCCCGGCGACTATCGCGAATGGGTGGACTTCGGACGCTTCGTACGGCAGACCATTCCCCTGGTGGAAGATGGAAACACCACTGGCGAGGGCTACATTTCACCGTATCGCTTTGTGCAGCAGCTCTCCCACCTATGCACCGGGCAGGACGTGGTGATTCCGTGCAGCAGCGGCAACGCCTTCACCGTGATGATGCAAGCCTTTGAGCAGAAGAGCGGCCAGAGGATGGTGACCACGAAGGGATTGGCCTCCATGGGTTATGGACTGAGCGGCGCACTCGGCGCGGCCTTTGCTGCCGCCGGCCGGCGGACCATCCTGGTGGAGGGCGATGGCGGATTTATACAGAATCTTCAGGAGCTGGGCACGGTGGCGGCCAACCAACTGAACCTGAAGATCTTCATCTTCGCCAACAACGGATACGCCTCCATACGCATGACGCAAATCAGCTACTTTGGCGGTCACTACGTGGGCTGCGACACGGCCACCGGGCTGGGCTTTCCCAACTGGGAGCTTCTGTTTGCCGCCTATGGAATCCCCGTGATGCCCATCAGCAACGGCTTTGAGACGGATGCGGAGTTCCTGCACCAATTTGCGGCGCCCGGCGCGGCGGCCTTCCTGGTGCAGGTTGATCCCGCGCAGACCTACTTCCCGAAGATTACCAGCCGTGTGACTGCAACCGGGGGCATGGTCTCAAACCCATTGCATCGCATGTCGCCGGATCTTCCCGCCGACGTGGAAGCCAAGGTGTTTCGCTACCTGCCAAAATAATTCTTGGGGGATGTACGGTACGGGGCTGGGTCGCTCATCGCATGTTTTCGCGCCTGCACGGTGTAGGCGGGCGGCTCTAGCGGCCCTGCCGCTCGGCCCAGTCGCGAGTGCGGCGCACCATCTCTTCCAGCGTAACTGTGCAGCTTAGGCCCAGCTCCTGGCGGGCGCGCGCCGTGCTGGGCACGTAGCGGTGCACGGGGGCAGAGGAAGGCTTGCCCAGAATTTTCACGTCAATGGCCGGGCCATTCGAAGGCCGCAACGCACGGGCCACGCGCTCTGCCAGCTCGGCGATGTTGACCGCCTCCTCGCTGCCCACGTTATAGGCGCGAAGAGACTCGCCGCGCAGCAGGATCGTCCACAGCCACACCACCAGGTCGCCGGCATATTGATAGCTGCGCACGGCGCGTCCGTCGCCTGCCACCGAGATCGAGCCCACGGTCATTGCATCGCGTATGAAGTTGCCGATGGCGAAGTGC
>CAVRDQ010000108.1:0-46260 GCA_963719655.1 uncultured Acidobacteriota bacterium | reverse complement strand
GTGCTGTTTTTGCGGCTGCGCGATGGATGCATCTGGTATGAGCCGGGGTTCGGCGGCGAAGGCAAATCCGAATTCGACAAGTGGAAGGCCGTTTGCAACTCGGTGCGTTCCGGGCGTTTCATTCCGATTTTGGGCCCTGAGCTGGGCGAGGATATCTTCGGCGGAACGATGGAGTTGGCGGGGAACCTAGCTGACAAACACGGGTTTCCGCTTTCACCGCACGAGCGGACCGACCTGGCCAAGGTTGCCCAGGTAATTTGCGTGGAGCAGAAGCGAAGCTACGCGTGCGAAGCGGTGCAGAACGAGTTTCTGGCGCAAATAAGCCGGAGGCTCGATAAAGCGTCGCTGGACGCGAGCCAGGGATCGCTGCCGGCTCTGCTCGATGCCGCGGTGAATCAATGCAGATCGAACCGCGATCATCCTTATCGCGTGCTGAGCGAACTGCCCGCGTCGATTTATTTGAATGCCAGCTACGAGCCGATGCTGGTGCGAGCGCTGAAAGCCGAAGGCAAGAACGTTGAGCCGGTGTTTACCTCGTGGCGCGGAGAAGATGTTCCGCAAAAGCCGCAGCCGCAGAATGCGAAGCCCACACCCGAGAGTCCGTGGGTTTATCACATCTTCGGAATCTTCGGGAAGCCCAACTCGATGGTGCTGACCGAAGACGATTTCTTCGACTACCTGATTGCGACTTCGCGGCTCGATCTGCTGCTGCCAACGCTGGTCGGGCAATTGATGCAGAGCTCGCTGTTGTTTCTTGGGTTCAGGCTCGACGACTGGCGGTTCCGCGTGCTGTTGCGCATGATTGTGACGCGGCCGGGGACAAGGACGCTGCGCGACCTGGCACACGTGGGCGTGCAGGTAAATCCCGGCGAGCAGAGTGTGGCCGATGTGAACAAAGGCCCGCAGGTATATCGAGAGCTACTTTCAGGGTGGAGACGATTCACCGGAGATCTCAATTTACTGGGGCAGCCCGGCGGATTTTTGAAACAGCTGAAGGAGAATCTGAACTAACCGCGGGCCGGGCATTCCGGAGGCGGAGCTGGAGGCGATCTTCCGGGCCGTTTTACCGGCTGGACGCGGCGCGCAGCGCGCACACCGGCGGGGTGGGAGTGGGGCTGGCGATTGCCGAACGCGCGGTGAAGCTGCACAACGGGCAGATCCGGGCGCTCTGAACCGTTAGAAAGGCGGGGGGACGACGATCCTGATTTCGCTGCCTGGGGTGGGATGAGGGCGGCCGGAGGGAATCGCCGAGGTCTTGCGGGGTTTCCGAGGGAGTTCCGCAGGGCTGAAGTGGCGGCGGGACTGAAGTCCTGCCCTGCTGCAAAGCCCGGCAGACTGCAGTTTTTCAGCAGCTTTAAAGTTGCGCTCTTAGAGGTGCGCGCGGCGCGGGCCATTCATCAGTTCCTACGCGCCCTCGAGATGCTATCAGTTCTTCCCACTCGCTGGTGAACGCGGCTAGCTGCGCGCGGAGATCCTGGGCCAGTTGGGTTAGATGCTCGGTTTCCGCCGCGGAGACGTAGACGCCCAACTGCTGCTCGGTATGGGCCAGCGCTGCTTCCACGCGCGGGACTTCTTCCTCGAGGAATGCGATTGATCCTCCATCTGCTTCTGCCTGATGGTTCCGGAGGCGATGCGCGCGGCGTGGATCCTGAAGAAAGACTTCGGCTACGAGACGCGCATCCTGAACATGCACACCCTGAAGCCTCTCGACCGCGAGGCGATTCTGCGCGCGGCTCGCGAGACCGGCGTGATCGTGACGGCCGAGGAGCACCAGGTGGGCGCCCTGGGCTGGCAGGTGGCGGGCATCATCCTGGAAGACCCATCGCTGATGCACCATCCCGTGCTGGCCGGCTACATCGGCGTGCAGGATCGCTTTGGCGACAGCGGCGCGCCGTGGGAGCTGGTCAAGGAGTTCGAAGTAAGCGCCGAGCACATTGCGCAGAAGGCGGCCAAGCTGATGAAGGAGCGGGCTCAGCATATGGAGCCGGCACTGGCTGCGCATCGGTAGATGTTATTCGCAAGCTACGCGCGCGGGTCGAAGTGGCCCGCGCGCTTTTGTTGGAGAGAATATTGAAAGGCATCGTGGGTGCCTTGGCGATAATCCGTCATGCAATGCTTATACAGAAGGGAATGGCTAGACATCGCCGCGACGAGCCATCGAAGCATATTCGATCAGATGAGGCCTGAGGTCTTGGTGCCGCGATATAAACGTATCCACTATATGCTCGACCCGCTCCGGGTGGCGGGCATGCCAATGGCCGAGGCCATGAAGGGCGCTGAACTGGCAAAGTTCGGATGGCAAGTCGAGAACCTCGGCCATCACATTCAAGGTTGCTTCGTGGATTTCAGGTTCAATTTCCATTTTCTCTTCTAGGTGAAGTGGCAGCGCAGTGAAAGAGGGATGGCGGTGAGTGGGTTGCCAAAAGCGCATGGGAAAGATGTCCCACCACATGAAAGCTGCGCACTTGACTGAGCCTGTGGCAGAACTCTCGTTAGGATCAAAGTCGCAAGGGGTTACGGCAAGGACGTAGTTCCGAAAGAAGCCCGCCATTGCGTGAATGCACATCACACGCTCGGGGAGCGTCGCCTTGCGCCTTAGTAGGGCTTGGCTTGAGTGGCCCGGTGAGGAGTCGCCGATCAGAAACCACAGGCCCTGCTCAACCTGGTCAAACGAATAGGGCTTCAGAATCTCCGGTTTCAGAAAAAGCTGCGCCATGTATTGGACAATGAGTGTATCGGTGAGGTCGAGCGACTCCCATTGGGAGTCGAAGTCCACATCCCAATACCACTCGCGGTGACGAACGGGGTTGTTGAAGACGAATTCAAGCCACTGCTCGAAGGTCGTGCCCATAGCTTCCCATTGTATCTGGAGATTTGTTCGCTCATCCTCAGAGAACGATTGTTGGCGATAACAGATCTTTACACTCACCATCCGACTTCTGAAAGTGCGCATCTGAACAGCCCCCCGCCCCGCAAAATTCACAATCCTTTACCAAGAATTTGCCGCAGGTTCATTAACATGGAAAAGCATCTCATTTTCCCGCGGAGCGACCCTTTGTCTTTGAAGTCTTTTTTCTGGCCGGTGCGGCTGGTGTGTGCGGCACTCTTTTTGTTTCTGCTGGCGCCCGCGGCCTTGGTGGCGCAGGGCGGGCCTCCGCTGCTGACCGACGACCCCGGCACTCCGGGACGCAACAACTGGGAAATCAACGCCGGGTACACGCAGGACCGCGCGCGCGGAGACAACCAGTACGAGACGCCGATCCTGGACATCAACTACGGATGGGGCGACCGCGTGCAGCTCAAGTATGAGACGCCGTACATCTTCAACAGTGTGGACAACCATAAGCTGCAAGGCGGGCCGGGAGACAGCAAGGCCGGCGTGAAGATTCGTTTTTTTCAGAGCGCGAAGCTCGACCTGAACATTGGCACCTATCCGCAGTACGAGTTCAACAACACGCAGGAGTCGGTGACGCGCGGGCTGGTCTTCAAGGGTCCGCAGTTCCTGCTGCCGGTTGAGGTGACGAAGAAGGTCGGCCCGGTGGACGTTGACCTGGAGGTGGGCCACTGGTTCACCCAGCAGCAGAATTACTGGATCAGCGGGCTGGCCCTGGGCCACCAGGCTACGAAGCGGCTGGAGCTGCTGACCGAGGTGTACAGCACGGGAATGCCCGTGGGTCCGCGCGACACGACCTTTGACTTTGGCGGACGCTACCGGCTGAGCCGCAACGCATTGTTCATCTTCATGGCCGGGCGCAGCTTTCTTGGACCCGCCAGCGGGCAGTCACAGTTCATCGGCTACTTCGGCATGCAGTTCCAGTTGGGGCGGCATCTGCGCGATGACGAAGATGCCGAGAAGGAAAAAGATGGCCGGGCGATGACGCATCCCGGAGCCATGAGCCGTCCGATGAACGCTTCGGCGATGCGGTAACCATTCTTTGTCCTGACGTTTGTTCGCCTCTCAAAGCAACCAGGTTTGCGGCATAGAAACAGAAAAGGGTGGCCGAAGAGGCCACCCTTTTCCCGCACACGTTGAGCTTACTTGGTGGTGAAGCTCATGACGGAGCCGATGGTCTGGCCTCCGCCGTTGGTGGCGACGACGCGGTAGTAGTAGGTCGCCTTCGCCTTGAGGCCAGTGATGGCGGCGCTGACCGTGGTGGCGGAGGTGCCGCTCAGCGGGCCTGCAATCGGCGTGCTGAGCGGCATGGAGGCGGCAGTGGGTCCATAGCAGAACCAGTATTGTGTGCTGGCGTTGTTGGCCGTAACCGTGGCGTTCAGGGTTGCTGCGGTGGTGGTCAGTCCGCTGGCCGCTTTGGTGCTGACCGTGGGCGCGGCGGCGATGACGTAGCTGCCAGTGACCGCGCTGCTGGCCGGATATCCGCTGGCGACGGCCATGGCCTTGACCGTGGTGGCGGAGGTGATCTTGATGCCGCTGGACGAGTACCTGGTGCTGGACGTAGTGGGCGTTGTGCCGTTGGTCGTGTAGTAGATCGTCGCGTTGCTCTGCGAGTCCGTGAGCTTCAACGTCTGCGCGCCGAAGTAGGTGCCGGGCGTAAGCGAGAAGGTTGGCGCGGGCGTTTGCAGGCTGATGGTGTAGGCCGAAGAGGCCACGGCACTGGTGGTGTATCCGCTGGCAACCGCGATGGCCTTTACGGTCTGCGTGGCGCTGACGGAGATGGCCGCGGTGTAATGCGTCGAAGCTACCGTCGGAGTCGTGCCGTTGGTTGTGTAGTAGATGGCCGCGCCGCTGGTCGAGTCGCTGATGGTCACACTCTGCGCGCTGGTGTAGGTGCCGGGCGCAAGTGACATGACCGGCGTAGCAGTGACGGCGGAGTACTCGGTGAAGATGTAATCCTGGCTGGACCAGGTGCTGCCGATGCAGGACCACAGCCGCGCGTAGAGTGTGGCTCCGGCCATGGGGATTCCCGTAACGCTGGCCGAGGTGGCCGTGGTGTGGCCCGTGCTCGTGAGGTTCGTGGAGCCCACTCCGGTGGTGCCCAGGTCGAGTTCGTACTGGGAGACGCCGGTGCCGGGGGTCCAGGTGAAGGTTGCGCTGGAGCCGCTGAGCGTGCTGCCCGCCGTGGGCGAAGTCAACACCGATGCCACGGGAGCGACGGTGCTCGACGACGCCGCGTAGGTGTAGGAGTTCGACTCCCACTGGCCGTTGACGTAGGACGAAAGCGTGGCGTAAATCGTTCCGGTGGTGGGCAATCCGCTGACGCTGGCCGCGGTGGTGGCCACCTGTCCGGAGCTGTAAAGGTCACTGCCGCCCGAGGTGCTGCCCAGCGTCAGCTGGTAGAGAGTGACCGCGCCGCCCGTGCTCCAGGTGAAGGTTGCGCTGGTGGAAGTAAGCTGGCTGCCCGGCGCAGGCGTAAGCAAGGTGGCCGGGGCCGGTGCGGGCGATGCCCTGTAGGTGGTGGCGCTGGTGACCCAACTGCTGTTGATCAACGTGGCGAGCGTGGCATAGATGGTCGCTCCCGTGGTGGGCAGCCCGGTTACGTTGGCCTCCGTGGTGGTGATGGTGCCGGAGTTGTAGAGATCGCTGGCGCCGGCCGTGGAGCCGAGGTAGAGGCGATAGCTTGTGCCGGGAGCGCCCGTGGCCGTCCACACAAAGCTGGCTGCGGTGCCGGTGAGCGTGCTGCCCGCAGCGGGTGCGGTGATGCTGGCAGCCGTGGTGCTGATGCCGCCACCGGCAAGGTTATAGAGGTTGGTATCGAGCGTCGCGTTCGTCGCCGTCACGGGGGCGAGGAAGTTTCCATAGTTGCCCAGTTCGCCACCGCAACTATAAGAGCTGGCGGGTGCGGAGCAGGAGGTTGCGGCGGCCGCGGCGTCGTGGCCGTCGTAGGCGTTGTCGCGCCAGCTCACCAGTCCGAAATCCGTGTACTGCGGAAAGCCATAGCTGAGGTAGGCCCACCAGTCATAACCAACCCACGGGCAGGAGCCGGTGGTGGAGGAGCACATGTTCCAGTAGTCGGTCATATCGTTCTGGAACTGCGTGCCGCGCGCTGCCTGCGTGGGATAGTCTCCCGCGACGGGGGCCTGTAGGCCCTGGGCGCGCAGGTAAGGCGCCACGTCGGAGTCATAGTTGGCCGTCACCGAGTACCAGTTCTGGTAGGGCTTGTCGCCAAAGCATTTGCCGATGAACTCGAGCTGCGCCTGCGAGCCGTCAAAGCTCAACTGACCTACGTCCAGCACCTGGCCTGCGGCCTTCAGCACGGGGCAGCGCGCCGGGGCCTGCCAGCTTCCAATGGAGCTGGGTCCAAGGAAGAGATTGTTGGGCGCGTAGCTTTTAAAGCCATTCTTCATGGCCACCAGGAAGGTGTAAGCATAACCCTCCAGGAAGTTGTCGAGGTCGGCCTTGTAGGCCGCGGTGCCGTAGCTATCCGGAGATGTGGTGGCGTTGTTGTAGGTCGGCTGGTAGTTGTCCAGCAATCCCGTGCCGCCATTGCCGAAGCCGTTGTAGTAGTAGTTGACGGTGATGGCGCCGGTGAGGATGGAGGTGAGCGTGACGGCACCGGTCGAATAGTTGATGGAGCCGCTCGTGATGCCCGCGCCGATCAGGTTGCTGGCGCTGTTGGACGTGCCGTTGTCCCCGCCGGCAACCGTGCCGCCGATGGTGATGAGCACGGAGTAGCGGTCCACGTTGGAGTGCTTGAGCGTGAAAGTGACCTCGCTGCCGGTGCTGCTGGCGCCGGTGGATTCATTCGTGGCCTGCGCGGCGGTGGAGCCGAAGGTCGTGAAGTTTGTGCCCCAGGCGGAGTTCAGGGCCGCGATGCTGCCGTACTGGTTTTGCAGAAACGTGGCCAGCTGCGCCTTGCTGTGATTCGTGATGTCGGTGAAGGGCGTGACGGCGAAGGGATTCATCGTCTGGCGCGGCGCGGAGTTGAGGATGACCCATCCGGCGTGATCGAAGGACTTGCCCGCGGGCGTAGTGGGAAAGTCCACTCCGGCCTCAAAGCCCGTGAAGTAATCACTGTCGCCTGCTACTCCGCCGATGAAGTAGGGCGACTGCGATGCCGTGGAGCTGCCGTAACAGTTGCTGGAGCCGGCCGACGAGAGATTGCAATCGTTGGCGTAGACGCTCATCACCACCGGCGCGTAGTTGGGGTCGTAAACATCGGTGAGGTGATAGTTCGAGCCCGTACCGATGGTGGGATCGTAAAGATACCAGAGGTTCTTGCAGGTGGAAGTCTGCTCACAGCTGATGTGCGCGTTGTTGCCAAAGTAATTGATGAACGGCGTCGCGGTGGCGACCGCCGGGCCGTAAGGATCGTAGGGATACGCCATGCGGTATCCGCCGGGGCCGATGCCGTTAAATCCCCAGGAGCGCAGGCGCGCAACGGCCGTGCTGTTCAGGGTCTCAGCGTCAGGATACTTGCTGCTGGTGGTGGCATCCCAGCTCTGCGGAATGTAGGGCGCGGCCGTGTGGTCATCCTGATAGCCGACGTAGTAGACGCCACGGTGAATGTAGGGATGTCCGAGAGGATCGCAGTAGACCCAGTGATTGCTGATCTTGGCGGTGTAGAAGGTTCCGGTGGCGCCCGCCGGACAGGTGGCATCCTGCACGCCGCTGTATTCGTCGAGCTGCGTTTGCGCCATGGCGCAGATGGAAACGAAAAGCATTGTGGCAAACAGCAGGACCATGCGGGAGGACTTTTTCAGCGGGATGAAGAATGAGCGCGGCACCAGGATTCTCCTTGCTAGAAGAATCATCGGTTGCGCGTAGAGGGATCATGTACTTACCAACGTAACAACCGGAGGGTTCCGTGACTCGTGGGTACATGACCTTTCAGCTGTGATCAGCAGGGCCGCGAATTGACTGGATGAAATCGAGTTTTCGTCACCGTTACGGGAGTAACCGCACGCGATGCGAATACGCCGCGCAGAGGATGGTGGCGGAGAAAAAGACCGGCGCATGCCGCGGCCTCTTTTGCACAGCGCGGCTTCGACGCGGCAATGCGATGCCCGTTCTCCGCGGGACTTCTACGGCGTCTAATTTGCCTGGGAACAATCCTCTAGTAATCCACTCCCTGCCAGTAGTTCGGCGTGTTGACGATCTCGTACTTATTGGGATTGGCCTGCACCATGGCGTTGGCCGTGGAGTTCCATACCGTGGCATGGCCCACGGCTCCGGTACCGGCGACGTTGTTGTTCTGCACCACGGACTGATCGAGCAGGTAGTCGCTGAATCCGGCAGAGGTTTGCGCGTTGGTATTCTGCTGCGCCCAGTATCCGGCGTGCTGCGCATCGTTGGCGGCTTCGGTGGCGTTCATGCGTGCGGTGGCCGCCTGGCCTATCTGATGAATCTCATTCACACGCTGCTGGCCGGCGGCCAGAATCTGCTGATCACTCTGCTGCTTCTGCTTCATCTGTGCGGCCATCTGCTGGTTCACCACCTGGTTGTTGATCTGGTAGCTGGCGATGATTGCCTTCAGCAGGTCAAACTCCTTGTTCTCCACGGCGGCGGGCAACAAGGAGTGATCGAGCATGACGGAGTAGCCGCCAAAGCTCTGGATGGGGTCAATGGCGCACATGACGTCGTTAAATGCCTGCATGCCTTTGCCATCGGGGTCCATGTGTCCAATGGCGTGGACGCAATGGTTGCCCTGCGCCGCCTGCATGGGCTCAAGCTTTTCCACCTGAATCTTCGCCGGCCCCTGTCCGCCTGCCTTGCGCCACGCCTGGAAGAGATTGACGAAGTCCTTGTTGATATCTCCGCGGAAGGGATAAACCATGGTTCCCTTCATGACCGGCATGCGCTGCCGGGCCAGGTTGACCTGGAATGGGTTGGTGGGGTCCACGGCGTTCCGGATCATGTCCAGGCCAACCTGCTCACCGCTGGGTCCGCGCACAATCATAGTGCCGCGGCCGCTGCCGGGGTCCATCTGCCAGCCAGCGGGCACGCCAATGCTGGCAGAGTTATCTGACGCCGTGACGCGGCGCAACGCCACCGACGATGGCGCTGGGGCCGTGCCGGACGCTGCGGGCGCCGCGGGCGACGACTGGCCGGGATTCCACACGCTCGACAACTTCTGCAGCATGGGGTTCACCGTCTGGTTGAAGCGGCTGGCATCATCGGTGATGAGTGCGGCTTCAAAGTGAGTCGGCGAGACTTCGGCGGCAATCACCATCCCCGCCACGGCCGCGTTGCCCCGGTTGTGATTGACGGCCGTGAAGAAGACGGCGACGGAGTTGCTGTTACGCACGCGGAAGGGCTGACCAACCTGCGGCTTCTCTCCGCACTGCTGGTGCACGGAGCTGAGGATGGAGCCCATGGCACCGGCTTGCGAAGAAACTCCGCTCACGACTCCGTAGACAATCTTTCCATCCGGCGGATAGTCAATCGTCGTTTGCCCACCGGATGCGGCGTTCGTGGCGCCGGCGGCCACTCCCTGGTTATGGCAGCCAACAGTAAGGAACATACAAAGGGCGATGCCGAGTATAAGAACCGCTAACTTACTCTCCTTCATAAGAACTTCCCTCTTCTTTCCGTGAACGCTGCTCCCGCGCTGGCGCGTCAGGGAGACAAAAATTGCCGTGTTTACCGCGTATGGATCGCTGGGCGGCTGAATCTTACTCCTCCTCTTCCGTAAAACGTGGATGACCTGCTCGAGATTTAACCTTTTGTTCGCCAACCGAACCAAAGTGGAACTCGCCAGGTAAATTTCTGGGCAAAACGCATTGCCCGCGCGACAGAAATTACAGCCCGGTGTTTCGAAATTGTGACTGGCCTTCCATGGTGGAAGGTCTATACTCAGGCATTCTTAAATGGAGCTCGTATGAGGCCATTCACGGCGGCCTTTCTCGTTGGGCTTTCTCTCGCCTGTGGAGCGCAGGCGGCGGCGCAGACCACGCGCGCATTGCTGCTCGGCATTAATACTTATCAGCCACCCGGCACCACGGCGGAACATCCGCCAGGCTGCATTTACGGACGCTGCGAGCTGGGAGCATTTGAGAACCTGGATGGCGCGGTGAACGACGCCTCGGCCATGGCCGATCTGCTGACCAGTCCAAAGTTTGCCTTTCCCGCCGCGCAGGTTGTACTGCTAACAAATCCCAATCCAACTCATCCGCACCCTGGTGTTACCATCCTGCCCGCCGCGCAGACAACACGCGATGGCATTCTGGCAGCAATGCAGAAGTACCTGGTGGATTTGCCGCAGAAGGGCGATACGGTCGTCTTTTATGCGGCCAGCCACGGCTCCTTGCGCGTCAACAGCAAGGGCAACAAGCTGACCGTGCTGGTGAATGGCAGGTATCTGCACGCAGACAGCACGCTGGTTCCCGCCGATGCCTACAAGGGCGGCTACGACGTGCGCGACCGCGAGATGACCCGCATCTTCAACGCCGCGCTGGACAAGGGAATCCACCTGACGGTGATCTTCGATAGCTGTCACAGCGGCGGCATCAGCCGTGGAATCGGCACCAAGTACAAGGAGCGCAAGCTCGCCTTCGATCCGCGCGACATTGCCGAAGAGCCCGCGTCGTTACCCGGCACAGGCGCGACCGATGCAGGCTCGACCGCACCGACCGAGAGAACGGACAACCCGGCGCTGGTTTTCACCGCCGTGCAGCAGGATCAGACGGCCAAGGAGTTACCGCTCAGCGGCACCAACACCGAGCCGCATGGCGCCTTTACCGCCGCGCTGATTGAGGCGCTGGAGAGCCTGCCCACCAACACGCCCGCGGCCGACGTTTACCAGCGTGTGAAGGCCGTGCTGGAAGGCGGAGAGGTGCCGGAGCAGGAGCCCGAGCTTGACGCAGCCACCGCACGCCGCCGTCAGCCACTCTTTGGTGGTGCGGCCACGGAGAACGGTAAGCTGCGTGCCTTTGTCCTGAAGACGGATGACGACGGAAAAGTGTGGCTGGATATTGGCCGCGCCACGGGCATTGGCGTGGGCACGGAGTTCACTTCCATCCCCGTGGATAAGAACGGTGCGGCAGTTCATCTGCGCGTCACGGAATTGCAGGGCATCGCCCGCTCCACCGCCGAGGTTGTCGGCACCTCTTCGGCCAAGGTAGAAGCCGGTACAACCTTTGAGCTGACGAAATGGATTCCGGCGGAGTCGGCTCCGCTGCTCCTTTGGCACTGGGCGGCGAATCTCAGCGACGAGCAACTTCGCTCCGCTGTGGCGGAGGTGCGTGCCGCAAAAGTCATTTCCGTCGCCGACCCGGCAGAAGAACCCTGGACGCACATGCTGAGCTGGGATGGCGCGAGTTGGACGCTGCAGCAGGCAGGCGCAGCCACTGTGACAAATCTGGGCGCGCCGCTCGTGGCGAAAGCCTTGCAGCAGCATCTTCCCGCCGGAGCAAGGCTATGGGTCAACCTGCCACCATCGCGTGAGTTGGCTGCCAGGCTACACGCAGATGGCGGAGACAACAATCTGCAGGAGGCGGCTGATCTCTCCAGCGCGCATTACGCGCTCGCCGGAGCGCTGGGGCCGGATGGCCCAACCTATGCATGGTTCCACAAGAATGAGCTGGTGGCCGGGCCGGTGGCCAGCGTGCGCGGCTCTCACACGCCGGGCTGCTCGGAGGCATCGCCCTACCCGCTTCGCAGCGACTGGGTGGACGCCGTCAGTCAGGCAGTTGCCGGGCCTGCCGCTGTGCTGAATAATTACGCTGAGCGGCTGGCCAAGGTGCACGGATGGCTGGAGCTGGCGGACTCTCCGGCCGGTGCAACCAGCGGCGGATATTATTCGCTGGCGCTGCTGCCGGCCTCCAATGACGCCGCGCTGGCGCCTGACGCGCTGGTGCGCGGCGGAGAGTTGCTGCGCATGGCACTGCGCTCCGACGAACGCGTGGTGGAAAAGCGCTGGGTGTATGTGCTGGACATTGACTGCCGCGGCCAGGGTACGCTCATCTATCCGGGAAATTACGCGGAGAATCAATTCCCCAATGCCGCCGACCGGGGCCGGCAGTTCCTGCTGCCCGGCGCCAGAACCCTGCGCGTGGGCCCGCCCTACGGCATGGATACGCTGATTCTTTTGAGCACCGCGCAGCCGCTGCCCGATCCATACGCGCTCAACTTTGAGGGCGCAACCTCGGAAGGTGCAACTTCGCGCGGCGATCCCGCTGCGCAATCTCCGCTGGAGAAGTTGCTGAGCAGCGCCAGCAGCGGCACGCGCGGCTCGACCGGTGGAATGCCTATCAACTGGGGCATTGCGCTGACGCCCCTTCACAGTGTTCCCGCAGGGGAAGACCAATGACCTGCGCAGCCTGCATCGCGGTGCCGCGAACAACCCGGAAGGCTTCACTCCACAACGAAAGAGAGTTCTTATGTCCCTCTCACGACGCCGCTTTTTGACCGATGCCTCATCCCTGGGGCTGCTCGCCGCCATCCTGCCGGAGCTGGCACAGGCACAAGCGCAAGGCAATGTCGCTCCGCCCTCATTGGAGGAGGCTCCGCACGATTCCTACGACTTCTGGAACGGCTTCTTCGATTCCGTGAATCCGTACAGCGAGAATTACGGCAAGAAGTCGGCCACTCGCGGCCCGCAGGACCAGCTTCCGGATCCCGGCGCCGAGACGCAGTACCTGCACTTCAAGACCGACGAGCGCAAGCTGCGCTACGCGACGGACATTAAGAAGGAAGAGTTGCTCGATCACGATGGCGACGTGGCCGTCAGCATCGCGCTCTCGCAGTTCCGCACCGGCGCGGGAGAAGTCTCGGCGCATCCTTCGCAACTGCGGGTGGATACCACGCAGATCTACCCTTACATGAACATCATCGCCCCGCTGGCCTGGACGGCAATTGCATCACTGGTGCCGGACAAGGCGGGAAAGGTTTCTCTTGACCAGTTGGGCTTCCGCACACCGCAGGCCAAGCAGGGCACCAGCAAGATTCTGCTCACGCAGGGCACGGGCAAGCTGGCGGTCAACATCTCCAAGGCGCCGACGACCTCCATCTTTGTAAAGGCGCTGCATGTGATGATTGCCGGAGCCAAGATCGCGGCGCCCCTGGTGACGCTGCCGGCAATCAGCGTGCCGGCCCTGAGCGCGTTTACCGAGGCGCTCAGCTACTGGGAAGACCGCACAAAGTTCCTGATGGCCGGCAACCTGACCTCGGCGGTAGCCACGCAACATGCCTTCGCCGACGCCGAGCGCGAGTCCCGTTATGTCGGCCTGCTCTCCGGTGACTACCTGATGCTGCCGATGAAGCACACGGAGGATTTGGCCAGGGAGCTGCCCAACCTGGAGCTGGTGCAGGGTTACCTGCTGCGCAAGGACGCCGACCCGAATCTGCCCATCGAGAAGCGCGCGCAGGCGGCCGTTCCCGGCATCACCTACGCCTCCATGCGAATCAGCGTGCAGAAGATGGATGCCTCGATCAGCAGTAAGCCGGCCAGCAGTGAGAGCAACTCCAATTCATCCACCTCCTCGAGCAAGTCCCACTCGAAGGAAAAGGAAAAGACGAAGTAGGTGGAGAGGAAGTCCCAATGATTCTCCCAGGCATGTTTCGTCGAGTTATGTTTCGTCCCGCAAGGATACTGGCCACCGCAACTCTGTGCGCGGCGTTACTACTGGGCGCAACCGTTGCCCCGGCGCAGAGCTCGACACTGCGAGAGCAGATTGCGCAGCACGAGCAGCAACTGGCGGAGGCTCGCGCCGGACACCAGGCAAAGGAGGAAGGTACGCAGCTCATCGCCCTGGGTTATCTCTACCGCCAGTCCGGCCAGATGCAGAAGGCGCTGGAGGCTCTGAACCAGGCGTTGGCCGTGGAGCAGAACGGCGGCGGCCAGGCCACCCGGGCGATGACCCTGAACACCATGGGCAAGGTCTACTCCGACATGGGGCAGCAGAAAAAAGCTCTGGAGTTGTACGGACAGGCGCTCGCCATCTGGCAGTCTCTCGGGGTCCGCGCCGCCGAGGCCAACACCGAGACCTACATCGGCCGCTCTTACAACGAGCTCGGCCAGCGGCAGGATGCGCTGAAACATCTGACCGAGGCGATGTCCCTCTGGCAGCAGATCGCCACCCAGCCGCAGAACCTGCGCGCCCGCTCACGCATGGGCCTGGCGGAGCTGATGGACCTGAAGCGCCTGAAGGATGCGATGCCGAATCTGCAGGAACTGGTCGAACACGCCGGGAAGGCCAACACCCTGGAGAACCTCGGTAAGGCCTACTCCGAGATGGGGCAGGGCCAGCAGGGCTTGGAGTATCTGAAACAGGCGCTGCCCATTTGGCGCGAAGCCGGCGAGCATAACGGTGAGGCGCTGACGCTGAACGATATGGGCCGCGCATGCGCCGATTTGGGGCAAAAGCAAAACGCACTGGACTATTACAACCAGGCGCTCACCCTGTGGCGCGGCATCGGCAATCGCCAGGGTGAGGCGATGACCCTCAACAGTATGGGCCGCCTCTATCGCGACCTGGGTCAGCAACAAATGGCACTCGATTACTACAACCAGACGCTGCCCATCTGGCGCGAGGTGCAGAACCGCAACGGCGAAGCCATGGCGCTGAACGATATTGGCCGCGCCTACGCCGACCTGGGAGAGGGGCAGAAGGCTCAGGAATATTTTGACCAGGCGCTGCCCATCTGGCATGAGACGGGTGCCCGCCGCGGCGAGGCGATGACCCTGAACAATTCAGGACGGGTCTGGTCGGATATGCATCAGCCCGCCAAGGCAGTGGCCTTGGACGCCGAGGCGCTCGGCATGTGGCGAGAGGTGGAAGACCGCCGTGGTGAAGCGCTGGGCCTGATGAGTTTGGGCTGGGCCTATTACGAGCAAAAGCAGATTGACCAGGCACTGGCCAGCGAGCTATCCGCACTGGCCCTGGCCAAGGCCGCGGGAGATCCGGAGATCGAGGGCGTCATCGAGACCAGCCTGATGGTTGGCTTCCGCGAGGAGCATCATCCGGAAGAGGCCATTCTGTTTGGCACGGAAGCAGTGAACAGCTTTCAGCAGATTCGCAGGAACATTTCGAGTTTGACTAAAGACCTGCAGAGCGGCTTCGTGAAATCGAAGTCTTTCACCTATCGCACACTTGCCGAGCTGCTGGTGCAATCCGGACGACTGGGAGAGGCCGAGCATGTTCTTGATCTGCTGAAGGAGCAGGAACTGAAAGAAGTTGTGCGCGGCGCCGCCGAGAGTGCTGCATCCGCCTCTCAACCCCTGGCGCTGAGCGGCGTGCAGAAGAAGGCGGAGAGCGAATTGGCCTCCGCGGAGAAGACCGCCGCCGCCTTGACCGAGATGAACGTGGAAATGGCCCGGCTGCAGAGCAAGCCGCAGCGTACGCCGGAGGAAGCCGCTCGCCTGAAGGACCTGGAGTCGAAGATTGAAGCGGCCAACGCGCAGGTGGCGGAGTTCTTCCGCAAAACGCTCTACCCCGAGCTGGCGCAGCGCTCCGGAGCGCAGGATGCCAACGCCATGCTCAGCCGGGAGAAGTCCGAGGTCAGCCGCCTGCAGAACACGCTCACCAAGCTGGGTCCGCGCGTCATTGGCATTCGCCTGCTGCTGGGCGAGGAGCACGCTTACCTGATCGTGGTGACTCCACAGGCGCGCCGCAAGTACGAGCTGGCTGCCGCCCCCGCCGAGTTGCGCAGCAAGGTGTTGCAGGTGCGCGAGGAACTGCGGCGGCCATCGTCGAATCCACGCCCCCATCTCGCCGAGCTTTACACCATGGTGGTCGCGCCGCTGAGCAATGAACTTGCCTCGCTTGAGCAGAGCGCAAAGGGCGAAACCCGCGCGCCGGTGCTGTTGTGGTCGCTGGACGGCGTGATGCGTTACGTTCCCATGGCGGCCTTGTTTGATGGCTCGCACTACCTAGCCGAGCGTTTCAACAACGTCCTGTTCACTCCGGAGAGCTACGGACACATGGCCTCCGGCGATGACGGCAAACCTGCGCTCCAGGTGCTGGCCATGGGCCTCTCCAAGAGTTACAGGGGATTGCCTGCCCTGCCCGGCGTTCTGCCGGAGCTGGATGCCGTGGCCCAAGACCCGGCGGTGCCGGAATCGCACGGCCCCATGCACGGCCGCCTTTACTTTGACGACCGCTTCACCTACGCCGCGCTGAAGGAGCAACTGGGCTCCGGTGCAGGCTTTCCCGTGGTCCACATTGCAAGCCACTTTGTACTGGAGACCGGCGGCGATGCCGAACCCTACCTGATGCTGGGTGGAGAAAATGCCGGAGACACCAACGGATTTCCGCTCACGCTTTCGCGCATCGAGGAATCCACCATCAGCTTTCAGCAGACGCGGCTGCTGACGCTCTCCGCCTGCAGCACGGCCAAGGGCGACGTTGCCAAGGATGGTCTTGAGATGGACAGCCTTGGCATGATTGCGCAGCAGAAGGGCGCCGACTCCGTGCTGGCAACCTTGTGGGACGTCAACGATGCCAGCACCAGCCGGCTGATGAGCGACTTCTATACCCGCTGGGTCAGGAGTCCCGCGCTCGGCAAGGCCGAGGCGCTGCGCCAGGCCCAGATGGCCTTTCTGCGCGGGCAACAGGCAGCGCCGCAGGCCGCCCATCGCGGAGTGCAGGCCGTGGAAGATGATTCCGCCGCCACGCCACACGTCGGTTACGCACACCCGTTTTACTGGGCGCCATTCATCCTGATTGGTAATTATCAGTAGCCGGGGGGTATGCGATAATCCACTCCATTCAAAACCACAACCTCCCGGGAGTATGCATGCGGATTCTGCGGGCCACCCTATTTGTCGCCATCCTGTTGCTGACGTTTTGCGCTTTCGCCGCCGGGCCTCCCTCCGCCGAGCCAACTCCGCGCCTCGTGCAGGGAACGGTGGTGGGGCCAACGGATCTGCCCGTGGCCGGCGCGCGCGTGGACCTTCGCGACGCGGATGACAACATACTGGCCGATACGCTCAGCGACACGGACGGACGCTTTGCCATCTTCGACCTGCGCCTCGCCGCGGGCAGCTACGTGATGCATGCCTCCGCAACAGGCTACGCAGCCGACGAGAAGAGCTTTAAGGTGGGCGCCGAGCCCCAGCCCGAGCTGACCATCGCGCTCAAGCTGAAGGGGGCGCCCAAGGAGCGTGGAATTAGCTCCCGTTACACCGTGGTGAAGGTCTTCTACGCCACCGACCGAAAGCAGGCCGTCGGCGAACAGACGGTGCGCTATTTGGGAGTCAAGTCCGACAAGGGGACCTTGGCCTACGGCTCCTGCGAGGTCAGCATCCCGGAGTCGCACACCTTCGCGCAGCTCGAGCGGCCTTCCGTCTGGCGCTTTGAGTTCCACGCCGATCCTGACAAGCACCTCACGCTGCAGAGCGTGACGCCGGAGGCGCGCGACCGTTTCTTTCATGATGTCTCCGCGTCGGTGGCGGCTTCTTCCGGCAAGGAGGCATTCGTCTTCGTCCACGGCTACAACGTCAGCTTTGAAGATGCCACGATCCGCACCGCGCAACTGGCGTACGACTTTGGCTTCAAGGGCGCGCCCATCCTGTATAGCTGGCCGTCGCGGGCGAGCCTGTTCGGCTATCACGACGATGAAGAAAACGTGGCGCAGACGGTTGGCAACCTGAAACAGTTTCTGCGGGATGTGGCCCAGAGCAGTGGCGCGCGCGTGGTGCATCTGATTGCCCACAGCATGGGGAACCGAGCCCTTCTGCCCGCTGTCTCTCAACTCGCAGCGGACCCGTACTTCCATCACATGGATCAATTCCACACCATCATCTCCGCCGCGCCGGATGTGGATCGCGATGTCTTCATCGGCATGATGCAGCAGATCCTGAAGCCGGCCAAGTCGAGCGTAGCGCTCTACGTCAGTGAGCACGACCAGGCGCTGGCCGCCTCGCACGCTCTGTATCACGCGCAGCACCGGGCCGGAGAGGGTGGAAGCCTGTCGGTGGTGATTCCGGGCATGGATACCATTGACGTCTCCGCGATCAGCACGGATGCCCTGGGCCACAGCTATTACGGAGACAGCCCCAGTGTGGTCACCGATCTGCTGGAATTTTTCTCCGGCAAACATCCTCCAAGACCGGGGCTTACGCGCGACGCCGCTGGCAGCCTCGGCTATTGGCTGCTTCGCCCCGCAAACTGAGCGATGCGTTATGCCTCCAGCGTTGGAATGGACGAAAGAACCCGCTGGCAGGGTGACCCGACTCCGAGTGTTTTGCTGTGGCGCGAGTGCGATAGCATATCTTTATGCGTAAATATTGGCTGCCCGGCGCAATCCTGCTGATGACACTGGCGGTTTACCTGCCTACCTTGCGCTATGGCCTGGTGTATGACGACATCGGCCAGCTTGTAAAGAATCCGCGGCTGACCGCCTGGCACTACCTTCCGGGATACTTTACGACCCATGTGTGGGCGCACCTGGCGGGGCAGCCGGCGAATTACTACCGGCCACTATTTCTGCTCTGGCTGCGGCTGATGTACGTCCTGTGCGGCGCGCCTGGTCCCTGGTGGCACCTGCCGACGGTGCTCACTCACATGGCGGCGACGGTTGCCGTCTTCGCCCTGCTGAAGCACATCACGGAGGATTTGCGCGCTTCGGCCGTCGCGACCGCGGTGTTTGCGGTTCATCCCATACACACGGAGGCCGTTGCCTGGATATCGGCGGTCAGCGAACCGCTGTTCACGGCTCTGCTGATTGGCTGCGTTTACTTCTACAGCCGGCGTAAAGGAAGGGTCTCCCTGCTTTCACTGGCGCTGGCACTGGCCGCCATGCTTACCAAGGAAGTTGGAATCATCGCGCCGCTGCTGGTGGCCGGTTATGCGTGCACGCGCAGTACGTCGCAGAGTGCGCGGCATACGCCGACGCGCAGTAACTGGAAGCAGGCGCTCGCTGATGCCGCCCCCTATTTGCTGCCCGTCGTGCTGGTGGAAGCCTTACGTTGGAACGCCATGGGCACGCTGGGCACCACCATGCCGGTGATGATGAGCCAATGGCAAATGGCTTTGACGTGGCCCGCCGTGCTGGCCCTGGACGTGCGCCACATCCTTTGGCCGGTCCATCTCAGTGAGAGCTATCCGGTCGAGATCGGCACTTCGGTCCTGCCGCTGATTCTGCTGGCGGTGCTTATGGCCGGGGCGATAGTGGCGTTTTGGAAGGCCTCGGGCAACGTGCGCTTTGCCATCCTGTGGATCGCAGTCACGTTGGCTCCCACACTGGCGTTGCGCTCGCTCTTTTACGGAGACTTCGTGCACGACCGCTATCTCTACCTGCCTTCCGTCGGACTGGCACTGCTGCTGGCCATCGCCCTGCGGCACATCCAGTGGAGGCCGGCGTATAACATCGGCGTGCTGTTGGTGCTGGCAACGCTCATCGTCGGCACCGAACGTGAGCTGCCCGTTTGGCGGAGCAACCTCAGCCTGTTCACGCGGGCGGTGGAGACCTCGCCATCCAATCCCTATCTGCTGAACAGCCTGGCCCAGGCTTACATGGAGGAGCACCAGGTGGTCGAGGCGCAGCCGCTGCTGGAACGCGCCATTGCGATCAATCCCATCTACTGGAAGCCCTATTACAATCTGGCGCTTTGTTACAAGGCGCAGGGGCAGCCAGTGGCGGCGCAGGCCATGTATCAACGCGCCATGCAGATACGCCAACAGACGCAATAGCCGGAGAAATTGCGGGAGCGGCATCTCCCAAAGGTTCTTGCCGCAGATCAGTCTGTCTTCCCGGAGCGGCAACCTACCAGCGGCGCGCATCGAGGGCCGTTGCGGCGATCACGGCGCAGGCAACGAAGCACGCTGCCATGCCAATCCGCAAACTGCCGGAGGCATTGGCCAAGGCTCCAATGGCGTAGGGCACGGCCGCGCCACCCAGGCCGCCCGTGGCGAAGACCCATCCGAGCCGCAAACGGATTGCGCGCGACCCCCGCGCCGAAAGCAGTGCCACGGCGGTGGAAAAGACCGGGCTCAGTCCCAGGCCCATCAGCATGGCGGCCGGGTAATACCACAATCCACCGGGCGCAAGCAGGAGCCAGACCAATCCGGCTGTAGCCGTACACAGCGAGCCGGCCAGCAGCCGCAGTTCTCTTCCCTTACACATTCCCGCGGAGATCGTCAGCCGTCCCAGCAGGAAGCAGGCCCAGAAAATCGTCTGCAGCAGGGCCGCACGGGACGATGGGAAACCAGCCATACGCTGTGCCAGCGTCGGCAGCCAGCCGCTGATGCCATTCTCCAGCCCGACATAGGCGAACAGCAGCAACGCGCAGGAGAGAAGCTTGCGCGTTTCCATGCTGCTCAATCGCGAGGAGTCCGTGGCCGCCGCCTGCGCCTCCACCTTCGGAAGCCACACGCCCAGGGGCAACAGCACGGCAGCCACAATCCACAATGCAAGGCGCAGCCGGTGCAGGTCGCCATCCACGATGCGAAGAAAGAGGCCCGGCGCAAGGATGGCGCCCAGCGCCCAGCAGAAGTTCAGCAGGTGCAGCGCCTGCGTGGAGCGCGTGCCGCTGCGCTCGACGACGATGTGGGTGACGGCGGGCATGGCCACGCCCGTCCCGAAGCCGATCAGCGCGAAGCCGGCATACAGCATTCCGCGGAGTCCGCCGGGAAGCACGGCAAAGCCCAGCGCGGCCAACAGGAAACCCAGTGCGGCAGATGTGCGTGAGGATGTGCGCCGTGTGATCTCACCGGAGACAACTGCTCCGCAGACGCCGCCCAGAAACTGCGCCAGGAACAATCCGCCGGCCGACTGATCGTTCAGCGCCCATTGCGACTGCAGCAGGGGCAGCAGCGGTCCGAGCATGGTTGTGGCCACGCCCAGCATCACATAGGAGGCAAAGGCGGGAGCCAGGGATCGTCGCATGCAAACTCCGGACGCTCCCAGCCGCTCCGTGAACGGGGAATCAACTCCATAAGCAGTAATACGGGAGGCGCTGAAGGAGTTTGGCATAGCGGCACGGCTCCGGCAAGGGCCCTTGCGCAATCGATTGTCTAAAGATGTTTCCTGTGGTATGCTTCCACCGCTTATGCCGGACTTTGATGCTCCAACCTTTTTGAAACAATTGCAGAGCCGCCGCAACTTCCTGCGCCAAAGCGGGCGTCTACTGCTGGCCGTCCCGCTGTTCGGCTTCGCCGGAACTCCGTCCTGCTCGTCCGGTTCTGGTACAAGCAGCACTCCGCCAAACAATGGCTACACGGGCACCGACGACCAGCTGCTGGACGACCTTGAGAGCACAGCTTTCCAGTTTTTCTGGAACCAGGCGAATCCCAACACCGGCTTCATCAAGGACCGCGCCAACGCCACGGGAAGCGACACCTACACCGATTGCAGCATCGCTTCCACCGGCTTTGGACTGACGGCGCTCTGCATCGCCGACTCGCGCGGCTATGCCACATCGGCTGCGCTGCAAAGTCGCGTTTTGCTCACCCTGCAGTCGCTGCAGACGCTGGCTGCCGGACACCAGGGATTTTTCTATCACTTTCTGGATTGGGGCACCGGCGCGCGATACAACCAGTGCGAGCTCTCCTCGATTGATACAGCCATCCTGATGTGCGGCGTGCTCAGCGTAAGGCAACACTTTTCCTCGAACGCGGCGATTGTCGCGGCGGCCAACCAGCTCTACCAGGCGGTCAACTGGCCCTGGATGCTGAACGGCGGGCAGACGCTTTCCATGGGATGGACTCCGGAGAGCGGATTTATCACCACGCGCTGGGATCACTACTGTGAGCTGATGATGATGTATCTGCTCGGAATCGGCTCCACCACCTATCCCCTGCCCGCCTCCAGCTGGCAGGCCTGGTCGCGGCCCACCTATACGTACCAGGGCATCGCCTACATCTCCGCCGGCGATCCGCTCTTTGTTCATCAGTATTCGCACGCCTGGATTGATTTCCGCAATCAGCACGACGCCTACGCCGACTACTTCCAGAACTCGGTGTACGCCACGCAGGCGCACAAGCTCTTCTGCCTCTCGCTGGAAGCGCAGTTCTCCGACTACGGAACGAATTTCTGGGGCATCACCGCATCCGACTCGCGGAACGGGTACGTGGCCTGGGGCGGTCCCCCGGCGCTCGGTCCCATTGACGGCACGGTCGTCCCCTGCGCCGCGGCTGGGTCGGTGCCCTTTGTGCCTGCCGACTGCATCGCCGTGCTGCGCAACCTGCGCGGGTACTATCCCAGCGCATGGGGACGTTACGGCTTTACCGACGCACTGAACCCGCTCTATAACTGGTACAACCCTGACGTCTTGGGGATTGACCTGGGCATTGGCATGCTGATGGCTGAGAACTATCGCAGCGGCGCTGTGTGGAGCAACTTCATGACGAACCCGGAGATCACGAGCGCCATGACACTGGCCGGCTTCGTGCCAAACTCATAGGCTGTCGCGCGCGGTGCCAGATGTCTGCCCTGGGGGATACAGGCTGCTGCAAGCCTGCCGGATGCAGCCATGTACAGTTGGTGAATCAGCGCGGTTTGATGCGAGTGAAGTAATCCGCGGGCGCTATACTCATCAGATATGCGCGATGGGAAGAAAGATACCGTGTTGGCGAAACCTGCGCAGGGGACCGCGATACACCGAGCCAACCTGGCCGAACTGGCCAGCCACCTTGGACTCTCGCCTTCGACGGTCTCGCGTGTCATCAATCGCACTCCGGGCGCGCGCTCCATTCCGGCCTCCACCCAGGAGCGCATCTTCGCCGCCGCGGAAGAGCTCAACTACCAGCCCAACATGGTGGCCAAGTCGCTGCGCAAGCAGAGCACATACACCATCGGCGTCATGGTCCCCGAGCTTGGCGAAGGTTATTCCTCCACCGTACTGAACGGC
Source organism: uncultured Acidobacteriota bacterium (assembly GCA_963719655.1). Classification (GTDB taxonomy): domain Bacteria; phylum Acidobacteriota; class Terriglobia; order Terriglobales; family Acidobacteriaceae; genus TOLSYN. The sequence goes on along the minus strand of CAVRDQ010000108.1, from coordinate 23,572 downwards.
GTGGAGACCGCGCTATTGCGCAACGGCTACTTCTTTTTTGTGGTCAGCCATCTGCATCGCGAGGATCTATTGCGGGAGTATCCCCGCCTGTTGCTGGCGCGCGCCGTCGAAGGCATCATCGCCGTTGACACCCCCTGGCGCGAGGCCCTGGGCATTCCGGTGGTCACCATCTCCGGACATTCGCCGATGCCGGGATTGACGAACATCGTCCTCAACCATCAGCGGGCCGCGGAGCTGGCTCTCAAACATTTTCGGGATTTGGGCCACACCAAGGTTGCCGTGATGAAGGGCCAGGACTTCAGCAGCGATACGGAAGCGCGCTGGGAAGCCATTCGCGAGGCCGCCGAGCGCATGCAGATGCCCATCAATCCCCGGCTGCTGGTGCAGTTGGAGGGCGAGAGTTCCACCAGTACTCCCGGTTACGTCGCAACCAGGCATCTGCTGGAGACAGGAGAGCCCTTCACGGCGCTCTTCTCCTTTAACGACATCTCCGCCATCGGAGCCATTCGCGCCATTCACGAAGCCGGCTTGCGCGTCCCCGAAGATGTTTCCATTATTGGTTTTGACGATATTCCCAGCGCGGCCTTCCAGAATCCCGGCCTCACCACCATCCGTCAGCCGCTGCGCACCATGGCCACCCTCGCCGTGGAACACATGCTATCGCGCATCAGCGGCAAGGCAGATGGCGCCAGCGAGGAAATTCAGGTGGAACCCGAGCTGATAGTGCGCAACTCCACGGCGCCTGCGCGCAATACTGCCGACCTTCGGCGCAAACTGGCCACAAAGTAAGCGGCACAACTCTACCTAGGGATGGATGCTGAAGTTGGCATGCTCCTTCGCCGTGGAACTGCCTCCAATCCAAACGGTGTAGTCGGTCGCTTCGATGACCTGGTTTCCACGATTGTCATAGAAGGCGAGCTCAGAGTAGGAGAGCGGAAATTCCACACGGCGCGATTCACCGGGCTTCAGCGTGACGCGAGTAAATCCCTGCAGGCTGCGCACCGGCTGCTCCAGGCTTGCGCCAAGATTGCGCACATAACACTGCACAACCTCTGTTGCCTCGACGGCGCCGGTGTTCGTCACCGTGGCCGAGGCCACGACCAGTGCCGGGCCATGCGACTTTCCCCGTGACAGCCGAGCCTGCGCCAGCTTCAACTCAGCGCGCGACACTGCTACATTCGTATATGCGAATGTTGTGTAGCTCAGGCCGTGTCCGAACGGGAACAGCGCGTCGTTGAACGTGTCAATGTAACGTGAGACAAAGTGCGAATCAACGTCGGTACCGGGGTGTGCCAAATCCACGCTCCCCGTCGGGCGGCCCGTGGGAAACTGCGCGTAGTAGAGCGGTTCCTGCCCGACCACGCGCGGAAAACTGACCGGCAGCTTTCCGCTGGGTGCCACATCTCCAAACAGCACGTTGGCAATGGCCGCTCCCGCCTCGGTGCCCGGAAACCAGGCTGCCAGGATGGCTGGAACCTTGGCCGCGGCGCTGGCGAGAACCAGTGGGCGTCCGGAGAAAACAACCAGCACGACCGGCTTGCCCGTGGCCGCGACCGCCTCCAGCAACTTCTCCTGGTTGCCGGGCAAATCCAGGTTGGAGCGCGAGCCGGCCTCACCACTCATCTCTCCTGCTTCGCCCAGCGCGAGCACTACGACGTCGGCTTGCTGTGCGGCCTTGAGCGCAGCTTCGAAGCCGTCCTCTTTCTCGCCAGAGATTTCAGTTCCCTGCTCATACAGCAGTCGTCCACCGTTGCGGACGGCACGAGCCTCCAGGGCATCCTTGACGGTCACCACTTCCTTCTGGCGTCCGCCGCCAGCCCAGGAGCCGACCATATTCGCGGAATCATCCGCCAGGGGCCCGATCAGGGCAATGGTCTTCGCGGTGCGCGTAAGCGGCAGCAACGGGGCTCCGCCGCTCAGCGCGCGGTTCTGCAACAGCACCAGAGATTCCTCTGCTGCCAGGCGCACCAGTGGGCGATGTGCGTCCACCGCAGCGGTCACTTCTTTCTCCACCGGGTAGGGATGTTCAAAGAGTCCGAGCGCAAACTTGAGGCGCAGCACGCGGCGTACAGCCTCATCAATGGCCGACATGGGAACCTTGCCGCTGCGCACAAGCCCGGCCAGTTCCGTGTCGTAGTAGTGCGACATCATGTCAATGTCAACGCCCGCCAACAGAGCTTTGCGCGAGGCCTCCGCCGCGTCGCGTGCAATCCCGTGGTTGCGCAATTCCATGATGGATGTGTAATCGCTCACCACGGGGCCGTTGAAGCCCCATTCACGGCGCAGCACCTGCGTCAGCAGGTAAGGATTGGCCGAAGATGGCACGCCGTTGAGCGAATTGAAGGCGCTCATGATGCTGGCTGCGCCTTCTTCCACCGCGGCCTTGTACGGCGGCAGATACACCTGCCGCAAGCGGCTTTCAGACATATCCGTGGTGTTGTACTCGCGCCCTGCCTCAGCCGCACCGTAGGCGGCAAAGTGCTTGACGCTGGCGGCAACGCTATCCGGCTTGGAAAGGTCGCCCTGCTGGTAGCCGCGGATGTAGGCCCGGGCTATCGCCGCCCCAAGATAAGGATCTTCGCCGGCACCCTCCACGGTGCGGCCCCAGCGCGCGTCACGGCTGATGTCCACCATGGGCGAATAGAACCAGCGCACTCCGGCGGTCACCGCTTCAGAGGCGGAAAGATGCGCGACCTTCTCCACGAGCGCGGGATCGAAGCTGGCGGCCAACCCCAGGGGCTGCGGATAAATGGTACGGTAGCCGTGAATGACGTCGGCGCCAAACAGCAGCGGAATATGCAGTCGGCTCTTCTCCACCGCGGCACGCTGGAAGGCCGCAGTACGGGCCGCGCCCACCGTGTTCAGCATGGAGCCCAGACGGCCCGTGGCCGCAAGCTGCATGGCATCCACCTGCGTGGCGGCCGTGGGATTGGCGGCCATCTGCGGCGCGCTCTCCACGTCAACGGGCTTGGCTTCGTCTTTAAAGCCGTCGTCGTTGTACTGCACCAACTGCCCGAGCTTCTCCTCCAGTGTCATCTTCCGCAGCAATGCGCCCACGCGGCGTTCTATGCTGGCGGACGCCATCTGATGATTCGATGGCGGTGCGGCCTTGGGGGCTGGTTGTGCCGCCAGTGGGCTGAGCAACGCAAACCCCAACGCACAGGCGGCGGCGCGGCGCACGGCCTTGCTCAACAGCCCAAGCCCGTGAGGCATCATGGCCGCCCAATGGTCGTTTCTACTCCGAGACTCTGCGAAAAAGTGTGACATGTCCATCATTCCATCATTCGGATGCCGGGCCGTCAGGTTGTAGTCCAATGCTTCGCTGCGCCCGCCCGATTTCTTCGTTCTTCATAAAGTAATGCCAAACCAACTGCGTGCGCCCGTTCTCAATCATCACTGTCTGTGGCGCCTGGTTCAGCCCCATGTAGATTCCCGAATACCAGTTCAACTGTTGATTGTATGAATCACGAAAGCCGTAGATGTCCCACAACTGGGCTCCCAGGTCGCGGTAGTAATGCTTCAGCGCGGCCAGCGACTCTGCCGGCGTGTAGGCATAGGAGGCTATCGCGCCGGTCGGTGCCAGCGTTCCTTCATCCTCGGTGAATGGCTTGTACTCATGGTAGCCGTCCGGGCCATCCACTGCCGTCAGCCCCCATGCATCCGCGCCATAGCCCTTCCAGTGCCGCGGGTTCTCCACGCTATATGCATGGCTGATGAGTGCCTCGTTGCGGTTGTTCGTAAAGTAATTCGTGAAGTGGTCGCGCCAGCCTCGCGGGTCGTAGCCCATGTAGGAGTAGTGCGTGAAGAACAGCGGTCCCGGCGAACCCGGCGTGTAGTTCATCGCCAGGTCAATTCCATAGTAGCGATGCCGCTCTCCGTAATGATGCTCGCCATGAGCGTGCGTGTAGCCGCTCTCGTAGAGCGAAGCCGGCACCGGATGTGTGGGCGAGGCAATGGCCAGCACGTAGGTGATCATCACCTCGTTCCAACCCTCCAGCCGGTTGGCGATATGGAATCCCCAGTTGGGCGACCAGTGCCAGTACAGCGCGTCGCGCTCGCCCGGCACGCGGAACCAGTCCCACTCCACGCCCTCCCAGAGCGACGTGATCTCGCGGCGCAACTGGATTTCCTTCGGCGTGTCGTTGTGGAAGTAACCTCGCGCGGTCAACAGTCCCTGCATCAGAAAGCTGGTTTCCACCAGGTCGGCGCCATCATCAAAGACGCCGAAGAGCGGTATGACGTGTCCCGTGCTGCCGCTCAGGAAGTGCGGCCATGCGCCGTGGATGCGATCGGCCCGGGCGAGGAAGCCGGTGATGCGAAGCATGCGATCCACCACCTGCTCGCGCGGTGCGAAGCCACGCTCGGCGCCCACCACCATGGCCATGATGCCAAAGCCGCTGGCACCGGTGGCAATCACATCGTCATCGCCCGGAAGCGACTCACGGGCCATGCCGGAGACGGGCTCGTTCCCCTCCCAGTAATAACGAAAGCTGGCTTCTTGCACCATGGTGAGCAACTCGTCGTCACTCATCGGGCGGGTCGCCGCCGCGGCCTCTGCACTTGGCGCAGATTCCTTTAGCGATGACGTTCTGGCCGTCACGCGGTAACGCGCCTGGAAGTTGGGCTTGCCGACGTAATCCGTAAAGCGCTGCCCTCCGGGACGCTGCACCCCGACCTGTTGGAATCCTTCTCCCGGCAGCGCACGGTAAATCACGTACTGCGCCACCTTGGGATCGTCTTCGGCCTTCCATTGGACATCTACATGGCGCTCGTAACCGGTGGCTTTTACTTCCACGGGAGGCTGCGGCGCGTGGGTGGCCTGGTCGGCAGCATTTTCCACGCGGATGTCATCAATGAAAAGTGTGTGTGGAACACCGTCGGAAGCTGACTGACTGAACAGAATGCCCTCCAGCCGTCGCGGCTGGAAGGCGTTTCTGGAAAAGCTCTGAAACTCTGCGATTGGAATACGAAGCCGCGTCCAACTGGCTTTGGGCAAATTGCCGGTATAGCGGCCCAGGCTCAGCGGAGCGGTAAACCCGCCGTCGAAATCGGCGAGCAAGATATTCGGTAGCGCCGTGGCGTCCAGTCCCTCGGGGGCGTAGAGCCACAGGTAAAGGCTGTCTCCGCGGAAATCAATGCGGCGATTGCGCCAGTTGTACAACTTCACGCCGGCATCCCATTCGCCGTTCGCGGCCGATTGCCACGACAGCTCCAGGGCATTGGGAGCGCTGATGAACGTCACGCTCTGTACCGGCAGATGACCTTCGACCAGCTTCAAGCGGCTGGGCTCGCTTGCACTCCCCTGGCTGTAGAAATACGCGGCCGGCGAGAGGCTGTTCTCAAAGATGACCTGTTGTGCAGCGGCATTTTCGGCTGCGGCCGTGGCCACGGTGATCAGTAGCAGCGCGGCCATCGCCATTACGCTTCGCATGGTGGCAAGCGGCACGGAAATGATGCGGTGCCCGCGTATCTGATGCGCTTCCCGTTTAACGTCCACCGCTCGCATTCCCGTTGGCTGCTCTGAATTCTGGATAAGACCACTCCCGCAAACGCCGAGGGCGGACGAAAGAGGGGAATAACCGGGTGTCCAGCTATTCCCCCAAAATAGATGACGAGTGCACCCACCGCAGCCGGCTTCAGTATCACCGGCTGCAGCGGGGTTGGAGGTTAGAACTCGAAGCGCATACCCATGGTCACCACACGGCCACCCAGTGCACTGGTTTCCTGACCGAAACGGCTGCTGTGTACATCGGTCTGGATGGAGCCCGGGTTCAGGTTCACGTTGTTGAACAGGTTGTAGATGTCCATACGGAACTGAAGCTGTGCCGCGTCACCAATCACCTTTTCCTTGGGCAGGACAAAGGTCTTGACCAGGGTCATGTCCACATCCTTGTAGTCGGGCAGGTTCCAGGAGTTACGGGCCACGCCAGGCTGTGAGGGGATGGAGCTGGTGATGATAGGAGCCGCGAAGTAAGCCGTGCCGCCGCTCGGGAAGTTGGTCCCGTACTCGTAGGCGCGGTTGCTGGTGCTATGTCCGGCTCCGCCCAGGTAAGTGCTGGGCAGTGCCTGATAGTAGCCACCGTTGGGGTTGTACATGCTCTCTGAGAGGTTGTAGACCGGGTTCCACGGGAAGCCGGAGTGCAGGTTCCAGATGCCGCTCAGCGACCAGCCGCCGGCCACCTTCTCCCACATGGCGTTGCTGCCATGGAAGAAAACAGGCTTCCATACGCCATACGCCTTGAAGGCCTGCCCCACGTTGTAATCCGAACGTCCGTAGGACCAGTTGGTGTGTGCCGGATAGTACTGCTCCGAGTACGGAGCCGAGCTGGTATCCATGCTCTTCGCCCAGGTGTACTGGACGTCGGCAAGGAACTGATGCGAGAACTGGTGCTTCAACTCCGCCAGCATGGCGTTGTAGTTGCCGCTGCCCATGTGGGTCCAGTAATCGCAGCAGCTGCCGATGTTCGGGTTCTGGGCATAGCCCATCGCCGCGGCGTAGCCCACCGGGTTCATGTGGAAGTACGTGTCACGCGACAAGCTTCCCTGGTAACCCAGGCTGGCAACGTACCCATGTCCCAGGTCGTACTGCGCGTCCAGGGAATAGTGGTGCGTCCGCATGGTGGGGTTGTTCTGCTGCATCAGCGCGACACCGGCCTGCACGGTTCCCGTCGGGAGTCCGTTCGAGCCATACGTGGTGACCGCGTTGGGGTTCGCCGGGTAGCCAAGGATGTTGTGCGGATCCGAGGAGGTGGCGTACAGGATGTACGGGTTGATGTGGTTGACGTCCGGGGAGCTGAAGTTCGGACCGAAGGAGAGACCGGGGTTGCTCAGCGTGTTCTGCGTGAGGGCCAGTTCGTCCTGGTTGAAGTTCAGACCGTAGCCGCCGCGCACGACCAGTTTGTCCTTGAACATCGTCGGGCTCCAGGCAAAGCCAATCTGGGGTCCGAAGTTGTCCTTCTGGGCATTCCACGCGCTGCCGCCCTTGCGGATGTACATCCCGGTCAGGAAGGCAGAACCGGCGCCCGGCACGGCGATGAAGTCCTCGTTGTGCTTTTCATACAGCGGGCCAAAATAGTTCCAGCGCAGGCCGAGGTTGATCGTCAGGTTCTTGCGAACCTTCCAGTCGTCCTGGGCGAAGACGCCCCACATGTTCGACAGGTCATCCTGGCGGACAACGGAGGGCAGACCGGTGGCAGGATTGAACGTGCCGCTCTCATTGTGCGGAGCGTCATTCAGGAAGTCCCAGATGTTGTAGAAGTTGTAGCTCGGTACGCCGCAGCCGTAGCAGGCCGACAGGTAGTACAGCTTGGTGTAATCCACGCCGAACTTCATGGTGTGCTGACCCTGAATCTTGGTGGCTATGTCCTTAAAGCCATAGGTCCACTGCTTCAGGTAGCTGCCGATGTTGGAACCAAACGGTTGGAGGCCGAAACCGACGGTGTTGTCAATCTGATCGCCGGGCAGGCCCACAGGGGACTGCGGGTTGGAACTGATTTCGTTCCAGTGCCAGCCGGCCACGTTGCCACGCAACTCGTTCAGGAACGTGGGCGAGAAGGTATGGTTCCAAACCACGGTGTAGGCTTCGTTGATCTGATGGTGGTGGAAGATGTCATAGCCGCGGTTGCCGTTGAAGAAGCTGTTGGTCTGCGGCACCCAGTAAATCATGAAGCCCACCGAGTCGTTCTTCGTCGGGTTGGCGTCAATACGGCCGGCCCACTGATACTTGTCAGAGGTGGTCGGGTTGGTCAGTGCGAACTGTGCCACATCCGCGGTGCTGCCCAGGCCGCTGCCGACACCGGGGGTCGTGCCCGCGATGAAGGTCAAATCCTGCTTGCCCAGTCCCGTGGTCAGCGGCGTACCGATGTTGATACCGCTGGTGCCAATCGTCCGGCAGTTGACGTTCTCAGTCAAACCCGCCGTGGCGCAGGTGCTGCCGGCGGCAAAGATGGTTCCATTCGGCGCATTGCCAGCGAAGTTTAAATACTTGTAGGCAATGCTGCTGGTGTTGGTGGCCAGTGCGTCAAAAGCCGACGTGTCATACCAGCCGTAGCTCGTAAGGTTGGACTGTCCTTCCTGAATCGTTTCCAGGGCCATGAAGCCGAAGATCTTGTTCTTCCACAACGGGCCGCCTACGCTGCCGCCCAACTGGTTGAACTGGTGCTGATCCCTGGAAATTCCATTGCCTGTGCCGTAGAAGCCCTGGTAGGCGTTCAGGCCCGGGGTGTGGCGGGTGAAGAAGAAGCTGCCATGCACCTGGTTGGTGCCGCTCTTCGTCGTCACATCCACGCTCGCGCCCGTGAAGCGCCCGTTCTCGGCGTCATACGCGTTGGATACCACGTTGATGCTGGCCACGGAATCCGCCGTCGGGGTGATGATGGTGGTGCCGCCCCATACGGCCGAAGTGGTGCTGATGCCGTCAACGTTGTAGCTGTTGGTCTCGTACTGGCCGCCATGGGCCAGAACCTGCGGGCCGTTCTCCGTTGCGAAGATGCCCGTGTCGCCACCGGTGCCGCCCGGTCCCTGGGTGCCGGGGATGTTGTTGCCGCCGCCCGACTGCTGCGAGCCGTCACCGAAGACACCCGGCGTCAGCTGCACCAGCTGGAAGACATCGCGGCCGAAGGCGGGCATGCTCTGAATCTGCTTCTCCGAGATGACGCCGACCGTGTTGGCGTTGGTGGTGGCCATCAGGGGCTCGGCCGTGGCGTCCACCGTCACAACCTGCGTCTCTGTGCCTACCGCCAGCTTGATGTTGAGACCATTGGACTGATCGGGAACCAACTGCACATGGTCAATGATCTTCTTCTCGAAGCCCTTGGCAACAACCTCCATGCGGAAGGTAGCGTCCGCCTGCAGGGCGTTGAAGTTATACACGCCGGCTTCGTTGGTGGTGCGGACAATTTTTTCGTTCGTCGCTGGATTGACCAGGGTCAGCTTTGCGCCCGGAATCACTGCTCCGGATGCATCACTCACCACGCCCTGAATCGAAGTTCTGTATTGTGCCTGGGCCATTGGGCTCAGCACCAGAACACATGCCAGCGCGAACAGTGCACATCTCATAATCCAGGCGAACCCGGGTAGATTGCGCTCCCCATTCGTCATGCTCATCCTCCAAATTTGAGTTTCGCTTCTTGATTGCCCCGGGGCCCTTGCTTTGGAACCGAACCTCCGGTTGTTGAAACACCAGACTGGCTTAAGTAATCGATTGCGTACGCTGCGCAATCGATTGCCTAAATATCCGGCGGAACTATACCACAGCCCATTCGCCATATGTCAATTAAGAATTTCGGCAGCGCCTCGTACTTCCCAAAATGCTTCCGCCCCCCTAGGGCCGTGGCTGGCAGTACACCTGGCAGAGGGCGTCGGCAAGGTATCCGGCTGCCGTCGCAAAGGCTCCCCCGGGAGCGTCCATGTGCGCCGTACCCGGATCCATCCCCTCGGTGACGATTCCCCCGTCCCAGGGGCTGGCCCGCAGGATTTTCAGCGCCAATTCCCTTCCCCGGCGCAGCCGCAGATGGTCCGCCACCTGCCACGAGGTGGTAATCAGCAGCCGGTAGCTGCCCGGCAAGGCATAGGCCTGCCCGGCAAACGAGTAGGGGTAGTTCTTGGAGTGCAGCCAGTCGTAGGTGCGGACAAACACCGGGTCATCCTCGGCGACAAAGCCCAGCGAGGCCATCCGCATCAGCGAACCTGGGGGCATTTCCGTGAAGACGACGTTGGTGCCGTCCGTTGCCGAGGCGAAGATCTCACCACCGGCTCCCGGGGCCTTGGCCGAGATGGAATGGCGCAGGATTTCCTGCTTTAGCTCCGTGGCGCGCTGCCGCATTCGTGCCGCTTCGTCTGCCTCGCCCAAACGGTCGAAGATCTCCCCAAGATTCCCTAAGGCCTTCCATACCAATGCGTTGTCGTAGGTCAGGTAGGGCAACTTCTGGTACTCGTCCTGCGGGTCCTGCAACGAGGAGTACATGCCCACCTGCGGGTCGTAGCGCCCCAGCACGCGGTCACGCAAAAAGACAATTGCGCTGCGATGCGAGCGCAGGAACTCCACGTCTCCGGTCACGCGCAGGTAATCGCCGGCGGCAATCAGCGGAGCCACGGCCTCGTCCAGCTGGAAGCCGTCCTCCAGCACCACTCCGTCAATGAAGCGGCTGTGTGTGCCCGTATTGCGCAGCTGGATGCCAAGCGCGTAATCCAGTGCCTGGCGCGCCAGTTCGGGATCAATATCGAGCAGGCCGGGGAAGCTCCACAGCATGGCATCGCGATCCCAATAGGCGGCGGAAACGTAATAGCGCGGACTGCGCGAGGTGACGCCGACCACCTGCTCGGTGTCAATGGTGCGGCCCCACGCGTAGTTGGCCGTGAACAGGAAATTCCGGTTCATCAGCAGGTCCAGGTCGGCCTGCCCCGTCGTCCGCGAACGCTTGCGGCACCATGCGGCGGCACGCGCCAGAATCGCGTCGGCGCCATTGCGGTCCAGTTCCTCTCGCAGTGACTTGGCATTGTGCGGCGCGCTGAACTCCTCCAGCCCGGCGCCCAGCACGTAAACCGCCTCGGCCTTTTCCCCCGGAGCCAGGGTCACACGCTTTGTAGCGCGCACGACCGGCGAAAGCGTCAGCGGTGGCAGGTCAACACTGGCCTCGGAGCCGGGATAAATCAGCGACCAGGCGAACTTTGTATCGTCGGTGATAAAGCTGAAGACCGTCGAAGGGGCCACCCAGGGTGAAGGTGTGGCCGTGCGCTCGCCGCGCAGTGCCACCGGCAAATAGGTGACGCGTTGCAGGCCTCCCCAGCTGGCTTTTAAGCCCAGGGTCACGGGGAGCGGCGCCTGCGTACGGTTCACCACGGTCAAGCGCAGCAGGGCGGCGCGCGAGCCCGGCGGCGCACACCAGGTCAGGGTCATATCGGCGCCTTCCGCGGTGAAGTGCGCGGTGGGAATCCAATACTCGAGCAGCTCCCAATTCAAATCGTGCGGCTGCACCGTCTTTTGCCCAATCGTGAACTGCGGCTGGAGCACCGGCTCGCCGCCTTCTCCGCTCACCTGCAGCAATCCGCGGTCGCGCATGGAAAGCACGTTGAAGTTCACCAGCGCCCCGTCGGTGGCGCGGATCGTGGGCAAGGCAATCCACTCGTTGCCGGTGGCGATGACATCCGCCGGCGCCGTGGTAATCGCAAATCGCCGCGGAGCGTCCTGGGCCATCATCGTCCCGGCCATCCACAACGAAGCCAGCAAAAGAAAGGCGGCGCAGAGACAAACATCGTGGAGAAAACCAGATGAGCGCAGGGCGGTGCGATTGCTGCGAGCAGGATTAACTTGCAAGAGTGGCCTCCAGCGGGGAATGCGGGCCAATATACACTGCGGCTTAAAGCCAGTGTCAAGCCACCTGCTCACCCGCGGGCTTGATTAGGCCTCGGCGAGAGTGCTTTTCCCCGGCCAGGTGCGCTTTCGCACCGTGGCCCATATTGCACCCGTGCCGCTGGAATTTCATCGCCCGCAACACCCGCTCCGCACCGGCTGCAATAGACTGATGCGTAGGGGGTCAAGCATGTCCACCGTCATCGTCGAAGCCGCCAATGAGATTGGCACCATCACGCTCAACCGTCCCAAGGTGAATGCCCTCAGCGCGGAGCTGATCGAAGAAGTCACCCACGCGCTGGACGGGATGAAGGCGCATAACCTGCGCGTGGTGATTCTGCGCGCCATGCCCGGTGTCAAGGTCTTCTCCGCCGGGCACGAGGTTACGGAGCTGCCCACCAACGGCCGCGATCCGCTCACCTACAACGACCCGCTGCGCGCCGTCATCCGCGAGATTCAGCACCATCCCTGTCCCGTGGTCGCCATGATCGAAGGCTCGGTCTGGGGTGGCGCCTGTGAGATGGTGATGAGCTGCGACCTGATTGTCTGCGGCGCCGATACGACCTTCGCCACCACTCCGGCGCGCCTCGGCGTGCCCTACAACATCTCCGGCATCCTGAACATGATGAAGGTCGCCGACATTCCGTTCATCAAGGAGATGCTGTTCACGGCGCAGCCGGTCTCCGCCGAGCGGCTGATGTCCTGCGGCGTGGTGAATCACCTGGTGCCGCGGAATGAGTTGGAGAGCTTCACCATGAAATTGGCGAGGCAGATCGCCGAGTGTTCGCCGCTCGTGCTGCGCATCCTGAAGGAGGAACTACGCGTGCTCACCTCGGCGCACCCCATCACGCCGGAGGCCTACGAGCGCCTGCAATCGCTGCGCCGCGAGGTCTATGACAGCGAGGATTATCACGAGGGCATCCGCTCCTTCTTCGAGAAGCGCAAGCCGAATTTCCAGGGATGTTAGCCGTAGGGATTATGCCGTACGGATTATGCCGCGCAGTTTACGTGGCGCCGCTTATTCGGCGCGGATCAGGTACTCCTCAAAGCCGAGTCCGATGACGCGCACCAGCTCCGGCCGCACCTCGATCAGGTTCACCGCCGGATAGGCCTGTACGGGGCGGGAGAAGTGCGTCAGCACTTCGGAGGCGGGAATCCTGCCCTCGACCACGGCGACCCGCGTGGTTTGGATCATCGGATCCACTGACTGATTGGTCGCCGACTGGGTTGCCACCGGCTGCCATCCGCTCTTCAGGCGCAATCCGCCGGCGAGCAGAAAATCCAGCACCTGCCTTGCCGCTCCCGCGCCGGCCGCACCCAGCGAATCGGCTGCATCCAGCGAATCGGCTGCATCCAGCGAATCGGCTGCAAACAGTCCAAGCCAATCCGTGGTGAGCCGATAGGTAAACCCCCAAACCGGATGCGCACACCAGTCCACCGCGGGAAACAAGAAATTCTCCGGCATATTCGGCACAGGCCGCAGCCGATGCCGCGCCGCGTTTCGCCACTCACTGAGCGGCATCCAGACGGCCTCCACCGCTTCTTCCGGGTCCACCGTCGTCGGCAGCGCCTCATCCACATGGAAGACGAACGGCGCAACCAGCATGAATGGCCCACGCCGGCGCCGCGCTACAACCGGCTCCAGCGCGCGCTGCAGGCTGGCGGGAAGTAGTTCCACGCCGCACTCTTCGTGCAGTTCACGCAACGCGGTGTGCAGGGAGGTGGCGTCGGAGCTCTCGCGCCGGCCGCCGGGATACGACCAGTGCCCCGACCAGGAGTCATCGGGCCGCTCGGTCCGGCGTATCAGCAGAATCGAATCCGTGTCGCGCGCCCGCACAATGGCCACTGCGGCCTGCGGCTCTGCGGGTTGCACCGTGTTCATGGACGCCGTCCCCCCGGCTTCGATTTTGCACGCACCGACGGCTTGCCGCCAAGGGAAGGTTGCAATGCAGGGCAGCTCTTCTCTCGCGTGGAGCGGAAGAGCAACCAGAAATTCAATTAGGAATGGAACGTACCGGGGAAAGGCTACGCTGTACTGCCGCGCTACGAAGAAAAGCGCCTCGCAGCGGATTGCCTGCGAGGCGCTTAGAACTTTTGGTGCCGAAGAAGGGACTCGAACCCCCACACCCTTGCGAGTACATGGACCTGAACCATGCGCGTCTGCCAATTCCGCCACTTCGGCACGGGGAAAGGAGAGCGCAACAGTGTGCCGCGTCCGGAATCCGAAGATTCCGCCTTTCCAACTGGCTTAACAGATAAAATTGTAACACACGGCGCCGTTTTGTCGAATCCCCTCCGGAGCCACGTTTTATGCGGTCCCGGCGAGCCTCCGGCGGAAAACCCGCCGGCGGCCCTGGCGCTCGATGCAGGCCATTCCTGAGCGTCGTGGTCTCGCCGCGACCTGAAGGTGCGGAAGCCCCTGCCGTGGCAGTCCGCATCGTGGGTCGGCTGTCCGGCGGGCCTTCCCCGGCGACCACGGCTGGAGCCTGGCCGCGCTGGGCTTTGCCACGGCGACGGCACCCGGGCTATAGTGCTGCTGGTGCGTCCCCGCTCGCTCCCGCTGTCGCTGGCCCGCAGGAGGGTTCGCTGGCCGCATGCGAAACAAACCATTGCTCGCACGCTAGGAACCTAAGACCGCCGGAGCGCTTCAAAGGAGTTCGATGTCCGATCCGAATCACGATTCCGAACCCGGGGTTCCTCTTGCCATCAGCCGGGAGTTGCGTACCATGGCGCACGACCTCAGCAATTCGCTGGAGACGATCGTGCAGGCCGCCTACCTTCTACGCCAGACGCAGCTTGACGACAACCAGCGCAAGTGGCTGACTTTGATTGAGGGCGCCGCGCATGATTCGGCGATGCTGAACCGCCAACTTCGCGAGGTGCTGCGTACCCGCAGCCAGCAGGAATAGTCTTCCAACGCGTTTCGAGCTTCTGTTTTTCCGCTGATTTTCACGATCGCGCCGCCCGTTGCGGCCCACTGTCATTGCCCCCCAACATTCACGGTTGGTACACTCGTGGCGCCACAAGGAGGCACTCATGGCTATCATTCCTACTTTTGAAAACCTGCGTTACGAATTGAAAGATCACATTGCAACCATCACCATTGCGCGTCCGAAGGTCTTGAACGCGTTGAATGGCGCCACCCTGACCGAGCTGGCCACGGCCTTTACCGCCGCCCGCGAGGACAGCGAAGTACTGGCCATCATCCTGACCGGAGAAGGCGAGAAGGCTTTCGTCGCCGGCGCCGACATCACCGAGTTCAGCGGCGTCTCGGCGGCCGATGCCGTCGAATTTGCCCGTCGCGGCCAGCGCACTTTCTCCCTGATTGAGAACCTCGGCAAGCCGGTCATCGCTGCCGTCAACGGCTTCGCACTCGGCGGCGGATGCGAGCTTTCCATGGCCTGCACCATCCGCATCGCCAGTGAGACGGCGCGCTTTGGCCAGCCGGAAACCAAGCTCGGCCTGCTGCCCGGTTACGGCGGCACGCAGCGTCTGCCCCGCCTGGTGGGCAAGGGCCGCGCCCTGCAGATCATCCTCACCGGAGACATGGTCAAGGCCGACGAAGCTCTGCGCATCGGATTGGTCAACGAGGTCGTGGCTGCAGCCGAGCTACTGCCGCGCGCCGAAGCCATCGCCAGGAAGATCATGGCCAACGCGCCCATCTCCGCGCGCCTGACCATTGACGCCGTCAACCGTGGGCTGGACATGGCCCTGGGCGAGGGTCTGGAGCTGGAAGCCTCGTACTTCGGCATCAGCTTCGCCACCGAGGACAAGCTGGAAGGCACCAAGGCCTTTGCCGAAAAGCGCGCCCCGCAGTTCCAGGGCAAGTAGTATTGCTTGTTTGGGATGCAGGGCTTGTATGAGATGTGAGTCAGGCCCCGCCGCAATGGCGGGGCTTTTCTTGCCTGCAGAGGTTACTGCTTTGCGTTGGTGTTGCTGGCCGCAGTGCCCGGGTTCATGCGTCCGATGCGCCCTTTGGGACCGACCACGAATGGCAGCGCGATGGCGTTCCAGTTGCCGCTGTCCAATGCGTGCCACGTCTTGCCGTCGTCGCTGGAGACATCTGTCCCATTCGTTCCCACGGCGATCCAGCGCTTCGCCGCCGCATCGTACGCGACGCCGGAGCGATAGCCATGCGGCGGTGCGATGGAGGCCGTCCAGTGGCGGCCACCATCACTGGTATAAGCGGCGGTGCCTTTGCTCTCTTCCGGTTTCTGATAATCTCCACCCACAGTCACGCCATGATTCAAATCTCGAAAGTACACGGAAAACGCTCCCGCCGAATCCGCTCCGCCCGCCATCGGCAGCGTAACGGCCAGGCACTCCTCGCTGCTGTCCTGGGCCCATAGCAGCGGAGATAGCATCGCCCGCGCACCGCTCTTGCCGCCCGTCACCATCACAAACCGCCGCGAGCCAAAGACGAAGACAGAGGAGTTGCTGGCGGCAAAGGCGCTTTCGCCGGGTTGGGATGGGCAGGCCTTCCCATCCACAAACCACCCATTGCCCAACAACATCACCTCGGTCTCAAAGCGCCCGTTCACCGGATCGCCGATCATCACAGCCGTGTGCGCATCGCCGATGGCGAAGCCGTAGTCGCCGCTCTGGTACACCATCGCGTCCCAAAAGCCTTCCTTGTCCGTATTGCGCCCGGTTTCTTTCCACGTTGCGCAGCCGTCCGTGGTTTTGTAGCGGCGGCTCAGCTCGCCCGGCCCGGCGGACATGATTTCCGCCTCGCGCTCGCTCCAGGCCCACACCGCGCGAAAGTCCAGTTCCGCAGCGCCTTCAGGCACCGCGCAGGGCTGCCAGTGCCGTCCGCCATCCGTGGTGCGCAGCACCGTTCCATGGCTGCCGCTCGCCCACGCCACCCGCTCACTTACGGCATGAATGCCACGCAGGCCGGCCTGGGTTTTCGACTCCTGCATCTGCCACTGCGCGGCGCCGCTGATGGCCGCTAGCAGCGCAAATACAACAACATAGAGGGTGCGTTTCATCGTCAGGTTCATGCTGGCGAAATTGTAGTCCATCGCGCCGGGCGCGGATGGAAGCCTGCTGGAAACCCACTCGTCCCCCTGCCCCGTGTGATACAAAAGAGATTGTGATCCGCTCATTTCATCGCCTGATTGTCGCCACCTGCGACGACGAGTACGCGCCGCTGGAGGCCTTTTTCGCCTCGCTGGGCTTCGCCGAGGGAGAAACCTGGAAGGGACGCCGCTCCCGGGGGCGCAAGTTCGAGGCCTTCGAGGGTGGCATCGAACTCACCCAGGGCGAAGGCATGCCCGACGCCGACCTGGTGGTCGAGGTGGATAACGCCGACATCGTCGCCGACGCCGCCCGCGCCAAGGGTTTCACCTTCGTGCAGGAGATCGCCGACTGCGACTGGGGCGCGCGCCTCTTCGTGCTGGAAGTTCCCCTTGGCCGTGGCCGTCTTGCCGTCTTCAGCTACAACGAGAACTGGCGCCAGCCCACCATTGAGACCAAGCTCGACTCAACGGGCATGAAGTTCGCCGTCGTCGTCGCGCGCTTCAACGCCTTCATCACCGAGCGCCTGTTGAGTGGTGCCACCGAGGCCTTCCGCCGCACCGGCGCCAAGGCCGAGGACATCACCATCGTCCGCGTGCCGGGAGCATTCGAGCTACCCACGGCCACCAAGATGCTGGCCGAGAGCGGCAACTACGACGCGCTGGTGGCCATTGGCTGCCTGCTGCGCGGCGACACCGCTCACTACGACGTGATCGTCAACGAATGTACCCGCGGCGTGGGCGAGGTGGCATTGGCCACCGGAGTCCCCGTGGGCTTTGGCGTGCTGACCTGCGAGAATCTTGAGCAGGCCATTGACCGCGCCGGACTGAAAATGGGCAACAAAGGTTATGAGGCCGCGTTGGCCGCGCTCGAACTGGCACTGCTAAAGCGCGAGACGAAGAAGTAGAGGATTCCGATGGGCACACGACGTAAATCCCGCGAGCTGGCGCTGCAAATGCTCTTCCAGGCCGACATGGGCAAGCAAACGGTGGAGCAGGTACGCAAGACCTTCTGGGCCGAGCGCCGCGACCTGGAAGACGGCGTACGCAACTTCGCCGATGACATCTTCCGCGTGGCCATGGAGCGTTACGACGAGATCGGCACCCTGCTGGAGGGCCACACCGAGCACTGGCGGCTGGAGCGCATGGCCGCCGTGGACCGCAACATCCTGCGCGCCGGCGTGGCGGAGATGCTCGGCTTCCCCAAGACTCCGCGGCCGGTCATCATCAACGAGGCCTTGGAAATCGCGCGCCGCTTCTCCACCCCGGAGAGCGTGCAGTTCATCAACGGCGTGCTGGATTCAGTGGCCAAGCAGATGGACGGCAAGGCCGCAAAGTAGCCGCGGCTTCCTCTTTTTCGTGCCACTTCGTCCCGGGGTGGCACGGGCATCTCTCTTTCAAAGCCAATTCCCTGCTGCCATGGCGGCCCTGCTGCGGTATTCTTAAAGCAGTAGGCTTTTTCGTATCGGTCCTCCAACAATTTCTGATGATGATGAGGTTGCGGCGATGAAAACCACGTCGAAGGTCGCAGTGTTTGACACCACTTTGCGGGATGGCGAGCAGGCTGCCGGCACACGCCTTGGCGGGCGAGACAAGATGACCATCGCGCGTCAGCTGGCGCGCCTCAAGGTGGATATCATCGAGGCCGGCTTCCCTGCCAGCTCACCGGAAGACTTCGAGGCCGTGCGCGCCATCGCCCAGGAGATTCAGGGTCCCACCATCTGCGCCCTCTCGCGCGCCGTCGCCGCCGATATTGAATCCTGCGGCAAGGCCCTGGCCAAGGCCAAGCGCCCGCGCATCCACACCGGCATCGGCGTCAGTGACATTCACATCATGGGCAAGTTCCAGGATGACCGTTACGGCAAAACGCTGGAGGCCAAGAAGGCGAAGATGATCGCCCTGGCCGTGGAGGCCGTCAAGCGGGCGCGCAACTGCGTGGACGACGTGCAGTTCTACGCCGAAGACGCCGGCCGCGCCGAGCCCGAATATCTCTACCAGATGCTCGATGCCGTGATCGCCGCCGGAGCAACGGTGGTCAATATTCCTGACACCACCGGCTACACCGTGCCGGAGCAGTACGGCGCACTCATCAAGGGCATCTGCGACAACGTGAAGAACATCAAGAAGGCCACCATCAGCGTGCATTGTCACGACGATCTCGGGCTGGCCGTGGCCAACTCGCTGGCCGGCGTCATCAACGGAGCGCGCCAGGTGGAAGGCACCATCAACGGCATTGGCGAACGCGCCGGCAACGCGGCTCTCGAAGAGGTCGTCATGGGCCTGCGCACCCGCCACGACTACTATGGCCTCGCCACCGGCATTGATCCCCGGGAGTTCTTCCGCACCAGCCGCATGGTGGCCGAGATGCTCGGCATGCCGGTTCCGGCCAACAAGGCCGTCATCGGCACCAACGCCTTCTCGCACAGCTCGGGAATCCACGTGGACGGCTTCCTGAAGAACCGCCAGACCTACGAGATCATGACGCCCGCCGACGTGGGCATCAGTGAGAGCAAGGTCGTGCTGACCGCCCGCACGGGCCGCGCCGGATTGAAGGCGCGCCTGGCCAAGCTGGGCTACACCTTGAAGAAGGACGAGGTGGAGACGATGTACCAGCGCTTCCTGGCCGTGGCCGACAAAAAGCAGGAGGTTCTCGACGACGATCTGGCCGCGCTCGTCCACGACGAGCTGCCGCCCGCCGAGTACACCATTAAGTTGGAGTACCTGCACACCTACGGCGGTACCGCGTCCATCCCCACGGCCACCGTGCGCTTGCAGGTTAAGGGTAAGACGAAAGAAGGCGCCGCCATCGGCGACGGTCCGGTGGACGCCGTCTACAAGGCCATTGCCGCCCTCACCGGCAGCACGGCCAAACTGCTGCGCTATGAGATTCGGGCCATCACCGGCGGCACCGAGGCCATGGGCGAAGTCACCGTGCACCTGGAGCGCAACGGCCGCCGCACCCTGGGCCGCGGAGCCAGCACCGACATCATCGAGGCCAGCGCCAAGGCCTACGTGGACGGCCTGAACCGCCTGGACTAGGTCAGCCGGCGCGCCAAACCGGGTATAATCACTTCGATAGCGTTGGGACCGGGTGATCGCCGCCCGTGGGGCTTACGCCAGCTTCGGCTGGAGGGTGCCGCACGGGGGGAGGAAAGTCCGAACTCCGCAGAGCAGTGTGCCGGATAACGTCCGGGAGGGTGGCCATAAGGTCATTCGACGGCCAGTGCCACAGAAAATATACCGCCACGTCTTCCGGTCATGCAGTAATGCCTGGCCGGAGCCGGGGTAAGGGTGAAAAGGTGCGGTAAGAGCGCACCGGGCGTTCAGTAATGAACGTCGCTTGGTAAACCCCACACGGAGCAAGACCAAATAGGGAGGGATGGGCGGCGGCGCAAGCCACTGTCCAGCGAGCCTGCTCGGTTCGCCAAACCTCCGGGTAGGTCGCTGGAGCCTGGTGGCAACGCCAGGCCTAGAGGAATGATCGCCACGGCGGCAACGCCGGACAGAATTCGGCTTACAGGTCCCAACGCTTCTTTTGCCGCCGCGCTTCCAACCGAGGCTCGGCGGCATCACTTTTTGCCCGCACTCCAGCCGGGGGCGCTCATTTCTTCCGGAATGAATCCTCCCTCCCGCCGTGGGCGCGCCGCTTGCGCAGGTGCCCAGTTTGCATACACTGCCAATTTCCCCTAAGCCGCCGCTGATGGTAATCTGACACCCTTACTCCACTTTGGCGGGCATCCGGCCAAACGGGCTATTTCAGTTTCTGCGCAGGAGGTTGGGCTTTGCGCACATCCAAGGGTTTCTCGCTGATCGAGCTTCTCATCGTGGTGGCGATCATCATGATCATCAGTGCCATCGCCATTCCCACGCTTCTGCGCTCGCGCATCGCCACCAATGAGGCCTCGGCCGTCAGCTCTCTGCATGCCATCGGTACGGCGCAAACGACCTACGCCATGGCCAACCCGACCCTCGGCTACGCCAGCAACCTGGGCACCCTGGGCGGCACCGGCACCTCCGTCACCAGCACCAACGCACTGCTGCTGGATAGCGTGCTGGGAGCGGTCACCCCGGGCGGCGGCAGCGCAGGGGCGCCCAACGCCAAGGCGGGATACAACTTTTACGTGGCAAACGTTTCCGTGGTCTCAGGCCAGGTGAACTCCTACCAGTTGAACGCCGATCCCACGGTGCCGGGCCAGACCGGCCAGCGGTACTTCTTTATGGATCCGTCGGTGGTCATCCGCTACAACACCTCCGCCGTGGCCACCTCCACGGATAGCGCTTTGCAGTAGCCGCCCCGCCGCGCCGCCGGAAGACGAATGTGCCGCGCGAGCGATTTGAGATTTTCGTGATCTGAAAACCGCCGCCTGACTTCCATCCGAAGCCGGCGGCGTTTACTTTTCTGCATCGCTGCAAGAATCTCATACGCAAGGAAAAGAGCCCCGGCGCGCGGGGCTCTTTGTGTCCGCGTAATCACCTACCCCTACTTTTTCTCGTACGCAATCTCGCTGATCGCCAGGTCCCAGTGCGCTTCCAGAATTTCGAAGCGCCGCTGTTCTTCTTTCTGGAACGTTGCCCAGTCCGGGTAGAGTCTCTGCTGGATGGCCTTCTCGTCCACCGGCGTGTAGGCCGCCTGCGCATTTTTGTAGACGATGGTCACACGATAATCCCAGCGCTCGACCTCCGGCATGTGCATCGCCGGAGTCTCCACCTTGACGCTCAGGATGCGGCCCGCGCCAATCTCCTCGCGCAGCACCGGCAGATGGTTCTTCTTGAACAGATTGAGGAACTCCTCCTGATGGCCCCAGTGAGTCTTGTAATAAAACTCCATCACGTAGGGCTTATCGGGATCATTCTTGGGCGGCGCCTGGGCCACAACGTTTGCCGCCAGCACCAGGAAAGCCGCCATCAACAGAACTGCCGTCGTCCACTTGCGCATGGGAGATTCTCCTTTGTTCTTCCGGTTGCGGGTTAACCTTGAGACCGCGCGTGTGCGCCGCGCAGCCGGGAACTAACGCTTTTTCCGTTCGGCTACGACCTCGGTGTAGATCTGCAGGATGCGGCCCACGCTCTGATCCCAGCGGAAGCGCTGTGCCTGTTCGAGGCCGGCGGCCTTCAACCTTTCGCGCAGGCCCTGGTCGGTGAGAACCCTTTGCAAAGCGCGGCTGATCTCGAACACGTTCTCCGGGTTCACCATCATCGCCGCCTGGCCCACCACCTCCGGCAGTGCCGTGGTATTGGCCGCCACCACGGGCGTGCCGTGCGCCATGGCCTCCAGCGGAGGCAGTCCAAAGCCCTCATAGAGCGAGGGGAAAACGAAGACCTTGGCCATGTCAAAGAAGACGCGCAGCACGTCAATCGGCACGTAGCCCAAAAAGCGAACCTCGTGCTGCATGCCGCTGCGGATCACCGCCCGCCGGATATCCGGATTCTTGCTGACCTCGTCGCCGATGACGATGAGCTTGAGGTCCGGATACGCTCCGTCCTTGGCCAGTTCGCCCTTCAGTGCCGAGAAGGCTTCGATGATGCGCGCCACGTTCTTATGCGGGCTGATGCGCCCGGCGTAGAGCAGAAAGGGCGACTCCAACTGGTAGCGTCCGCGGATGTTGGCCTGCTCCAGCGGCGTCGCGTGGCCGCGCAGAAAGTTGTCGTCCAGCGCGTTGTAAACCACCTCGATCTTCTCCGCCGGTACGCCAAAGTGGCGCGCCACATCCTTCTTGGTGAACTGCGATACGGCAAAGATTCGCGACGCCTTGTGCATCACCTGGCGCGTTCCGTAGGCGTGCAGAACCCGGCTGATGGGATTATTCGTGCGCGCCCGGTACATGTAGTCCAGCAGATCGTGCACGGTCAGCACATAGGGAGCGCGGATGAACAGCGGGCGCCAGAAGGTATGCGGAATGTGCAGCACGTCCACTTCATGGGCGTTGACCACCCGTTGCATCTCCATGTAGTTGGCGAAGCTGGCTTCACGGTTCTGCAGGGGCAGAAAGTGGAAGTTGGCCGGAAGCTCGCCAAGCTGCTCAAAGCGCGAGGGCGCGCCCACCAGGTAATACTCGTTGGCCTGGTCTATGCGGCCCAGCGTGCGCACCACGTTGCGGATGTAGGTGGCCAGGCCGAACTCATAGAGCCGGCGAATATCTATGGCGATGCGCATGGCACTAGTGTACCCCGGAGCGCAGCGTTGAACCGTGCGACGAATTCGTAAATTAGATTGCGGCGGCCATTGTGGCAAAAAAGAAAGGCGCGTCCGCAGACGCGCCCTTCACGGCAGCACCTTTCCAACTAGGCGTGCAGAGCCTCCGGCTGGTGCAGCTTGCGCCGCTCGGGATACAGCGGGAACTGCTCGCACAGGTCGAAGACTTCCTTGCGGATCTTGGTCAGCGCGGCTTCGTCATTGCGCACTTCCAGGGCGCGGACAATCCAGTGCGAGATCTGCTTCATCTCGGCTTCCTTCATGCCGCGCGTGGTCATCGCCGGAGTTCCCAACCGGATGCCGCTGGGCTTGAGCGGCGGATTCTGATCGAACGGAATCGCGTTCTTGTTGACCGTGATGCCGGCCACGCCAAGAGCCTTTTCCGCCTCGCTGCCGAACATGCCCTTGCTGAACACATCCACCAGCATCAGGTGCGTGTCCGTGCCGCCGCTGATGATGCGATAGCCTTCCGAGGCCAGCTCCGTGGCCAGCACCTTGGCGTTGGCCACAATCTGCGCGGCGTATTGCTTGAAGGAAGGCTGCAGCGCCTCCTGGAAGCAGACGGCCTTCGCGGCCACCACGTGCACCAGCGGCCCACCCTGACAGCCGGGGAAGACCGACTTATCAATGGCCGCCGCGAACTCCTGCTTGCTCAGAATCATGCCCGAGCGCGGTCCGCGCAGCGTCTTGTGCGTGGTGGTGGTCACAATGTGCGCGTGCGGCACCGGCGAAGGATGCGCGCCACCGGCCACCAGCCCGGCAAAGTGCGCCATGTCCACCAGCAACAGCGCGCCCACCTTGTCTGCAATCTGCCGCATGCGGGCAAAATCAATAATGCGAGGATAGGCCGAGCCGCCGCCGATGATGAGCTTGGGCTGCTCGCGCACGGCCGTCTTCTCCATCTCGTCGTAGTCCAGCGTCTCCGTCTCTTTGGTCACGCCGTAGCTGACCACCTTGTACGTCTTGCCGCTGAAGCTTAGCTTGTGGCCGTGCGTCAGGTGCCCGCCGTGA
>CAVRDQ010000107.1:0-55164 GCA_963719655.1 uncultured Acidobacteriota bacterium | reverse complement strand
GGCGGATGGGCTGGCTGTCCGCCCATGCAGTGGCGCTCCCCATGGAAGGAGCCTTTGTGATGAGGTCCTTGCTGCGTAATCTCCTTTTGCTCGCCCTCTGCGCGGCCCTGCTGGCCCCGGCCACGGCCCAGCCGGCGGCAGGGTCTCAGCCACAAGCACAGACTCAGACGCAAGTTTCGATCCAGCCAGCGGCGCACCACGCGCCTGGGTGGCTCGCCTCCGGAGTTCTGTACCAAATCAATCCGCGTTCGTTCTCCGCCACGGGAGACTTCAAGGGCATCGAGCGCCGTCTGGACTACCTGCACGACCTCGGCGTCACCATCCTCTGGATCATGCCCATTCATCCGCCCGGCAAGGTGGGACGCAAGGGCTCGCTCGGCAGTCCCTACGCCGCCGTGGATTATTACGCCATTGATCCCGCCTACGGCACAAAAGACGACTTCCGCCACCTCGTCTCCGAGGCCCACAAGCGCGGACTCAAGGTCATCCTCGATATCGTTGCCAACCACACCGCCTGGGACAGCGTGATGATGTCCCATCCCGACTTCTACAAGCACGACGCCGCGGGCCACATCATCTCTCCCGAGCCCGACTGGGCCGACGTCGCCGCCCTCGACTACCGCAATCCGCGCCTGCGCGCCTACATGAAGGAGATGCTGCAATACTGGCTGCGCGACTTCGACCTCGACGGCTTCCGCTGCGATGTTGCCTTCTACATCCCTACGGACTTCTGGGATGAGGCGCGGCCGGAGCTGGAAAAGATTAAGCCCGACCTGATGATGCTCGCCGAGGCCAATCATCCAGACCTGATGCGTCGCGCCTTCGATCTCGACTACGACTGGCCTCTCGAAGAGGCGCTCTCCAACGTCATTGACCATGGCGCGCTGGTCTCCACGCTCGTCGAGCGCTGGCGGCAGGACCATCTGACTCATCCGGCGCCCATGCTGCAGATGCACTTCAGTGACAATCACGATCTGCTGCGCTCGGTCGCCCGCCACGGCCAGCCCGCCGCGCTGGCCGCCAGCGTACTGCTCTTCACAATGGATGGCGTGCCGTTGCTCTACAACGGCATGGAGATTGGCGACACTGCCGAGTCCGCCGCGCCCGCGCTCTTTGAGCGCCTTCCCATCTTCTGGCCCATGGCTGAACGCCGCCCGGAGCTGCTCGCCACCTATCGCAAGCTCATCGCCCTGCGCCGCGCCCACCCGGCCTTGCAGCAGGGCGAGACCCTCTGGATCTCCAACCCGCCCCCCGTGCCCGACGCGCACGCCGAATCCATCCTCTGCTATACCCGCCGCAGCGGCGACGAGCAGTTCCTGGTGGTCATCAACTTCAGCAATCAGCCCTGGAAGGGCGCCATCACCACTCCGGGCGAGTACCAGGACGTGACGCCGCGCGCCGATAACGCGCCGCAGCCGTTGAATACGCTTCCCGCGCTCACGCTCGGCGCCTGGGAGTTTCGCATCTTTCAGCGGATCGCGCCGCCAAATTCCAACGCAAAATGAGAGAATAGCCGCATGGAAAAGAAACCGCTTGTCTCCATCATCATGGGCAGTGACAGCGACCTCGAGGTAATGAACGAGGCTGCCAAGGCCCTCGAACTCTTCGACATTCCCTACGAGATTGATGTCAGCTCGGCGCATCGCTCGCCGGCCCGCACCAGCGAGTTCAGCCGCAAAGCCGCCGGACGCGGCGTCAAGGTCGTCATCGCCGGAGCCGGAGGCGCCGCGCATTTGGCCGGTGTTATCGCCGCCGAAACCATCCTGCCGGTCATCGCCGTGCCCATCGCCGCCACGCCCCTCGGCGGACTCGATTCGCTATTGGCCATGGTGCAGATGCCCGCCGGAATCCCTGTCGCCACCGTCGCCATCGGCAAAATGGGAGCCACAAACGCCGGCATCCTGGCCGCGCAGATTCTTGCCACCGGCGACGCCAAGCTGACCGCGAAGCTCTACGCCTACAAGGAAAAGCTCGCCGCCGGAGTGGAAGAAAAATCGCGCAAACTCCGGGCCGCGCGCACCAAGTAATTCGCATCGCGCGGAGCATTCCGCAAAGCGCGTGCAATCAAGAAGGCCAGCCTCGCGGGCTGGCCTTTGCTCTTCACCTGAAAAAATCGCTGCCGCTTATTTTGCAACTCCGCTCGCCGTTCGAACCTCCAGTGCAATCTTCGGCGGATGCAGCAGCGTGTTGTGAATCAGGCAGCGGTGCACGGCCTCTTCCACGCCTTTGCGATGCTCATCGCTCAGCTCCACCGGCACGTCCACTTCGATTCGGAAATCGTCGAGCCGCGCCGGATTTTTCGCCTTGTCGCAGGTGACGCGAACCTTCGTCCCCGCTACATCCAGCTTGTTGCGCTTGAAATAGTCCACCGCGTAGTAGCCCGCGCAGCTTCCCAGGCTGGCCAGCAACAGCTCCGGAGGCGTCATGCCCTCGTCAAAACCGTGGTTGCTCTCCGGCTGATCGCTGACCACCTTGTTGCGTCCTGCCGTCATCTCAAACTGCACTGCGCCCAGGTGTTCTACCTTCACTTCCAGCATGGCTCTCTCCTCTCCTTGATTCCCGATTAAACGATGCTTGTGCCCAGCCGTGCATCCAGCTTTTCTCGCAATGCCTGCCGTGCGCGGTGCAGTCGGCTCTTCATGGCCGCCAGCGATATTCCCAACTTTGCGGCGACCTCTTCGCCGCCAATATCTTCCACGTCGCGCAACAGGTAAACCTCGCGCGCCTCATCCGGCAGCTCGGCCACGGCCTGCCACAGCAAGTCCTTGATCTCCTGCCGCGCCACTTCCACATCCTGTAGTTCGCCCGGCTGCACCAGCTCCGCTCTCTCCTCCATTTCGGAGAGTTGCAGCAGCGGCGCCATCGCCTCACGCTCGCGAAGCTGCCAGCAGAGGCGGCGGGCAATCTGCGCCAGCCATGCCCGGAAGGCCTTCGAATCGCGCAACTGCTCCAAGCTCCGGAAGGCCTTCAGCAGCGCCTCCATCAGTACGTCTTCCGCGTCTTCGTGATTGCCGCAGACGCGCAGCATCTGCCGGTACACCGCGTCCTTGTGCTCGTTGGCTAGTTCTTCAAAATTCATATTGGCGATTGTGCCGCAAACCTCGGCGCTGCGCCGCACTTATCCGCAGCAGGGGTTTTGTGTCGTCCCGTTCCCCGCCGCACGTGCCTGGTTCCAGGGCATCTTCGCCAGCAGAATCCCCATCCCGCAGATATCGGTGGCGCCGGCAAAGGTCAGCCCCGCGCCGATGAACATCGCCAGCCAGATGCCGCCATGCACGCCGCTTGCAGCCATCACCGTGCCCACCAGCACCAGTAACCCCGCCACCAGACGCACCTGCCGCTCCAGCGACCACCTAGTCCGCGCCGAGGTCACAACCTCCAACCCGTTCTTAATCCAGGCATCGGTGCCGCCCGCCAGCACTCGAACTCCGGCAGTCTGCCCCATCCAGCCAGCCACAATCTGCGCCCGCGTGCCGCCCTTGCATATCAGCACCACGCCGTCAGTCAGCTGCAAATCCTTCTTGCGCGCCTCAAACTGATCCATGGGAATGTTCATGGCGCAGGGGACGTGTCCGCCTGCGAACTCGCTCGGCGTCCGCACGTCAATCATCTGTGGACGATTCCCATGCTGAAGCTCAGCTCTCAGCTCTTCCACGCTCACCAGTGTGCTCATTCGTCTTATTGCCTCTATTCAGGAAGAGCGCCGCCAACAGAAAAGGATTCGCTCTTGCTGGTTTTTATCGCAAATAGAACAGGCGGCCACGCGGGCCGCCCGTCTAACAACGCTTGCCGTGGGTGCGCCTCAGCCCGCCATGCCGCCCATGCCAAAGGGCAGCTTGATGTCCGGGCGCAACTGCATCATCTCCGTCACGGTGGTAAAGATGAAGCCCTTGTCCTTGTATTCCTGAATCAACTCGTCGGTGGCGGCAACGGTGCGGCTACGGTCTTCGCCCATGTGCAGGTGTCCGCCATCGTGCAGCAGCACCACTTCGCCGCCGGCAATCTGCCGCCGCGCGTGCTTCAAAATATCCTCCGGAGACCGCGCCGACCAGTCGAAGCAGGTCACCCGCCACATCACCGGAAACATCTTCAGCTCCTCCACCACCTTGAAGGTGCCCGGGCGGCGTCCGCCAAAGGGCGGACGGAAGAGGAATGGCCGTTCGCCGGTGGCATCCTGAATCGCCTGGTTGGTGTCTTCCAGCTCCTGCCGCAGCTTTGCCTCGCTGGAAAAAATCAGGTTGGGATGCGAATAGCTGTGGTTGCCAATGGCATGCCCCGCCTGTGCGACGGCCAGCGCTATCTCCGGATGCTGGCGCACATACTTGCCCAGCATGAAGAACGTCGCCGGCGCCTGGTGCTTGGCGAGCACCTCCAGCAGCTTCATCGTCCAGGGATCGTTCGGTCCGTCGTCGTAGGTCAGGGCCAGCACCTTCAGGCCCTCTTTGACTCCGCTAAAGTTCGTGCCGTAGAGCTGCGACCATGGGACCATGGTGTGGGCTCCGGCAAAGGTGGCGGCTCCAGCCGCCAGGGCTCCTGCTACATATCCAATCATCGCCATGAATTTTATCGCTTTCCACCCTCCTGCGGAAAACAGCCGTTGCCCCGTGCGCGTACAGCGCGTTATGCTTCCGTCATAGCCTGTCTTTTTGTGCGCGGCCGGCGACCCTCATCATGGCTAATTTCTTCGAACCCTCCCGCTATATCGCCGTTGAAGGTCCCATCCGTGTCGGCAAGAGCACGCTGGCGCGCTACCTGGCCCAGCAGTTGCACGGGCAACTCATTCAGGAGACGGAAGATAACCCATTTCTTCCGGCCTTTTACCGGGGTGAGCAGGGCGCCGGCTTCCAGGCGCAGATGTCCTTTCTTTTCAGCCGCTATGAGCAGCTTCACCCCCTGACGGAAGCGCGCAAATCGCAGAAGATCATCATCACCGACTACATCTTCGAAAAAGATAAACTCTTTGCCAACTTGAACTTGAACGACGACGAGCTGGGGGTTTACGACCGCTACTACAAGATGCTGCGCGCGCAGGTGCCCGCTCCGGACCTCGTCATCTACCTGCAGGCGCCGCTCGATGTGCTGCGTAAACGCTTGCGCCGCAAGAACATCGTGCAGGAGAAGGCGATCAGCAGCGAGTACATGGAAGAGGTCGTGAAGGCCTACGAACACTTTTTCTTTCACTACTCGGCCAGCGACCTGCTGGTGGTAAATACGGCAGACATTGACTTTGTGGAGCGCAGCGAGGATTTACAGATGCTCTTGCGCCGCGTCAGCGAGCCCATCAAGGGCACGCAGTACTTCCTGCCTTTGGGCCCGCAAGCGAATCAGGAATAGCTTCCGCCTTACATTTTTGTTCCGCTGTCATATTTCATAACCTATTCTGGGCCAGTTGGTTACAATGACGGCCGAACGGTTCCACCGACCCCAGGGGCGAAGTGCTCGCTCCAGATTCCCGAACGAGGATGGACGAGAATGCCCCTATTCGAGTGGAAGGACGAATACTCGGTCAGCGTGCAACGCTTTGACCGCGAACACCAGAAGCTCTTCGGCCTTATCAACGAGTTGAACGACGCCATGGCTGAGGGCCGCGGACGCTTTGTGGCCGTGCGCATTCTGCGCGAGCTGAACGAGTACGCGCGCTGGCACTTCAGCGGTGAAGAGTCGGCCATGCGCCGCGCCGGCTATCCCGAACTGGAGCAACACGTTGCCGAGCATGAGAAGTTTGTCCAGACCATCAACGGGTACTACGAGGAGTACGCGGGCGGACAGAGCGGAATCCCCATTGATCTGCTTTATTTTCTGCGCGATTGGCTGACAAGACACATTCTGGAAAGCGACAAGCGCTACGCCGAAACACTGAACAAGGCCGGCATCCACTAGAGTTCGGCGGGTTGCCACTCATCCACGCCATGAGTTCGAAGTCACCGCGCCGCGATCGGGGATTTCCGCCCGCGGTATCCCGTTTGTCCCTTCCGCGCTTTTCCAACTGAGCAAACAGGAAGAACCGCCGCAGGTTGCCCCTGACCTTGCGCGGGACTAGAATCAGCCTCGACCGCCGGACGTCCAACCGTCCCGGCCAACAGGTGGCATCCGCCCATGGCGGAGCTGCACTGGAGGACACAATGAGCATCACCACCGGAGACTTCCGGCAGCGCGTGACCGTGCAGACGCTGGCCGAGAAGAAACACAACCACGACCCAATCGTATGTTTGACCGCCTATGACTACAGCGCCGCCCGCCTGGCCGACGAGGCCGGAGTGGACCTGGTGCTGGTGGGCGACAGCCTGGCCCAGGTGGTCCTGGGCTATGACAGCACTCTGCCGGTAACCATGGAGGAGATGCTGCACCACACGCGGGCCACGCGGAGGGCCATCAAGCGGGCTTTCCTGGTGGCAGACATGCCCTTTGGCAGCTATCACACCGGCGAGCGGCAGGCCCTGGAAAACGCCGTGCGCTTTGTGAAAGAGGCAGGCGCGGAGGCCGTAAAGATTGAAGGCGGCACAACCCGCGCGGAGCTGGTGCGGCACATCATCGAAGCGGAGATTCCCGTGGTGGGCCACATTGGACTGACGCCGCAATCGGTGCACAAGATGGGTGGCTACAAGGTGCAGGGTAAGACCACGGCAGCCATGGATCAACTGTTGCGCGACGCCGCGGCCATGGACGAAGCTGGAGTAAGCGCCCTGGTGCTGGAGGGGATTCCGCGCGAGCTGGCGGCACGGATTACCGCCGAGGTTTCCACCCCGACGATTGGCATTGGCGCCGGGCCGGAGTGCGACGGACAGATCCTGGTCTTCCACGACCTGGTGGGTTTGACCTTTAACGCTCCGCCGAAGTTTGTGCGGCGCTATGCCGCCGCCGGAGAGGCGATCTCGGCGGCCATTCACGCCTATGGCGAGGATGTGCGCGCGCGGAGCTTTCCCGCTGACGCCGAAAGTTATCATCTGCCGCGCGAGACCAGGGCGCAAGCCGTGGCCGCGGTAGGCGGCAAAAAGTAGAACAGGTGGATTTCGATTTGACGCAGAAACGATGCTTGCTGGCCGCGCTGCTGTGCGTGGTTGTGACCGCCGCCATGGCGCAGAGCTCCACGCCAACGGGAACCGCGCCACAGGCGGCGAAGCCGAAGACCGGTGCGCACTCCACGACTGCGGCCAGGAAGCCTGCCGCGCGCAAAGAATGCGTGGAGGCCGCCGGGCTGTGCGTGACCGTGCCCGCGAACTGGCAGCGGCTGGGCGACATCTTTGACGACCTGGGCTTTGTGGTGGCCGAGCCGCACACGGGAGTGGATGCGTCACTGTGGCCGCAGATCAACGTGGCCGCCATTGATGTGCCTCCGGAAGAGACGACGGCTACGGGCGCTCCGTCGCTGGACGCCGTGGCCCGCGTGCTGCTGACGCCGGATGGCACATTCACTTCGGCCGAGACCCAGCAGCGCTCGCGTTTGCTGCTGAACGGAGCCGAGGCGCAGGTGCTGAAGGTTCTGCTGCGCGACGATGCGGGCAAGACGAGCCAGGAAGAGGTCGCGCTGATTGACGGCGGCGACGAAGGCTTCGTCTACACCATTGCGCTGCGTTGCGCGCCCGCTGACACAGCGCGGCTGGAGCCAGTCTTTCAGCGCATCCTCGAGAGCTGGCGGGTGAAGCCCACTGCGGTGGAGAGCGATAAGCCTACGGCGGAGAAGGTTGATGCTGCGATAGCACCTGCCGCGGCACCGGCAAAACCAGCGGCATCCGGCACGGTACTCCCTGAGGCTCCGCCCACGGTGGCGGCGCCCAAACCGTAAGGGTCGCGGTACGGGCGCGATTCAATATCGCTGATCGAACGAAATCACTCAAAGGGGTAGCGATGCAGGTAATCCACGAGATCTCGGCCATGCAGGCCTACAGCCGCCAGGCGGCGCGCGATGGCCGAGTGTTGGGCTTTGTGCCAACCATGGGAGCGTTGCACGCCGGACACCTGTCCCTGGTGCGGCTGGCCAGGCAGCGGGCGCAGACCGTGATTGTATCCATATTTGTCAATCCATTGCAGTTCGGGCCCACCGAGGACCTGGCGAAGTATCCGCGCACGCTGGCCGCCGACTGCGCTCTGCTGGAGCAGGAGGGCGTGGATGCGGTGTTTGCGCCGTCGCCCGAGGAGATGTACCCGGCGGACGCGACGACCGTGGTTGAGGTTGCGGGCCTCAGCGAGCGGCTGGATGGCCAATCGCGCCCGGGGCACTTTCGCGGCGTCAGCACGGTGGTGGCAAAGCTGTTTCACATCGTCGGGCCGCGGGTGGCCGTCTTTGGACAAAAGGACGCGGCGCAGGTTGCCGTGCTGCGGCGCATGGTGCGCGATCTGAATCTGCCGGTGGAGCTGGTGGTGGGTCCCATTGTGCGTGAGGCGGACGGGCTGGCCTTGAGCTCGCGCAACGCGTATCTCTCGCCTGACGAGCGGCGGCAGGCCCTGGTGCTGCACCGCGCGCTGGGTCAGGTGGCAGAGCTGGCAGCAAAAGGCGAACGCAGCGCAAAGGCCTTGCGCGAGCTGGCCGTGCAGGTGATCGCCACCGAGCCCGGAGCGAAGCTCGATTACTGCGCGGTGGTCAGTCCCGACACGCTGCTTCCGGTGGACGACACCGGCGCCGGCGCCCTTGTGGCCGTGGCCGCCTACTTCGGCAACACGCGGCTGATTGACAACCTGCTGCTGGGCCAATCGGCGCAGTAGCGCTCGCTCTTCGGTGACGTTCGCCAATCTCCTTTTGAGCAACAGCCTTCTGTAACCCGGGGCGGCACGGATGGCACGCGGCAGAGCATCCTGCGCCCGTGGGTTGGTGCTAAAATTCGCTTCCTATGCGGCGATTGCGAAGCTTCTCTCCACACCCGTTTTCATTCTCGATTCTTTTGCTGTTTGTGCTGCTGGCGGCCGTGCCCGGCGTGGCCGGCGGCAAAGCGAAGCCCGCTGCCGCGGCGGAGAGCGGATTGGCGCAGCGCGTGGAGGCCATCCTCAACCGCGCCGAGGTGGCGCGCGGCCTGTGGGGCATTGAGGCGGTTGACCTGGACACCGGCGCCGTGGTGTACGCGCACAACTCCAACCAGCTATTTACCCCGGCCAGCAACGCCAAGATGTTTACCACCGCCGCCGGACTGGCCCTGGTGGGCGGAGACTATCGCTTCCGCACCACGGTGGAAGCCTCCACCGCGCCGGACAAATATGGCCGCATTGCGGGCGACCTGGTGCTGGTGGGCCGGGGCGATCCCAACCTGAGCGGACGAGCATTGCCCTATGCGCTGAAGACCGTGCGGCCGTGGCCTCCGGAGCAGGCCCTGATTGAGCTGGCCGACCAGTTGGCGGCGCGCGGCGTGCGGGTGATTGACGGCGACCTGGTGGCCGACGACACCTTCTACACCTTTGAGCGCTTTGCCGAGGGCTGGACCCAGGACGATCTGCAATGGGATTACGGCGCGCCGGTCTCGGCGCTGTCCATCAACGACAATTCACTCTTCCTCACCGTACTGCCGGCAGAGCACGTTGGCGAGCGCGCGTTTGTCACGGTGGAACCCTTCGCCGGCGTCTTTTCCTCCGGCACTCAGCTGGTCAACCGGGTGACGACCACCGCTGCGGGCACGGGGCCGCGTAATGTGGGCATCCGGCGGCAGATGGGCACGAATCGCATTGAGCTTTGGGGGACGATTCCGGCCGACGACCTGGGAATGCACGAGCAGCTGGCAATTCAAGACCCGGCGGAGTTCAGCGCGCGCCTGCTGGCCCAGTTGCTCTCGCGCCGCGGAATCATCATCCTGGGCGACACCAGGGCACGGCACCTCATGCCGGAGGAGGCTGCGGCGGCTCAGGCTGCGGCGTCCGCCGCGCATCCCAACCCTGTCGTACTGGCCGAGCACATCTCCGCACCGCTGGCCCAGGACGTGAAGGTCATCAACAAGGTGAGCCAGAATCTGCACACCGAGATGCTTCTGCGGCTGCTGGGAAGACAGAAGGGCGGCGCGGGCTCGGTGGAATCCGGCCTGGAGGCATTGAAGGGCTTTTTGACCGAGGCCGGATTGAAGCCCGAGGAGTTCGTGTTTTTTGATGGCAGCGGGCTCTCCCGCAAGGACCTCATCACTCCGCACGCGGCGGTCACGCTGCTGCGCTACGCCTCCAGGCAGCCCTGGGGATTGACCTTCCGCGACAGCCTGCCCGTGGCGGGTGTGGACGGCACTATGACCAACCGCTTGAAGGATTTGCCCAAGGGTGCGCGGGTGGAGGCCAAGACCGGCACCCACGACCACGTCAACACCCTCTCCGGATACATTACGACCGCCACGGGGCGGCGGCTGGCGTTTTCGATTCTTGCCAACAACCACCTGCTGGGCGGAGCCAAGGCCACCGGGGTGATGGACGAGATTGTGATGGAGCTGGCGGCGGGGAAAAACTAAAACGCGGCGCTCGGCTGGATTCGATTCCGGCTAGGAGAGTGAGTCCTCGTGGGGATATTCGACGCGCGCGTCGCCCACCTGCATGATGATGCGATGGCTCTGCCTTAGCTCCAGAAAGGTGCAGGTGGGGCACAGGCAGGAGTATTCGAGCGTCTCGCCCGTAAGGCGTTCTGCGGTAACGGGAATGGCCAGGCGCACCGGCTGCCGGCAATGCTGGCATTCTCCGGCTCCGCCGCGAATGTAGTGCATGACGCCCCAGGCCCGCAGCAGCCAGATGTCGCGGTTCTCCGGGTCGCTGGTGGCCGAATCAAGCAGGCTGAAGTACTCCTGCAAGGCACTGCTGCGCTCCTGCTTCTTCTCCGGGCTGTCGTGCGGCTTCTCGTCGTGGGTCACGTTCTCTGGCTCATGGATGGTCATCTGGATTCATTGCAGCACCCCGGGCTGCGATGGGCAAGAAAATTCCAACAACAATCCCCGGAGGGCATTACTCCTGAATGCTCAATGGTTTCGCCCATGCTGCGCGGGCTGCCGGTGATTCGATAGACTGCGAGCAGCACGTTCAGAGCCGAAGGAGAAAGTTTCATGCTGAAGATCAGCAAGGCCACGCGCGAGGACTGCGGCACCATCCTGGAGATGATCCGCGGACTGGCCGAGTACGAGAAGCTCAGCCACCTGATGTCGGCCACCGAGCAGGACCTTGTGCGCGATGGCTTCGGCCCCACGCCGCGCTTCCACTGCCTGGTGGCGCACTGGGAGGGTGAGCCCGCGGGTTTCGCCCTGTACTTCTACAACTATTCGACCTTCAAAGGCCGCGCCGGAATCTATTTGGAAGACCTCTTCGTATGGCCCCGGCTACGCGGCAAAGGCATTGGCAAGGCCCTGCTGCTGGAGGTGGCGCGCATCGCCCGCGACGAGGGCTGCGGACGCTACGAGTGGCAGGTGCTGGACTGGAACCAGCCTTCGATTGACTTCTATGAATCATTAGGCGCGCGGCGCATGAAGGAGTGGCTGCCCATGCGCGTGGAGGGCGAAGCCCTGGAAAAAATGGCGGAGATGGCGCGGAAGCGGTAAGGGTCGCTGCCGATCCGTTTGTGACGCGTTAAGCAATCCGGCTGGAAAAAGCAAAGCCGCCTCAACCCGAGGCGGCTTTTGAATCCTGCGAACACGAAAATGCTATGCGTGCTCTCCGGCGCGATTGGTAGCCGGCAGCAACGCTCCCAAGCCAAAGAAGATGGCGGAGAAGAGCAGATCGCTGGCGGCGGTGTTGCGGAAGAAGGGTACGGCCACCGCGTAGCACTCGATGAGGCCGGCAAAGCTGTGCGCGTACATCGTCCAGCCCAGCCAGACCATAAGGTTGCTGATGACGAAGAACGAGACGGAGGCGACCAGCGAGCTGGCTCCCACGCGCAGGACGCTGACGTGATTTGCCAGCATATATCCCAGGCCAACGATGGCCGCGTACCAGGCCCAGGTGGCCAGATAGGTCCAGCTAAGCGAGTAGCCGTACACAAAGCGCGAGAGAAGGATGTCACTGGCGGCAAACAGGGCCACGGGAATCCAGGCGCGGCGCAGGGGCACGCGCGAACCGAAGAAGAGCAGCGCGGCCGCCACGGGAGTGAAGTTGGAGCTCCCGGCATGGGGCAGGAAGCGGGCGGCGATGGCGATCAGCACAAAGAGATAGGGCAGCATGTTCACCTCAGTGATATGGCAATGATTCTTTCGTCATCACGCCCGGGAGTCAAGAGTGAGTTAGAAAAATTGAACCTCAATCAAAAGACCTGCGGGCCGGAACGGGCAAAACCCCGTGCAGCCAGAGAGTTCAGTGCGCCCCTGGCGGGCGAAAGCCTTCATAAACCGCGCGATGGGCGGGGTCGAGCTGAATGTAGGCCGAAAGCACGTCGCGCCCGGTGTCATTCAGGTAGAGAAAACGCACGTCGCGCAGGCGAATCAATTGGCCTCCCACGGGCTCCGGCAGATGCTCGTTCTCGATGACCGGGAAGCGCGCCCACTCCAGGTAGGAGCGGCCGAGGCGGCTGTCGCGGGCGGCGGCGAGGTCGGCGGCGTTGGGCTTAAAGTAGGACGCGCCGTGCTCACCGGGATCCACCTCCGGGTTGAGTGAGTCAATGCGCGCCGTGTAGTAAGCGCTGTCGGTCTCCGCCACGCCGGACCAGCGGAAGGGATTGATCATCGCCGGGAAGGCGGCAATGCGCTGCGAGGGCTCGCCGTGGAACTCGTAGGCGTCCAGCGCCATCAGGGCGCGGCGATGCTCAAAGTCACGCAGTCCCCACAGGGCGACGATGAAGATGAGCGCGGTGATGGCCGCGGCGCGTCCGCGCGGACCCTTGTGGCGCACGCCGATCTCCGAGCCGATGAGCGCGAAGAACCACGGAAGAGTGAGAGCCATCGCCAGCGCCACCAGGATCAGCGGCTCGACGATGAAGACGATGTCCCAGGCGTACCAGGTGCGCACAAAGGGATAGAAGGGGCGCAGGCCGTAGTTGTTGGTGAAGTCCAGCAGAAGGTGCGAGAGCGCGGCGAGACACGCAAAAAGATAGAGCCATCCCCAGCGCCGCACGGCGGGCGCGGAGCGGCCACGGCGATACTTCTGCCAGAGCCGATCGCAGAGCCACACCACCGCCACCACGAAGGCGGCCACAAAGGGCACGGCCAGGAACGTATGAGTGATTCCACGATGGGCGATGAAGCCCGAGGCCGAGCCGCCAACGTAGGCCACCACGTCCAGATCGGCAGCCTCGGCGGCCAATGCCATGGTCACCGTGGCGAGCGCGGTTTTGCGGTTGCAGCCGGCGCGGCTGAGCACGGCGCCGGTTAGAAAGTGAGTGACGGGTTCCATAGGCTGGTGTTCAGGGTGGCAAGCTTCGGCCGGAAAGTCAAAAGGCGCGGCGTTGGAGCTGTCGCGATGGAGAAGAAACCGTCAGCGCTCTCCGGCGGACTCTGCCTGGCGGTGCTTGACCTCGGCTTCCATTCCACGCGGCAGAAGAAGCGTCAGCGCCGAGGGGACGATGGCGATCTCGGCCGGCGCGGGGCCCAGCAGTTCGCCGTCGGCCTGCACGCGCAACATGCGGGCGCGCACATCCGGAGGATGGCAGACGACGGATTGCGCGGAGAGGAAACCCATCTCGTTGGCCGCCTCGGAATCGAGCTCCTCGTAGGCGGCCATTCCGGTCAGCGCCTGCAGGGCGTAGCGCATCAGGTGGGCGCGCGAAGGGCTGCGCAAAAGCACCAGGCGCAGATCGTCGTGGAGCAGGCTGCTGCCCGGCTGCCAGTGGCGCAATGGGCCTCCGAAGGAGCGCACGCGCATGGCCACCAGTTCCAGTGCGGTGGTCTCCATACGACGGCCGTCGGAGGTTACGATCTCGGCGGCGAAGGGGATGAACTTGTGGCGATAGAGCAGGCGTGCGCCCTGCGAGTAGTAGGTGAGAAAACCTCCGCGCTGCTTGGCCCTGGCGTTGGCGCGGTAAAGCAGTTCGGCGTGCACGCCGACGCCGGCGGCGACGGTGAAAAAGCGCGAGCGCCCGGCGGCCGTGATGCGCCCCAGCGAGATGCGGCGCGGCTCAAATTGCAGCAGCAGCTCGGCGGCGCGCTCGGGACGCCCGCCAAGGCCGAGATCGTGGGCCAGCACATTGCCCGTGCCCAGCGGAATGACGCCCATGACGGCATTTGATTCCGCCACACCCTGCAGGATCTCAAAAACCGTGCCGTCTCCGCCGCAGGCGATGACCGCTTCACAGCCTTCCGCGATGGCCGCGCGCGCCTGGTTTCCTGCCGAGCCGCGCGCCTGGGTGGCCTCCACGCGCACTTCTACTCCGCCACGGCGCAGCACTTCAGCGACGCGGCCAACGGTCGCCGCACGCGCATCCAGATGCGCGCCACTGACGGGATTGAAGAGCAGAAGCGCCTTGCGAATGGAGGTCATCGGTTTTGCTTCCCGGCGAAGTATATCGTATGCGAATTGCACGGCGGTTACAGCCGCATTCGCTGGGTCAACCGGAGTGCGGGGAAAAGAAATGGCGCGGCCACTTTAGGCGCCGCGCCGGGAGCGATGAAACAGTTGGGACTACGCCGTGGCCGGGGTGGCATCCATGTCGCGCTGAGCCTCGTCAAACAAGCGCAAGGCCTCCATCAGCACGCTCTGGGTGCTGTGCTTGATGCTGGGCACGCATTCGACGCGTTCGAAATCAATCTGGAAGCTGCCTTCGTTCCAGCAGGCGACCTTGTAAACGGCGCTTTCGCCGCGCAAATCGCCGAGGGTGGCGTGCGCCAGCTGGCCGTCGTGGAAGAGCATCTCGCACTGCTCGTTGGGGCGGGTTAGCACCAGCCGGCAGCTCTTGCGGCCAATGTCCAGGGTCTGCAAAAGGTCCATCACGCTCATTTGCGCCAGGGTGCCGCGTACGCTGCTGGAACTGCCCTCGCGGGCGGCCTTGCTGAGGCGAACGCGATCCAGCACGCGCTTGACCTTGACCACGGCCTCATCCACGAAGAAGGGCTTTTCGATGAAATCTTCCACCAGGGGGCTGGCGCCGGAGAGCGGGCCGCTGATGTCGGCACGCGAAGCCATCAGCATGACGGCGATCCGGGGATACAGCTGGCGTAACTCGGCCAGAAAATCAACGCCATTCTGCGCTGGCATGCGGTAGTCGCTGACGATGAGATCGGGGAGGACGCTGCCGGCGCGGCGCAGAGCCTCACTGCCGCTGGCGACGGGATAGACCTCCGCCTCCTGCGAGAGGCTGTACAGCAGAAGATCGCGAATCACCGGGTTGTCGTCCACCAGCAGAACCTGCAAGCCCTTTTCCATGTGTTCCACCACCTCGCCTGATTTCTATCGGAGGGGAGAGCGTGAGCCGCGGCGATAATCGCCACTCTTGCCGCCGCTCTTGGTCTCCAACTGGATGTTACGGATGACGATGCCCTTGTCTAAAGCCTTGCACATGTCGTAGACGGTCAGGGCCGCCACGGTAACCGCCGTGAGCGCCTCCATCTCCACTCCGGTGGCATCTGTTGCCGTAACCCGGGAATGAAGCTCGACGCCATCCTTACACAGCGCGTAGGAGATATCCACGTAACTAAGGGCTAATGCATGACACATAGGTACTAGCTCTGAAGTGCGCTTGGCGGCCTGGATTCCGGCGAAGCGAGCTACCTCGAAGGGATCGCCTTTGGGATTACTGACCAATGCTTTCAATACTTTAGGACTCATCTGCAGGCTGGCGCTGGCCTCGGCCGTGCGCTCGGTGCGGGCCTTGGAGCTGACGTCCACCATGTGGGCGCGGCCGGCGGAATCGAAGTGCGAGAGAGACTTTGCCGCAGGTTTTGCCTTGCGAGCACGACTGGCCATCGGTGGAACCCCCGTTTACGCCCACGGGCCGGCCTCGGGCACCAGTGCCCGCTGCCAGGGGGGGAGCGATGCCCGGATTGTAGGAGATTTCCCGGCACGCGGCGAAGTACCAAGTCAGGCTCCCATGCGGCCCACTTGCGTGGGGCTTTCCTGCCGCGGGCGGCAGGTGCGAAAATGATGGGGTGACCCAGGAAAAACTACCCGTAGCCGTTATTGGCGTTGGCTCGTTTGGACAGAACCACGCCCGCGTGTATCAGGAGCTTGCCTCCGAAGGCGCCGAGCTGGTGGCCGTGGTGGACGCGAACCTTGCCCGCGCCCAGTCCATTGCCCAGGCCCATGGCGGGCAGGCCTTTGCCAGCGTGGAAGCCATGCTGGCAGCCACTCCGAACCTGAAGGCCGCCAGCGTGGCCGTGCCCACCGTGGCGCACCTGGCTGCCGCCCGCCTGCTGATGGAGCGCGG
This sequence comes from uncultured Acidobacteriota bacterium, assembly GCA_963719655.1. Taxonomy (GTDB): domain Bacteria; phylum Acidobacteriota; class Terriglobia; order Terriglobales; family Acidobacteriaceae; genus TOLSYN. Next base: position 38,936 of record CAVRDQ010000107.1, on the reverse strand, counting down.
CGTGGATGTGCTGATTGAAAAGCCTTTGGCCGTGACCCTGGCGGAGGCCGACGAGCTGATCGCTCTCTCCACAAAGCTGGGGCGCGTGGCGCAGGTCGGCCACCTGGAGCGCTTTAATCCTGCGGTGCGCGCCACGTGGCAGTTGCTGACCCGTCCCATGTTCTTCGAGGTGCACCGGCTCAGCGTGTTTACTCCGCGCTCGCTGGATGTGGACGTGGTGCTGGACTTGATGATCCACGACCTGGACATTGTGCTGAAGATGGCCAATAGCCCGGTGCGCGAGCTGCGCGCCGTCGGGTTGCCCGTGCTGACCGGCAAGGTGGACATTGCCAACGTTCGCATTGAGTTTGAAAGCGGCTGCATTGCCAACTTCACGGCCAGCCGCATCAGCACCGAGAGGGTTCGCAAGCTGCGCTTCTTCCAGCCGGCGCAATATGTTTCGCTCGATTACTCCCGCCGCGATGTCTTTTCCCTGAGCGTCAAGCCGACGGCGGGCGGCACTCCGGAGATCGTTCCGTTTAAGCCCGAGGTGAGCACCGAGGAGCCCTTGCGAGCCGAGCTGGGCAGCTTTTTGAAGGCCGTGCGCGAGCGCAGCACGCCCGAAGTCACTCTGGCCGATGGCCGCGCCGCGCTGGCCCTGGCCCTGGAGATCCAGCAGCAGATGGCCGGGCACCAGAAGCGCGCCCACTTGGAGGACTTGATGAGTGGCGCCGGCGGTCTGCGTTAGTCCTTCTGTTTGTGGCTGCGCTTTGTAAATATCTGTAAGGACACGGCAAAGGCCGGGATTTCGCCAGATGCGATGCCCGCGCGGATGAGAGAATCATCTACGGGTTAAGATGAGCCGGGCGCGGCCGTGCCCAGTGGCGGCAGAATACGATTCCGACGGCGGGCCGGGCCCGCAGGAGCAGTACCCATCAGCAGCGACCATCAGAGTCCGATGTCCATTGTGCCGCCGCCCGCGGGGCCGGTGCGGACGGCTACGCGCACGCTTTTGCCGGACACCGGCGAGTTTGTGCCGCACATGCTGGCCGAGCTGGAAGATGAGCTGGCACGCTCCAGAATGCGCGAGGCCTTCTGGATCTCGGTCATCGTCCACATTCTGATGGTGTTGCTGATCGTCTTTTCGCCGGACCTGCTGCCCAAGTGGGCGCAGCCGCACATTCTGCGTGCCGAGGACCTGGCCAAGAACAAGAATCTGACCTTCCTGGAACTGCCGCCCGATGTGCAGAAGGTTCCCAAGGTGAAGGCCGACAAGCTGAGCGACAAGGACCGCCGGAGCGAGGCGCGACATTCGATTGACGACAAGACGCTGGAGGAGTTGCGCAAAGGCAACCAGCGTCCGCCTTCGCCGCAGCCTTCTGAACAGGAGGCTCCGCCGGCTTCGGCCATGCCACAGCAGCAGGGCAATGGAATGCGGCAGCAGTACACCCAGCCCACGCAGCGCATGGAGCCCGAGGAACGCCCCGATCCCAACGCCTTCCGCATGCCGGGCTCGGCTGGAGACCAGATTGCGCAGGCGGCACAAGGCGCAGGACGCTTCCGCGCCGGCAACGGCGGTGGCACCGGCTACGGAATCGGCCCGGTGGACCGCAACGCCCGCATGGGCAACCTGGACATCCTGAGCGACACGCAGGGCGTGGACTTCGGGCCATACCTCTCGCGCGCCCTGCAATCCATCAAGAACAACTGGTACAACCTGATTCCCGAAGAAGCCCGCGCGCCGCTGATGAAACACGGCAAGGTGACCATCCGCTTCCTCATCATGGCCAACGGCAAGGTGGGTGGGCTGTTCATCGAAACTCCCTCGGGCGATATTCCTCTCGATCGCGCAGCCTATGGCGGCATCACCGGATCGGATCCTTTTTCGCCCTTGCCGCACGAGTTCCACGGCCCCTACCTGGCGCTGCGCATCCGCTTCTACTACAACCCCTCGACGGGCGAGATGGAAGGCGACCCCAACTGATCTTGCGCCGCCGTTGAGACAAGCGTGTGGGCCGCAAGAGAGGTAAAATTCCCCGGATGGCTCTACTGAACCGCCAACCCGAGGTTCCACACGCAGTGGGCGTGCTGCTGGTGCTGGCCCTGGTGCTGGCCGTGGCCGTGGCGCGCAGCCTGCCATTTTTTGCCCACCACATCTTCGGGCTGCGATGACCGCCGCATCCATGATTTCTACTTCTACGCTTTCCATTCCAACAACTTTTATTCCTACGCCGCTCTCTCCCATGATCGTGGTGGCCGGTCCGACGGCGAGCGGCAAAAGCCGTTTGGCGCTGGCGCTGGCAGAGCGCTTCGGCGGAGAGATCATCAGCTGCGACTCCGTGGCGGTCTATCGCGAATTCGAGCTGGGCACGGCCAAGCCATCGCTGGAAGAGCGCGCGCGGATTCCTCATCATCTGATTGACGTGGCTGCCCCCGAGGACAACTTCACCGCCGGAGATTTCTCCCGCCTGGCGCGTGTGGCCGCCCGCGAAATCACCTCGCGCGGCAAGCTGCCAATCGTTTGCGGCGGCACGGGGTTGTATCTGCGTGCGATGCTGGAAGGTTTGTTTGCCGGGCCCGGGCGCGACGAAGCATTGCGTGAGCGGCTGCGGCTGGCTACGCGATCCAGTCTGTTGTGGCGGCTGCTGCGCCGGTTCGATGCCGAAGCCGCGCGGCGCATTCATCCGAACGACCACTCCAAGCTCATCAGGGCCATCGAGGTCAGCGCATCGGCGCGCCGGCCCATCACACAGTTGCAGGGCGAAGGTAGTGAGCCGCTGGAAGGCTACCGCGTGCTGAAGCTCGGACTGAGCCCGGAGCGCGAGAAACTTTACCTGCGCATCAACCAGCGGTGTGAACAGATGTTCGCCGCCGGGCTGGTGGAGGAGACGCGAGCGATCGTCGCGGGCCACGGCCAGGAGTTGTTTGCCCTGCGCGCCCTGGGCTATCGCCAGGCGGTGGAAGAGTTGCGCGGCGAGTGCACTCCCGCGGAAGCCATCGGCCGGGCACAGCAGGGGCACCGCAACTACGCCAAGCGCCAGTGGACGTGGTTCCGCCGCGATGCCGAGATGCAGTGGCTGGATGGCTTTGGCGAAGACGTGCTGGCCGAGGCCGGTGAGCGGGTTGAGAAATTTCTGCCCGGCACAGACTGCTGAGTTCGGCTTTGCCACCGGTGCCAGTACGGTCTGCTCCGCGCGGCACGGTGGAATCCCCTCCGCCGCACGAGGCCGGGCGTGAGAGAATCTAACAATTATGGCGAGCCGCAAGAAGAGTTCCGCAACGAAGACCGAAGTAGCGAAGCACGAACCAACGAAGAACGCAACAAAGCGGGCCGCGAAGAAGCCGGTGGCGACGAAGTCAGCTCCCCGCAAGAGCACTGCGTCTACTCGCACGGCATCTACTCGCACGGCGTCCAAGCGCAATTCGGTCAAGCGCAATGGCGTTAAACGCAGTTCGGTCCCCCATGGGCTGACCGAAACACAACGCCTGCGCCGCATCGTGCAGTCGTTCAGCAAGGTCAGCGTGCTGGTGGTGGCAGATTTGATCGCCGACGAATTCATCAGCGGCGAGATTTCCCGCGTCAGCCGCGAAGCGCCGGTGCTGATTCTGCGCCACCGCGAGCGGACGCTTGTGCCAGGCGGCGGAGCCAACGCGGTGATGAACCTGGCCGCCCTGGGCGTGACCGCCCTGCCGGTGGGACTGGTGGGCGACGATGAAGCCGGACGCAGCCTGTTGCAGATCTTCCGCCGGAACAAGATTTCGGTGAGCGGCATCAGCCGATTGAAGGGTTACACCACCACGACGAAGACGCGCGTGTTGGCCTTCTCCGCGCATTCCAGCCGCCAGCAGGTTGTTCGTATTGACCGCGAGGGTGAGGCGCTGAAGGGTTCGCATCCGGCGCTGGTGGAAATCGTGGCCAGCGCAAGAGAGTACGCCCCGGCGGCCGACGCCGTGCTGCTGAGCGACTACGGCTATGGAGCGGTGACTCCGCAGCTCTTTAACCTGATCCGCGCCCGCGGCGTGCTGGGCGAAACACCAGTAACGCTCGACAGCCGCTACCGTCTGCTTGAGTACGATGGCATCTCGGCGGCCACTCCCAACGAGGGCGAAGTGGAGGAAGCTCTGGGCGTGCGCATTGGAGTTGACCGCGCGCGATTGTTGGAGTCCGGTGCCGAACTGCTGCGCCAGATGCGCCTGGAGGCCCTGGTGATTACCCGCGGCGGCGACGGCATGATGGCCTTTGAACGTCGCGAGACGCCGGTGGAGATTCCGATCTACGGCGCGAACCAAGTGGTGGACGTGACCGGCGCGGGCGACACCGTGATTGCCACCTACACGGCGGCCTTGGCCGCGGGAGCCAGCAGCTACGAGGCGGCCAAGCTGGCCAACTACGCCGGCGGCCTGGTGGTGATGAAGCGTGGCACCTCGACCATCAGCCAGGGCGAGTTGCTGGCCGTGCTGGCCGACTGACCACGACGAGAGAGCTCGGAGCGTAAACAGAAAATATGGGTGAGATTCTTCATCGCCGCGACGTGGCCAAATGGGCCGACAAGCAGCGCCAAAACGGCGAGCCGATCACGCTGGCCAACGGCTGCTTTGATCTGCTGCACGTGGGCCATGTGCGCTACCTGCAAGGCGCCAAAGCCCTGGGTGGAAAGCTGATCGTGGCCGTTAACTCCGATGCCGGCGTGCGTGGACTGAAGGGTCCCGGGCGTCCGGCGATGCCCGGGCACGAGCGCGCCGAGATTGTGGCGGCCATCGGCTGCGTGGACGCCGTGGTGCTGTTTGACGAGCCCGATGTGCGCGCCTTGATCCGCGAGATTCGTCCCAACGTGCAGGCCAAAGGCACGGACTACACGCGAGAGACGGTGCCGGAGCGCGACGAGATGGCGGCCATCGGCGGACGCGTGGAGATTGTCGGCGACCCCAAGGATCACTCGACCACGGAATTGCAGCGCACGACGGAATTGCTGCGCACGACGGAGTTGCTTCGCAAAGCGGAGCCGACTCGCAAGTTGGAGAAGTAACGCTGTGCCCAACGCACCGGAAAATCCCCGCATCCTGATTGCCCGCCTGGGAGCCATGGGCGACATTCTTCACGCATTGCCCATGGCGGCCCTTCTGCGGCAGGCCCTGCCCACGGCGCACATTGGCTGGGTGGTGGAGCGGCGCTGGAGCGAGCTGCTGTGCGCTCCGGAGACCAATCCCGTGGGCGAATGCCTGCCTGGGCGTCCGCTGGTGAACGTGGTGCACGTGGTGGATACGCGCGGCTGGCGGAAGCATCTGCTGGCCCCTTCCACGCGGCGCGAGTTTACGGCTTCCATCGCCGCGCTGCGTGATTCGCGTTACGACCTGGTGCTGGACGCACAGGGGGCAGCAAAGTCCGCCGTGGTGGCCCGGTTGAGCGGTGGCGCAAAGATCTTCGGCTTCCAGAATCCTCGCGAGTGGCCGGCGCGGCTGGTGTATGACGTTGCCATTGAGCCCCGCACGGCGCACGTCATCTCCCGGAACATGGAGCTGGCGGAGGCATTGCTGGCGCGGATGGGCCACGCGGCGGCCAGTCCCATCCTCAGTCCTTCACCGGAGTGGTTGCCGCGCGACGCCGCGGCCGCGCGGCGCGTGGAGGCCGCACTGCTCTCGCTGGGTGTGGCCGAAGAGCCGCTGGCGGTGTTGAATCCCGGCGCGGGCTGGGGAGCCAAGCAGTGGCCGGCGCAGCGTTATGGCGAACTGGCGGAGCGGCTGAAGGCTCGCGGGCTGCGTGTGCTGCTGAATTACGGTCCCGGAGAAGAGGCCCTGGTGCGGCGCGCGGCACAGGCCAGCCACGGCGCGGCCCTGCCGCTGTTTACCTCGCTTGGCGAGCTGGTGGCATTGCTCAGGCGCGCACATCTTTTCGTCGGCGGAGATACCGGCCCCCTGCACCTGGCGGCGCTGCTCGGCGTGCCCACGGTCGCGTTGTTCGGCCCCACGGACCCCGAGCGCAACGGCCCCTACTGGCCGGGCTGCCGAAGCCTTCGCGATACGGCCAGCGAGACCAGCTACAGCCATCGCCGCACGGAAGACGCCGGAATGCGCAATCTGACGACGGCGCAGGTATTCGAGGCAGTGGAATCCCTTCTGGCCTGAGCCGCGCCCCAGGGCTGCGGCGTTATGCTGATGAGTGGCGTGGTGACATCGGGAGAAATCAACATGGAATACGTTCGCCTTGGCAACACGGGAGTGAAAGTTTCACGGCTGGCATTGGGCTGCATGACCTACGGGTCTCCCACGGCTGGCAACGGCGTGCGCCCCTGGGTGTTGGACGAAGAGCAGAGCCAGCCCTTTTTGCGCGAGGCCCTGGAGCTGGGCATCAACTTCTTTGACACGGCCAACGTCTATTCCACGGGCGAAAGCGAAGCGGTGGTGGGGCGCTTTTTGAGAGCCAATACCCGTCGTGAGGCCATCGTGCTGGCCACCAAGGTGCACGGCGTCATGCGCGACGAGCCCAATGGCCGCGGACTGAGCCGCAAGGAAATTTTCTTCGAACTCGACCAGAGCCTGCGCCGCCTGCAGACCGATTACGTGGACCTCTACCAGATTCATCGCTGGGATTACGAGACGCCAATCGAGGAGACGCTCGAAGCGTTGCATGATTGCGTCAAGGCCGGCAAAGTACGCTACCTTGGCGCGAGCTCGATGTACGCATGGCAGTTCACCAAGGCTCTGTACCTGCAGAAGCAGCATGGCTGGTCGCAGTTCGTCAGCATGCAGAACCACTACAACCTTCTGTATCGCGAAGAAGAGCGCGAGATGGTTCCGGTGTGCCGCAGTGAAGCGATCGCCGTGCTGCCGTGGAGCCCGCTGGCGCGGGGCAGGCTGGCGCGCCCCTGGCAGGCGGAGGCCACCACTCGCCTGAGCACCGACAACTTCGGCAACAAGATGTATTCGCAGACCGGGGATGCCGACCACCGGGTCATTGACCGCCTGGGCGAGGTGGCCGCGCAGAAGGGAATTCCACGTGCGCAACTGGCGCTGGCCTGGCTGCTCAACCGCCCCGGCGTTACCGCTCCTGTCGTCGGCGCCAGCAAGCCGAACCATCTGAAGGATGCCGCGGCCGCCTTGATTGTGAAGCTGACGCCGGAGGAGATGGCCGCGCTCGAGCAACCCTACGCGGCGCATCCCGTGCTGGGCTTTAGTTGATCTACAGGAATTGAACAACATGGCCGTGGAGCCCGCCGGTGGCCATCGGCGGAGGCGCACTTTCGTGACTCCTGCCTGGGAAGCGCGATGCCGTAGAATAGAAGCATCTCCTCACAAGGGCGTGTATGGACTGGGGTAGGGTAGCCAAGAGAATTCGTGTGCCGCTGGGCTTTCTGTTCGCGGCGTTCTTCCTCCTGCGGGCGCAGCCGCAATGGTGGTCGCTCGTGGCGGGCTCGGTGATTGCGCTGGTCGGCGTCGGTATCCGCGCCGTGGCTAGTGGTCACGTCAAGAAGAATGAAGAGTTGGCCATGACCGGCCCGTACGCCTACACCCGCAACCCGCTTTATTTGGGCTCCATTGTGATTGCCGCCGGCTTTGCGCTGGCTGCCCTGCGCTGGGAGATCGCCCTCGGACTGCTGATCCTGTTCGCCGCCATCTACGTTCCGGTCATCCGCGGCGAGGAGCAGTTTCTGCATGCGCACTTTGCCGGGTACGCCGAATACTGCCGGCAGGTGCCGCGCCTGCTGCCACGGCTGACGGCTGCCAAAGGTGGCGACGTGGGATTCTCCCGCGAACTTTACGGCAAGCATCGCGAGTACAACGCGCTGCTGGGCACCGTGGCGGTCATCGTGGCGCTGGGCCTCAAGCTGGCGATGGGATGGGGACGGTAGAATGAGCTTTCAGTTCAAGGGGAAATCCGTCCACACTCTATTGCGCTCGCTCGCCCTGCCCGTGGCGCTGCTTATGACGCTATCCCTGGTCACCATCGCGCAGCAGGCAACGTTCTCCGCCGAGCCGCGCCCCCAGCTGCCTCCACCGCCTGAGGGCTATCACTTCCACGCCGGAGAGGTGTTGACCTACGACGCCGAGTGGCGGCTGTGGAAGGCCGGCACAACCGCCGTGCACGTGGACCAGAATGGCGACGTGGTGCATGTGTGGGCCACGGCCGAGGCCAGCGGCGCCGTGGCTTTGCTCTTCCACGTGCAGGACCGCTTCGACAGCTGGTTTGACGCACGCACCGGCTGCTCCACCCGCATTCTGAAGCACACCGACGAAGGGCTGCACCAGCGCGAGACCACCCTGACCTTTGACGCCACCCACGGGCGCAGCGTGCTGGACGAGCGTAACCTGCGCAGCGGCGAGACCAAGCACCTGGAAGGCGACGCGCCGGCCTGCGTGACCGATGTGCTCAGCGGCATTCACTACCTGGCCTCGCAGCGTTTGGACCCCGGCTATACCTATCTGCTGCCGGTAAACGATGGCGGCAAGAACTTCCCCGCCACGGCCTACGTCGAAGGGCGCGAAGAGATAAAGACCGATGCCGGCACCTTCCACACCGTCCGCGTGGCCATCTTCTCCGACCGCGGACCGCTGAAAGGCCGCGGCAAGGTGTGGATCTGGTACACCGACGATGCCCAGCATCTTCCGGTGCAGATGCGCTCCCGGCTATTCTGGGGCACGCTGACCGTTCGCCTGACTCGCCTGCAAAAGTAGCTTCCGCCACAGCCACGGGATTTGACGCGGGCCCCGGACGGGGCTACGCTCATCGGTTCGCTTGATTGGCATTCGCGCGGCTTCGTGCGCATGGCCCAGGGCGAAGGAGGTCTCCCATGATGGAATCGTCGAAGAAACTCACCCGGGAAAAGCTGATCGAGGTCTTTGTCGGCGAGCAGGAGAGCGAGGCCATGGTGGTGCGCGGGCTGCTGGAGCAGGCCGGCATCGAGGTGCTGTGGACGAACTACGACGCGCCCTCCGATGTGCTGCCCGGAGTCGGCGCCATCAAGCTGTCGGTGCGCCACGACCAGGCGCAGGAGGCGATGGCCGTGCTGAAGGCCTACAAGCAGTAACGCTTCACGGCGATTCGTGCGCCGGCGGAGAGGTTATCGCGCGGCGCTCTTCTGCACGCTGCCAGCCTCGGCGAGCCCGTCTTCGGTTCGCCCGCTTTGCATGGCCTCAATCTCTGCGGCAGTGCTTTGAAGCGTCTCCGGATGCACGCCCGCTGCGTCCAGGTAAAAGGTGACCGGGCCGAGCAGGTCGGTGCGATAGACGCGGGCGCGATGCTCGCCCAGCCGATTGAGAACCTCCATTCGGGGATGCCGGAAGGAGTTGCGCACGCCCACCGAGATGACCGCGTACTCAGGGCGCACGGCGTCCAGCAGTTCGTCGCTGGACGAGGTGTTGCTGCCATGGTGCGGCACCTTGAGCAGATCGGCATGTAACCAGCCATGTGTGGCGGCGGTGATCGCCAGCTCGGTGCGGCGGTGAATGTCACCCACCAGCAGCACCGAGTGGCCTTCATAGCTCAACCGTAAAACCATCGAGCTGTCATCCTGCCCGCGCGGGCCAACCACGTACCCCGCGGGAGGCCACAAGACCTCGACGCCGATACCCTCCCACACAAATTTTTCTCCCGCGTGGCGCAGCACGTCGCGCACCTCCAGCTGGCGCGCCTCGTCACTTAGCAGCGCCACCTCGTGCGAAGGATCGTCGGCCGCATGCCAAAGCTCGCCGGGACGGAAGTTGCGCAGAATGGCCGCCATGCCGCCCATGTGGTCGGCGTGCGAGTGGCTGAAGCCGGCCACATCCAGCCGCTGCAGACCGCGCTGCCACAGGTAGGGCGACACCACATCCTCGCCAATGTCGAGATCGCCATGATGCGGGCCAATCAGTCCTCCGCTGTCCATCAGCAGGGCGTGCCCTCGCGGCGATACCAGCAGGATGCAGTCGCCCTGGCCGACGTCCACGGCCGTCACCTCGATGGCTCCCGGATGATAGGCAAATGGGCGCGGATGCAGGTAGAGCATTGCGGCCGAGGCCGCCAGAGCCGCAACGCTGAGCGTGGCCAGCAGGCGATGCCGCCGCGCCAGCAGCAGCGCCAGCAGATAACAGACGACCAGGGCTGCCACCACGCGCCAGTCCGGCATGGCCACACGCAGGTCGTGCAGGTGGCTTCCGCCGGAGCCGTGCACCGCCCACAGGATTCCCGCAAGGCTCATCCGCGCCGCCCAGGCAAAGGGCAGGGCCAGCCAGTGCGACAGGTAGCTGAAGGTGACGGCCAGCATCGCCGTCGGCATCAGCCATGCCGTCAGCGGCAGCACCGCCATGTTGGCCCACACCGCGCGCGGGTTAACCCGGTGAAAGTAGCTCACCGTCGGCAGCATCAGCGAAATCTGCATCAGCAGGGAGAGCAGCGCCAGCTCAAAGAGCGCGATGGAAAGCAGCAGCGCGGAGCTGACGAGCCAGCGCGCCGGCCGGCGGCCAACAATGCGGCCAAGGCTTGCGGAGATGGCGCGCACATCCAGCCGCCACTGCGCCTGCCACGGCTCAAGAGTCAGATCGCGGCCCGTGTCATCCAACTCCACCAGGGCCTGGCGCAGCGGCCCGGTGGTACGCGCAAACAGCGGCACGCCGATGCCGGCAATGGTCAGCACGGCCAGGAAGGTGAGCTGGAAGCTGGCGTCGAAAAGTTGCGCGGGCTCCCACGCCAGCAGCACCAGGGCGGCCAGGGCCACGGTGTTCAACGGCGCGCGATCGCGATTGAGCAACGCCGTGCACTGGTAGGCGGCAATCATCAGCACGGAGCGCAGAATGGGCGCACCCAGCTCGGTGAGCCAGGCGTAGCCGCAGGTGATGAGGATGGTCGTCACCATCGCCCACTCGGCGGGCAGGCGCATGCGCCGCATCAGCCACAGCAGAAAGACGGCGAAGACCGCCACGTTCATCCCGCTGACGACCAGCAGGTGAAAGGTTCCGCTGCGTTGGAATTCCAAACGCTGCTCGCGGTTGACCAGGCCTCGCTCACCCAGCACCATGGCCTGGAACAGCCCCGCCCACGGAGCCGGCCAGAGCTGCTGCATGTGCTCCAGGGCGCTGCGGCGGATGCGCCAGCGCACCCGCTCGATGGGCGATCCGCCGAGACCGGGCAATACATTGATATTCGTGGATTTTGCCGAGCCCAGCACGCTGACGCCCTGCCCGCGCAGCCAGCTTACATAATCCATGTTGCCGGGGTTGCGGTAGTTGGTCGGCGGCCGCAGTTTGGCCACCACGCGGAGGCGCTCGCCGTAGTCATACAGCTGCGGAGTGACCGGCTGATCGAGCGCGTCTTCTTCCGTGGCCTCCGCCGCATGATGCCCCGGCATGTAAAGCGAGAGTCGTACTCTTCCCGTGGCCGCCTGTGCCGGTTCATTTTCGCGCTGCGCCTGCTCCACCTCCAGGTCAAGCGACTCACTCAGGTCTTTTCCGCTGCGCAGGCTGCCCGAGCGCGCCACGTAGCCGGTGAGTGTGACCTCTTCTCCACCGCTGTAATTGAACACCGTGGCCACAGGCAGCGGACGCGCCTGGCGTGCGGCCATGGTGAGCGCTCCGGCCGGAAGAAACGCCAGCGAGGCCGCCGTGTAAGCCAACACGGCACGACGGCGCCCGCGCAGCAGCCGCACCGCGAGCAGCGCGCACAGGGCGAAGCCGCACAGGCACCAGAGGTAAAGTCGTGGAGGCTTGTAAGTGAGTTGCTGCAGGAGGATTCCCGCGCTGAACCAGAGCAGCGCGGCAAAAAGCGGCGCGGCCGGCGGACGCCGGGGCGCTTCAGCTTCGGGATTGGCGCCAGAGTTCCTCATCGCGGGCTACAACGGCACGGCCTTCTTCCGTTGCGGCGGAAGAAGCACTACTTGCCACTGCTCAACGACAAGGATGCGGAGGGAGTCCGCCGGCGGCCCACGCCTGGCACCCCGGCGGCGCATCCGTAAAACGGGTGCTTACAGCTTGTCCAGCCCTTCGCGGCCGATGACCACGTTCCAGGGAATCAGCTCGTAGCTGGCAATGTGTTTGATGAAGAAAGGATCGCCGTCGCGAATCTCGGTCAGCGCGGCATGCACGTTGTTGTCCGGCACCTTCACCAGCAGCACGCCGCCGCTCATGGGGTCCATGGGGCCGCTGGCCAGCAGCACGCCCTTATCCATCAGGCCGCGCAGATACGAACGGTGGTCGGCCCGGACTTTCTCCACTTCCTCAATCGGCAGACGATAGCGAATCACAACCAGTGCGTACATCGCTCCACTCCTTCTTGTTCTTATTCCGGCTTGGCGGCGCGCGCCAGGTGCAGAATGCATTCCATATGATACGTCTGCGGGAAGAGGTCCACGATGTGTACGGCCTCCACCCGGTATCCGGCGGTGATCAGCGCCGGCAGATCGCGTGAGAGCGTCGCCGGATCGCAGGAGATCAGCGCCATCTTCGGCACCTTCAGCGCAGCCAGCATCCGCGCCGTGCGCTCGCCCAGCCCGGCACGCGGCGGGTCGGCGACGGCGAAGTCCCAGCCCGGGCGCGTTGCGCGCAGATAGTCTTCCGTCGTGCTCTCCACCGTACGCACACCGTGGCGCGGTACGTTGCGCACCAGGTCGTGATAGGAGACGGGCGCCACCTCGACGGCTGTTACTTTCTCAAACCTGGCGGCCAGGGGCAACGTAAAAAGCCCGCCTCCGGCGTACAAATCCAGCGCCGCATGGCCCTCACGCCCGCCCGTCGCCAGTTCCACCAGCTTCTCCGTCAGGTGGCGATTGGTTTGGAAGAACGCTCCGGCGGAGACTTGATACGTGAACTTGCCCACCTTGTACGGCAACGCGTCGGCGCCGTCAATAAAGGGCTTTCCGGCGCGAGCCAGCAGCCGCGCGCTCTCCAGGCTCGCGTCATCCGCGTCATCGACCGCACCGCCCGTGGCGAAGACGGCAATGCCAACCACCTCCGGCATGCGCTCGCGGATGGTCGCGGTCAGCGGCTTCAACTCCGCCGGGCGCGTGGCGTGGTGGATGTAGAACTCGATGCGCAGCTGGGTGTCATCGTGATTGGCGAAGAACTGCACCTCGCGCAGAGGCTCGCAGGCCGCCAGCTCCGCCTTCATCCGCCACAGCAGGGCCAGCGCGCGATTGATGAGCGGCGAGCTGATGGGACACTCTTCGACCGGCTCCAACTGATGCGAGCCGCGGGCGTGATAGCCGATGGCAAACTCCGCGCCGGTCGCGATCTTCATTCGCGTGCGGTTGCGGAAGGCCCAGGGCTCGGCCGAATGCACCGTGATCTCCGGCAGCTCGACGCGCGCGCCGCGCAGAATGGTCTCACGCAGAATCTGCTTCTTCGCATCCAGCTGCGCCGGATAGCTGAGGTGCTGGTAGTGGCATCCTCCGCAGCGTTCGTAATGCGGGCAGGCGGGCGCTACGCGCTCGGGCGACGGGGTCAGCACCTCGACCAGTTCGGCGCGGGTGTAGCCCTTGCGCTCTTCCACCGCGCGGGCCTCAACAACTTCTCCTGGCAGTACGCCGGAGATAAAGACGGTCTTGCCGCGGCGTTCATCGCCCGCAGCCGGCACACGGGCCAGCCCGTCACCGCCGTAAATCAGCTTTTCAATGGTTAATTGCACCTTACAAGCATACTGGGTGCGCGCGGCAGAAGGGAATAAATCGCGGTGCGCGGGTTGGTCTGCTGACAAACCTTACAGATAGAACAGGCTCAAGCGCGGCAGCCGGTAGCGCTCCAGTAGCTGCTTATTGCCGTACTGGCGCAGCAGTTGATCAATCTGCGGGCCGGTCATTTTGCCGCGATAAGGCGCCAGTTCGCGCTCGGCCTGGGCGCGGGCGGTGACCAGCTCTTCGTCCGTGGCGTGGCTCCACAGGGCGGCGAGAATCTTCTCTTCGGCCACGCTCATGCGCTGCTCCAGGGCCTCCAGATCGGCGGGCGTGACATTTGCGGCAATCTCTTTGGCCAGCGCGCGCAGGCTCTCCGCCTGTGCTGCCAGCAGTGTACGTACGGCTTCCGCCGGATGCTGACAGCCGGCAAGCTGCGTGGCGTTGCGCTCAAAGTAGGCGATGATCGCTTCATTGGGGATGGTCGTCGCACCGGGATCGCGCTTGCTGCCGACGGCTGCCTCCTGCGCCTCTTCCACGGCGGCCAACACCTCCTGCTGGCAGTAGGCCAGCGAGTTCACCTTGCGCGTGCGAACCTTGCGGCGCTCGTACTTATCAAAGGCAGCGTCAATGCCGCGCAGCACGGCCTCCACCGGAATGCCGGCTTCCTTCCAGGTCTCCATCAGAGCCCAGTCCAGGGGCGAGCACAGCAGGATGCTGCCGCGGCGGCGCTGGAAGTGCTCTTCGATCTCAGAGAAATACGTGAAATGTTCCACGGCAGAAGTGATCTCAATTTCCTTTTCTTGACCGCGTTCCATGGCGGCGATTCTTGTGGGGGCCTTAGAGCTGGCGTCTACTTGCGGCGTGAGTGTTGATTGCGCTCCCAGATCAGCCGCAGCCCGGTCAGCGTCAAGGTCTCGTCCACCTGGGTCAGGTAGCGCGAGCCGGCGGCCAGAAACGGAGCCATGCTGCCGGTTCCCAGCACGGGAACCACGCCCATCTCACCCATCAGGCGCTCCAGGATTCCATCCACCAGCCCGACGTAGCCGTGGAAGAAGCCCGATTGCAGACTCTCCACCGTGTTGGTGCCAATGACCTTGGCCGGGCGCTTGACCTCCACGCGCGGCAACCGGGCGGCCTTGGCAAACAGGGCCTCGGCGGAGAGGTTGACGCCGGGGGCAATGACGCCGCCCAGGTATTCGCCCTTTGGCCCAATGGCGTCAAAGGTGATGGCCGTGCCGAAGTCCACCACGATCGCGCTCTGCTTGCAGCGCTCGAAGGCGGCCACGGAGTTGGCGATGCGGTCGGCGCCGACCTCGGCCGGATTGTCGTAATGCACGGGCATGCCGGTGCGCACACCGGGCTCCACAAAAATGGCTTTGATGCCAAAGGTGCGCTCGCAGACCGTCCGAATCAGGCTGTCGAGCGGAGGCACGACGCTGGCCACAATGATGCCGCGCACCTGCTTCGGATCCAGCCCCTGCACGGCGAAGAGCTGCCGCAACAGCACGCCATGCTCGTCCGCCGTCTGCTGCTGTGGAGTGCTGACGCGCCAATGCGCCGCCAGTTCCGCGGCGGCGGTAGCGTCCTCACGCATGGGGAAGAGACCGAGCTCGGTCTCCGTGTTGCCGATGTCCATTACGAGCAGCATGGGGTTCATCATAGTACAGTCCGGATTGGGTTACAGCTATCGTCCACTGGATTGCGCTCCCCGCTACGCTCCACGTTGCGGTTTCTGCGGCGTTCTCTGCACCCAGCGCCAGGCGTTCCGCCAGGAGTAAGTCAGCAGCACGCGCCGGCGCTCCACATACAAAACGCTGGGGTTGGTGACGGCCATCAGCACGGTGGTGGCGGCCAACACGGGCACCATGCACAACAGAAAAATCAGCAGGCGCAGCGTCATGCGAAGGGCGAAGACAAACCATCGCCCGGCGTGGAGCTTTACGCCGTCCGCGCTGGCCGCAGGCTCCTCACCGGCGCGATTCACCGCACGCCCACCTGCTCCAGCATGGCCTCAAAGTGATGGTCGGCCTCTTCCACCTCTACGCGCAGTTGCGGCACCGCCAAGGGCGTCAATTCGCCTTCGGGCAGCTTGACCTCGTCCTTCGCCGTGGTGATGTAGCCATCGGCTCCGTGCACCGCCGTTAGGTTTTTCAGCAGCGCCAGGTCACGCGCCGTGTAGCGGTGATGATCGCCAAATGCGTAGGTGCCTGCCACCCGCACGCCTGCCGCTTGCAGTGACTGCCAGAACTGCCGCGGATTGGCCAGCCCGCAAAAGGCCAGAGGCCGCGCGGGCGGTGTCACGTCAAACTCAACGCGCCGCCGCGAGCGCCACACATTGGCCTTGGGCAGTAACGCCGCCAAATCCGAGGGCACGGCCACGGCCTGCGCCCGCTCAAGCGACGACAGGGGTTCGCGCAGCCTTCCAAAGGGCAGCAACCGCCCACGCAGATCGGAAGGATTCAGCAGCACGATGTCGAAGTCGCGATGCAATCGGCGGTGCTGAAAGCCATCGTCGAGCAGATGCAGCCGCGCGGGATTCCCTTGCGCCGCCGCGAACTCTTCGGCCGCCACTCCCGCCCGGTGGCGATCTTCTCCGACAAAAACCGGAACGCCCAGCGTGCGCGCCAGCAGCAGCGGCTCATCGCCAAAATCATGGGCCGTGCCGGCGGCGTCCACACGCAACACGCCTTTTGTTTTTCGCCCGTATCCGCGACTCAAAATGTCGTAGGCTATTCCGCGCGCCGTGAGCCAGCGCCCCAGCATCTGCACAAAGGGAGTTTTTCCGCTGCCGCCCACGCTCAGGTTGCCCACGCCGATCACCGGCAGCCGCAGCCGCAAAATCTCGGCCTGGCCACGGTCGTAACGGCCGTTGCGGTGGGCTATCACCTGCGCGTAAAGCCATGTCAGCGGATCGCGCACCCTATGCCTCCTCCTCCAGCAGCCGCAGCAACCGCTCGGCGGTACGGCGGCTCGCGCCTCTCTGCTCCACCAGCACCTGGTGGCCGCGCTCGCCCAGCCCGTCGCGCTCGTGCTTTTCCCGCAGCAGCAGCAGGAAGGTCAGCCCCAGGTTCTTCGTCGTGCAGCGCACCACGGCCCCGGCCTCTTCAAAGCAGCGCAGGATGTCGCGGAAGTTCGCCGTGTATTCGCCGGTGAGGATTGCCTTGGAGAAATACGCCGGCTCCAGAATGTTGTGTCCGCCCTTGGGCACCAGCGAGCCGCCGACAAAAGCCAGATCGGCGTAACGATACACGGCGGCCAGTTCGCCCAGGGTATCCAGCAGAAGAATCTTGCCCTTCAAATCCGCCTCGGCCGATGCGGCCTCCGAGCGGCGAACGAATCTCGCGCGGCGCTCGGTGAGAATCTCCGCGACTTCCTTGAAGCGCTCGCGGTGCCGCGGCGCCAGCACCATCACGGCCAAAGGATTCTCCACGAGCACCACGCGGAAGGCCTTCAGGATGTACTCTTCTTCGCCATCCACGGTGCTGCCCGCCACAATGACCGGCGCTCCGGTCTGGCGCAGTTGCAGGCCAAGCTGCTCCACCGCGGCGTTTTCTTCGGGTGGCGCGGCGTCAAACTTCAGGTTGCCCAGGCACTCCACGCGCGCAGGATTTGCGCCCATCTGCCGCAAACGCTCGGCGTCCAGTTCGCTCTGCGCCAAAAACAATTCGACCGGCGCCATCACCTTTTCCAGCCATCCGCGGAAGCGCATGTAGCGCGGCAATGAGCGGTCGCTGATGCGGGCATTCACCACGGCCACGCGCGCGCCGTTTGCGCGAGCCAGCCGCAGAAAGTTCGGCCACAACTCGGTCTCCGCCAGCACCACCAGCTTCGGCTTCAACGCGCGCAGGTAGGGACCGATGCAGAATGGCAGGTCGAGCGGGAAGTAGAAGACGTTCTCCTCGCCGAACCTCTGTCGCGCCAGCCGCTGCCCGGTGTGCGTCGTCGTGCTGATGACCACGCGCATCCCGCGCCCGCGCAGTTCCTCCACCAGTGGAGCCACGGCCAGGGCTTCGCCCACGCTGACCGCATGAATCCACGCCACGGGCAGCGCCGCCTCGGGTGACTCCGGAGATAGGCGTATACGCGCCGGCACCATGCCCAGGCGCTCCCACAGCCCGGCACGGTATTTACCCAGGCGCAGCATCTGCAGCAGCCACCACGGCAGGGTGACGATCAGTCCAATGGTCAGCACGAAACTGTAAAGGAAATACACGCTTGCCATTGTAGAAGAGTGCGGCGGAAAAGGCCCGGGCCTATAATCCTGCGCATGAGATGCCTGCCCCGCAGCATGACTCCCACCCCGCCCCGGCCGCGGAACCTCCTGCTGATGGCCGCCCTGCTGTCCGTCGCATTCGCCGGTGTGGCCCTGGCCCGCGAGTTCGCCATGCCTCCGCTGCGGCCGGCCCCGCAGATGCCCGTGCACTTTGTGGATCCCCATGAGCACGTTGCGATTGGCGCCGAAAGTTACGACACGCCGGCCCAGGCCGCCATCTTCCACACCAAGCTGCTGGAGCACTCTGTGCTGCCCGTGCTGGTGGTGTTTACCAACCAGAGCGACTACCCCATCGTGCTGGACCATTTGCGCTTTCGGCTGGTCACCCGCGACCGCGCCAAGGCCTCACCCTATACGCTTGACGATCTGGAGCGCGTCTTCACCTCCGTCCGCACGCCGCACTCGCGTCCGCAGGATAGCCTCCCCGTGCCCACGCCGGGGCGCAATAAACCTCACGGTTTCATACCCCGTGAGGACTACGACGAGCTGAAGCGCGCCATCTTCCAGGCCCGCACCGTGGAGCCGCACTCCAGCGTCTACGGCTTTCTTTTCTTTGACGTCACCGACCTGCCCAACCCTACCCGCGGAGCCCGCCTTTACGCCGAGGGGATGCAGGATGCCGGCGGCCGCGAGCTGATGTACTTTGAGCTGGAACTGGCGCCCCAGCGTTAGGGCTTTCGCGCCCGTCCGCCTTGGCTATAATCAGGTATGGCTCCCACGGCTAGCGATGTGACGACGAAGTACGAGGCGGTCATCGGCCTTGAAGTACACGTGCAGTTGCTGACCCGCAGCAAGATCTTCTGCGGCTGCCCCAACTTCTTCGGCTCCACGCCAAACACCAACGTCTGCCCCGTTTGCCTGGGCATGCCCGGCTCGCTGCCGGTGCTCAATCACCAAGCGGTGGAATTCGCTGTCAAGGCCTCACAGGCCCTGAACCTGGTGGTCAACGAGCGCTCCATCTTCGCCCGCAAGAACTACTTTTATCCTGACCTGCCCAAGGGATACCAGATCAGCCAGTTCGACAAGCCCCTGGCCGAGCGCGGATACATTGACGTCACCGCCGCCGACGGCCAACCCAAGCGCATCGGCATCACCCGCCTGCACATGGAAGAAGACGCCGGAAAGAGCATGCACGAGGGCTTTGCCGACAGCGACACCAAGACTTACGTGGACTTGAACCGCACCGGCACGCCGCTGGCCGAAATCGTCAGCGAGCCCGAAA
Organism: uncultured Acidobacteriota bacterium; assembly: GCA_963719655.1. Classification (GTDB taxonomy): domain Bacteria; phylum Acidobacteriota; class Terriglobia; order Terriglobales; family Acidobacteriaceae; genus TOLSYN. The sequence continues at coordinate 19,888 of CAVRDQ010000107.1, read as the reverse complement.
TCAGCACTCCGGACGAGGCCTTTGAGTACCTGACCAAGTTGAAGGAGATCATCCTTTACACCGGCGTCAGCGACTGCAACATGGAAGAAGGCTCCCTGCGCTGCGACGCAAACGTCAGCATCCGCCTGCGTGGAGAGATGAAGCTCGGCACCAAGGTCGAGGTCAAGAACGTCAACAGCTTCCGCTTCGTCCGCCAGGCCCTGGAGTACGAGATCGAGCGTCAGACCGAGGTCTTGGAATCCGGCGGCCAGATCCAGCAGGAGACGCGCCTCTACAATCCCGGCGAGGGCCGCACGTATTCCATGCGCAGCAAGGAGCGCGCCCACGACTATCGCTACTTCCCGGAGCCGGACCTGCTGCCGCTCATCGTGGACAAGGCGCGCCAGAAGGCCATCCGCGCCACGCTACCCGAGCTGCCAGAGGCCAAGCGCCAGCGCCTGGTCGCCGAATACGGCCTGAGCGCGGGCGACGCTGCCACGTTGACCGCAACACAGTCTCGCGCCGATCTGTTTGAGAGCGAAGCGAAAAAGGCGAAGAGTCCCAAGCGCCTGGCCAACATCCTGCTCAGCGAATTGCAGGGCCGCCTGAAGGCCCTCAATCTCGAATGGGAAGACTCGCCCGTCACCATCGCCGGCGCGCGCCTTTCGGCCGATCTGCTGGAGACCGGCGCAATCAGCAGCAAAATCCTGAAAGAGCTTTACGACCACGCCTTCGAGCAGAAGGTGGACTTCCCCGCCATCTACGAGAAGGAAAAGCCGCAGCAGATTAGCGACACGGGCGCCCTGGAAAAGATGATTGATGAAGTCATCGCCGCCAGCCCCAAGCAGGTGGAGCAGTACAAGGCCGGCAAGACGACGATGATTGGCTTCTTCGTCGGCCAGGTGATGAAGGCCAGCCAGGGCAAGGCCAACCCGGCCACGCTGAACGAGCTACTGAAGAAAAAGTTGGAGTAACGAAATGTTGGTGCTAGAGTTGCGAAGAGACAATCGGGCAAAGCTTGAACGTAATATTAGTACTTTGACCGGACGTTTAATGCGACTTTTGAGGCTTCATGAAAAGGCCTCACCGCTTCAATGGTGACTTTGCTTTGATCGGCCACAAATAGTTTCTTTGCCTGAGAATGAAAACAGCAAATCTCGGAGAATGGTCCTATTCCCTGCTTTGCGATCACAACCTGTAAATGCAACCCTCGTATCAGCATCGGATATATCAAGATATCTTTTGTGGGGTCTCTTAGCATCGTAGGCGCTAGAACGTGAGTCTGCGAGTAAATATCAGTACAGACAGTTACCACTACTCCAACACTTGGTGGAACTCCGGTCTCGCCAAGGAGATACCTTCGTATTTCTTCCAAACCCTCCAGTAAATCGATTGAGGTCTTCTGGTTTCCAAGCGTCTTCCATTCGTGTACCGCGCAACGCCACACGATGCTCAACGCATAATATGCTAGCTTTTCAGTGTCTACACCAACCTGAGTGCCTGAAAAGGCGATATGCGACGACTCTTTCTCAATTGGAAGTGCAAGTCTAAGTTTATCGAGAAGTGGAAATCCTTTGCGTCTCCATAAAAGCTTGGTTATGTATTTCTCGCCGCCCTTACTAAATCTATCCTCACATTTCGTACACAAAACGTAATCCCTCACCTGCCGTGAAGTTTGCATGACAAGGTCGGGTGTCATCACAATTGGATCTTCGCCCTCATCTTCACGGATGAGCTTATATACAGCACGACCAATCAGGTGGCTCCTTTGTAGCTTCGCATCCTTCTGACAAAGCTTACATTTCCCTTGCGGCACGGTACCCCCCGCCCTTGTGTGACTTCTTCGGGAACATTGTACGATTCCACCTCTAATTTGCGCCCTCTGCTAAACTTGAATTTTCAGCGGTTTTCGCAACTCGTCGTCATCCGTACCTCCGAAGGAAGCATCCGTCTTATGTCTCACGAACTGCCAAAGGCTTACGACCCGGCGGGCATTGAACAGCGCTGGGCCGAATACTGGGTCAAGGAAAACCTCTTCCACGCCGACAACCACGGCAAGGATTTCTACTCCATTCTGTTGCCGCCGCCCAACGTCACCGGGCGCCTGCACATGGGCCACATGCTCAACCACACGGAGATGGATATTCTTGCGCGCTGGCAGCGCATGCTGGGTCGCCACACCATGTGGCTGCCCGGCACCGACCACGCCGGCATTGCCACCCAGATGATGGTGGAGCGCCAGTTGGCCACCGAAGGCGTGAAGCGCCAGGACCTTGGCCGTGAAGCCTTCATCGAGCGCACCTGGCAGTGGCGTGAGCAGTACGGCGGCTACATTCTGGAGCAGATGAAGCGCCTGGGCGATAGCGTGGACTGGTCGCGCGAGTTCTTCACCATGGACGAGCATCTCTCCCGCGCCGTGCGCGAGGCCTTTGTGCGCTTCTGGGAAGAGGGGCTGATCTATCGCGGCACCTACATCGTCAACTGGTGTCCGCGCTGCCTGACCGCCATCAGCGACCTTGAGGTCGTGCACGAAGAGACGCCTGGCAAGCTGTGGGAGATTCGCTACCCCGTCGTCGGCCTGGAGAACGAGTACATCGTGGTGGCCACCACCCGTCCGGAGACCATGCTGGGCGATACGGCCGTTGCGGTGAATCCGCGTGACGAGCGCTACACGCATCTGCATGGCAAGAAGCTTCGCCTGCCGCTTGTCGGTCGCGAGATTCCCCTCATCCTGGACGAGCTGGCGCAGCCCGAGTTCGGCACCGGAGCCGTCAAGGTGACCCCGGCGCACGATCCTAATGACTTTGAGGCCGGCAAGCGCCACAACCTGGAAGAGCTGGTCGTAATGGACGAGACCGCTCACATGAACGCCGCCGCCGGAATCTACGCGGGCCTTGATCGCTACGCCGCGCGCGAGCGCATCGTCGCCGATCTTGAAGCCCAAGGCGCGCTGGTCAGCGTGAAGGACTACCAGGTGCCGCTCGGCAAGTGCGACCGCTGCAAGACCGTGGTCGAGCCTCGCATTTCGACGCAATGGTTCCTGGCCGTCAACAAGGAGACCAAGGACGGACGGCCCTCGCTGGCCCGCGTCGCGCAGGATGTGGTCAACGATGGCCGCATCAAGTTCACGCCGGAAAATTACAAGGCCATCTATTTGCAGTGGATGGAGAACATCCACGACTGGTGCATCTCCCGCCAGCTCTGGTGGGGCCATCGCATTCCGGCCTGGCACTGCGCCAAGTGCGCCGGCATCACCGTGGAGCGCGACGATCCCAAGGCCTGCTCGCACTGCGGCAGCACGGAGATTACGCAGGACACCGATGTGCTGGACACCTGGTTCAGCAGCGGCCTGCTGCCTTTCTCTGCCCTCGGCTGGCCGCAGAAGACTCCTGACCTCGACGCCTTCTATCCCACCAGCACGCTCGTCACCGGCTTTGACATTCTCTTCTTCTGGGTCGCCCGCATGATCATGCTGGGCTGCCACCTGATGGACGAGCAGAAGCCCGACAAGCGCGACATCGTTCCCTTCCGCGAGGTTTACATCCACGCCCTCGTCCGCGACGCCGACCGCCAGAAGATGAGCAAGACCAAGGGCAACGTGGTGGACCCCATCGGCGTTATCGAAAAATTCGGCACCGACGCCGCGCGCTTTACCCTGGCCGCCATGGCCGCTCCCGGCACGGACATCGCCTTCAGCGAGAGCCGCACGGAGAGCTATCGCGCCTTCGCCAACAAAATCTGGAACGCCGCGCGCTTCCTCTTTATGAACGTGGATCGCGCCGCCGAGCAGAACGTTTGGTCGCTCGACGAGTTCGCCACCGCGGGTGCCGCTTCGGCCAATGGCCTTCAGGGCTTCGCCGCCGTTACGCTGGAAGACCGCTGGATTCTTTCGCGCTTCAACCGCGTCGCCGGCGAAGTCAGCGCGGCGCTCAAGGAGTATCGCTTCCACGAGGCGGCTCACGTCGTCTATCACTTCTTCTGGGGTGAATACTGCGACTGGTACGTCGAGCTGGTGAAGCCGCGTTTACTCTCCGCTGATCGCGACGAAGCCCGCGCCGCCTTTGCCAACGTCGTTCGCATCTTTGAAGGCGCACTGCGTTTGCTCGCGCCGTTCATGCCCTTCATCACCGAAGAGATTTGGCACGCGGTTTACGACGGCCACCCGCCGCTCAAGTCCATCGCGCTGGCAGCGTTCCCGGTTACGGACCCCACGCAGCTCGACGAGCAGGCCGAGCGCGAGATGGCCATTCTGCAAGACCTGATCGTCGCCGTGCGCAACATTCGCGCCGAGGTCAAGGTCGGCCAGAAGGAGCAGCTCCCGATCAACATCTTCGCCGAGCCCGACATCCGCGCCATCGTCGAGGCCAACCACGCTTCCATCGCTCGCCAGGCCAACGTCAGCGGACTTACCTTCGTCAGCGAGTCGCTGGCCAAGGCCGCTTACTCCAGGTCCACCGCGCGCTTTGAGGTCGCACTCGTCTACGAGCAGAAGATTGACGTCGCGGCCGAGACCGCGCGCGCCACCAAGGAGCTGGAAAAGCTGGAGGCCGAGTTCGCCCGCAACAGTAATCAGCTGGGCAACGAAGGCTTCCTCGCCAAGGCTCCGGCCAAGGTGGTGGAGGGCCTGAAGACCCGCCGCGTCGAGTTGGAATCGCTGATTGAAAAAGGCAAAGCGCGGCTCAACGAGCTGGGCGGTGTAAAGTAGTTTTGGAGCAGGGTAGATGAACTGGAACAGCCGCCGCATCTCCGCCATATTGGCCAACGCGTTGTTGGAGGACCAGGCCACGCGCGACGCCACCACGCTGGCCACCATTGGCCCGGCGCAAAAGGCGCTGGCCACCATCCACGCCAAACAGGATTGCGTGTTGTCCGGCATCGGCTGCGTGCTGCGCATCTTCGAAGTGTTTGCCGAACTCGAAGGCGAGGCCCGCGCCTACCCGCAGGTGCGCATCCCGCAGGAGATCTTCGACGGCGTGCGCCTGCGCAAGGGCGAGGTCGTCGGCACCATCCGCCACAATGCGCGCGTGCTGCTCAGTTGCGAGCGCTTGATCCTCAACCTTTTGCAGCACCTCAGCGGCATCGCCACCGTGGCGCGCCGCTACGTGGACGCCATTGAAGGCACCGGCGCCCGCATCCTGGACACCCGCAAAACCGTGCCCGGCCTGCGCCAGTTGGAGAAGTACGCCGTGCGCTGCGGCGGCGGCTTCAACCATCGTCTCGACCTCTCGGACGGCATCCTGGTGAAGAACAACCACATTGATCTTGCCGGCGGCGTCGAAGTGGCCGTCACTCGCGCGCTCACCAACCGCAAGGGCGAACAGACGGTCGAGGTGGAAGTGCGCGACATGCACGAGCTGGAAGAGGCTCTGCGCTTCGGCGCCGAAAGCATCCTGCTCGATAACATGACGCCCGAGCTGACACGCACCGCCGTGGCCTACATCCGCGGCCAAAAGCCTGCGATGAAGATTGAATCCAGTGGCGGCATTACGCTCGAAAACGTCCGCCAGTATGCCGAGGCCGGCGTGGACTTCATCAGCGTCGGCGCGCTCACCCATTCGGCCACTGCCGTGGACCTGAGCATGAGGATCGAAGCCGTTTAGCTTCGAGTGTTCTTTCCGTCAGGCAACCGCACCAGCACAATTTCATCCGTGAGTGATGACGAAAAACAGGGCACCCGTGAAAGGTGCCCTTGTTGTTTGCCTATAAAGTTTCGCTCAGTCGCGCCGTGCCAGCTCACGCACAATGGCCGCCACCAGCAGCGGCTTAAAGCGCTCAAATACCTTCTCCACGGCGGCCTGGATGTGCTGCTGTTCAATGGAGTGCACCACGCTCGGACCTTCCTCGGCGAGGTCGTCTTCGGCGTGGCTTTCATCGGCCATGCTCTCTCCAACAGCGGTCTCCGCAACCGCGGTCACGGCTTCGGCCTTCACGGCCTCAGGAGCCACCTCATCTCCAGCAGCCACATCCTCGTGAGCGCTGGCGGAATGGTCTTCCTCCGTCAGGCTTTCCTCGGTCACAGAAGTTACCTGCAACGGCGAGGGCTCCTCGCCCAGCGGCGATTCCTCCACCGGTCCTGCGCCTGCCTCCGCCGCATGAACCGGCACAACTTCCGCGTGCGCAGCATCCCCGTGCACCACCTTGGGCTCGACCGCCGCGGCAGGCTGCACCGGCTCTGCTTCCTCATGCTTTTCCACCGCTGCATCATGCTCCTGCACTGGTGCCGCGGCTTCCGCCATATGCGCCACTGCCACCCCTCCCATTGCACCCAGGGCGGCAATCAGCGTGGAGTCCATGGCAACAAGCGGCGCCCTGAAGCCGGAATCCTCTTTGCCCTCCGCTTGTTCGCCCGCATGCTCGAGCGGTGCGGCGGCGGCGGCCTCCAAAGGCGCGGAGGCATGAGTCTTCGACTGGCCGCTGAAGTCCTGCTTCGCCAGTTCGAAGACGGCGGCCAACGGCCCATCGGTCGCCAGCGGCGGGCGCGCGGCTTCCTCGGCGGACGTTTTCTCCCCGGGCGTTTCCCCGGCGGCCGCTTCAGCCTGTGGCTCAGGCTCGTGCGCGGATAACAACGCCGGTGACGGCGCAGCCGCAGCAAATGGCTCTTCCATCCCGTGGATGGCCTCTTCGAGCGCTGATGTGGTCACCGGCTCTGCCTTTTCAGGCGCGGGCGCGCTGGCGTCGGCCTCAGGCTTTGGCGCCTCGTGGTGTACGAAGCCTTCCACCATGTGCTCCAGCATGGGAGCGGCCGCGGCCACTCCGGCACCTCCCGCCAGCCCCGCGGCGGTGGCTGCCAGCGGAGAATTTCCTGCGTGTTCCTCAAAGGCCTCAGTCGCCTTCGTCAGCAGCTCATGGGCCAGGTCGCCTTTGGCTTCGGCATGCTCTTCAGCGGCCGGCTTCGCAACCTCTGCGATGGCGGCTGCCTCCAGCGGCTCGTGCGCTTCGGTTGCCTCCGGCTGGGCATCGTGTGCAACCTCCGCCAGCAAAGCTTCAACCGGTGCCCCTGCGCTGCTCAACACTTCCATCTGCGCGCCGGAGACAAAAGGACTTGCACCCTCCGAATCTTCTAAATACACGTCGCGCCCCGCACCGGGAGCCACCTGCGACAGGATGTCATCCACGTCAATCGCGTGCTCCTCCAGATAGGGGTCGGCCGTGGTCTCCGGATGCACCTCCGGCTGCCTGGTCGGGTCCGTGTGCTCCAGTTCGGGGTCGGCCTCAATGTGCGGCTCATAGCCAACGGAGCGCGAGCTGAGGTTCGGCATCAGCTCCAGGGGTTCGAAATTTTGCGCGGCCAGCGGCTCTTCCACCGGCGGCAGCTCATCGGAGTTGAATAGATCCTCAAAGGCTTTACGGCGCGCCTCTTCCTCCGCGGAAAGATGTTCCTCTGCCGGAGGCGCCGGCTCCTCCTCAAGCGTGGGATCGGTCAACTTCTCGGGCAGATCGCTAACATCCAGTACGCTCGACTCCAGGATGCCAGGCGCCGAGGGAGCCTCTCTGGTCTCAAGCAGAGGGTCCAGTCCGCTGCTGCCAAATGAAGAATCCTCAGAATCTTTTTCCAGCAGCGAACCATCCCCAGCCTTCTCCCCATGCCCGGATGGATCCGGCGCCGACTCAGCGGGCGCGCCCGCGCCGGCCGTCTGCAAGGGGGACTCCATCTCCAGAGGGCTCTCCGGGGCCAGGTCCGCCGACGATGCACTGAATGGCGTGGGCATGGCATCGGGATTGAAGCGGAAGACATCCGCCCCAACCTGCGGCTCCACTGTGGACGGGTTCTGGAAGCCCTCGCCTTTATCCCGCAACTCCTGGCCCAGCGCGGCATAGGCAAACATCGGCTCGTCTTCGGCCGTCGGCGCGGGAGGCGGTGGCTGCAGGGGCTGTACGGGTTTCGTCTCCACAACCGGCTCGCCCAGCAGTCCACGAATGACCGCCAGCATCTGCTCGGCGACAAAGGGCTTGGCCAGTGTGCCGTTGGCGCCAACCTTGGTGGCGTCCTCTTCCCGGAAGGGCTCCATTTTGCCCACCGAAAGGACGACCGGCAGCGCCGCGGTGGCCGGCACGTTGCGCAGCTTTTCGCAGATCTCAAAGCCGGTGTAGCCGGGCATGAAGATGTCCAGAATCGCCAGCGACGGGGAGGCTTCGTTCAGCTTGCGCAGCGCCTCCAGCCCATTGCTGGCCGTCACCACGTCATAGCCCGCTTCCGTCAGGATTTTTCGCCCGGTGTTCTGCGCGGGAACGCTGTCGTCTGCTAGAAGAATTGTGAATGCCACTTTGTGTCCTGCTCCCAAGGAGTGCCGCAAAGCCGCGGCTACCAAGCTGCCAAAGTAACCCACTCAACCCCCGGGGTCAATGCGGGTGAACCATTTCCCACAGGGCCGCGCAAAAGGACGCCCGCCGGGTGGTTACCCAGGCGGGCGGGGGAACTCTACAAACCGCGCTGTTAGCTAGAACTTAACCGGCAGCTTGATCTTGAACTTCTTTTTCGCCTTGCGGCTGCTGGCGCTGTCCTTGCTGGCGGCTTCGGCGGTCTTCGTCGAGCTGCTTTCGTCGGGCTTGGCGGCGTCCGCTTTGGGCTTGTCGTCGGTGGTGGAGTCAATCTTCGCCTCGTTCAGCTGCTTCGGAGCCTCGGCCGGAACATCGCTCGCATTGACGGCCTTGCTGGCCGCCGGATTGGCAGCCGTTGTGGTTGCCGGGCTAGCGGCCGGGGTCACCGACGGTGCGACGGCCGAGCGCGGCGCGGGCTGCGACTCCGGCACCTTTTCGCCCGGCTTCACGGTCTCCACCGTCACGGCGCTCTTTCCGCCCTTGCTGGCCGCCACCGCGTTGGCCACCGTGCTGTTCAGCTCACGCACCAGGTGCGGCGCGTCGGTTTCCTTCGGGTCCACCAGCGTGGGCTGCCCGGTCTTGATCGTCGTGGTCAGGTCAGGACGCTTGCCCATGTCGCTGACAAAGCGCTCGTAGCGCGTCTCCGTCGTGCGGCTGGCAACCTCTTTCTTGTTCTGCGCAATTGCCTCCGGCGTCGGCGTCGGCACGGGACGATCAATGGCCGCCAGGCGGCGGCGCGCGTCCTGGTAGCGTGGCATCGCCGGGTAGCGGGTCACAATCTTGCTGTACACCTGCGCCGCGCTGTCCAGGTACTCCTTCACCAGCTTCTGCTTCAGCGTCTCCGGCAAATTGGGAGCAATGCGCGTGCGGTCGCCCTGGCGCTCGTAGGCCTGCCCCAGCAGGAACAGCGCTTCATCCGAGTGGCTGTACAGCGGATAGGTATCGGTCAGGGTGCGGCCGCGGGCAATCGAGGCAATGAACGAACCGCGCAGCAGGTAAAAGCGCTGGATGCGGAACTCGCGCTCTGCCAGCACCTCCTGCACCTGCAGCAGGCGCACGCGGGCTGTGTCCGCCAGCTTGCTGTCCGGATACTGCAGCAGCAACTGACGGTATTCTTCCTCGGCGCGGCGCGCGTGGGTGTAGTCGCGGTCCGGCTTCTCCATCTGCCGGTAGTGAATGTCGGCGATCTTGAGCTGCGCTTCGCTGGCCTCGGCCATGTTGGGGAAGAACGTGATGAAGTCGCGGAATTCGGTCTCCGCCTGCGCCAGGGCGGCCGTACCGCCCTCCTGGTACCAGCTCTCGCCCACCGTCAGCTTGGCCCGGGCCACAAACTCGCTGTCCGGGTAGGTGTTGATGAGCGTCTGCAGGGTGATGCGCGCTACTTCGTACTTATGCTCTTTCATCGCCTCCATGGCGCGGTCGTACAGAACCTTGTCCGGCTGCTTGGAGTTGATGTGACTGAGCGGGCTGTTGGCCTTCTTCTTGCTATGGCAGCCGGCAACGGACAGCATAAAGGCGGCCATCAGCATGGCAATAAGAGCGCGACGAAACATGAGGGAGACACCTCGGGAGTACACGATCACCTGCGGTTATGCCTTCTCGAGCAGCGCCGTGCGTGCGGCCTGCAAAAGCGTTTGAACGTTGCCGCCTATGTCACCGCGGCCAAAGACGGCGTTGCCGGCCACCAGGACTTCTGCCCCGGCCTGCACCACCTCTGTAATGGTATCAAGAGCAATGCCGCCATCCACCTCAATCCGGAAGCTGAGATTGTGCCTTTGCCGCAATTCCGCAAGATGGCGAATCTTTTTCAGCGTCCGGCGGATGAACTTCTGCCCGCCAAAGCCCGGATTCACGCTCATCACCAGCACGTAATCCACGGCCGGCAGAATGTCACCGAGCGTTTCGACGGGCGTCGCCGGATTGATGACCACCCCGGCCAGGCAACCATGCGAGCGAACCAGCTCCACCGCGCGGTCCAAATGCACCGTGGACTCCTGGTGCACGCTGATCCAGTTGGCTCCCGCCGCTGCAAACGCCGGAATGTACTGCTCCGGATCCTCGATCATCAGGTGCACATCGAGCGGCGCCGTGACGTGCTTGCGCAGGGCGGCCACCACCGGCGGACCAATCGTGATGTTGGGCACGAAATGGCCGTCCATCACGTCCACGTGCAGAAGGGTTGCGCCAGCCTCCAGGGCCGGAGCAACCTGCTCGGCCAGGCGGGCGAAATCTGCCGACAAAATGGATGGCGCCAGTTCGATCAAGCTCTTCTCGCAAAAGGGGATGTCGCTGTGGAAATTCTAGCACGCGCGAGAGCCTGACGCCCCCTGCCCACCCCTGCGCGTGATACGCTCGTGGGCATGGCACTGGTCGAAGCCACCCATCTCGTCAAGCAGTTCGAGCCCACCGCCGGGCAGGCGCCCGTGCGCGCCGTGGACGACGTCAGCTTCAGCATCGAGCCCGGTGAGACCCTTGGCCTGGTCGGCGAGAGCGGCTGCGGCAAAAGCACCCTCGGACGCCTCCTGCTGCGCCTCATTGAACCCACCAGCGGTAGCGTCCGCTACGATGGCCAGGAGCTGACCACCCTGGGCGCCCGCGCCCTGCGCGACACCCGCCGCAAGATGCAGATCATCTTCCAGGACCCCTTCGCCTCGCTCGACCCGCGCATGACCGTCTCCGAAATCGTCAGCGAGCCCATCGCCATCCACGAGCAGCTCGGCCCGGCGCTCCTGATGCAGCACGCCGCCGAACTGATGGGCATGGTCGGCATGGACGCCAGCGCCCTGGGCCGCTATCCCCACGAGTTCAGCGGAGGCCAGCGCCAGCGCATCGGAATCGCCCGCGCCCTGGCCCTGCGCCCGCACTTCATCGTCGCCGATGAGGCGGTCAGCGCGCTGGACGTCAGCGTCGCCGCGCAGATCGTCAACCTGCTCCAGCGTCTGCAAAAGGAGATGGGCCTGACCTACCTGTTCATCTCGCACTCGATGCCCGTGGTGCGCTACCTGAGCACCCGCATCGCCGTGATGAAGGCCGGCAAAATCGTCGAAATCGGCGACACCGAACAGATCACCACCGCGCCCAGGCACGAGTACACAAAGGAACTGCTCAAGGCCGTCGAGGGGTAGTGGAGGGCAGCGCATGCTCAGGAACTACGACATCAACAGAGAATTCATCGTTTCAGCCACGGCGCGCAGCGTTCACTTCTTCATGGAACCGTGGTCATAGCTGATCACTCGCGTTATCTTCCACTCTCCGCCTTTGAACTGCCACAGCGTTACGAACTTCGCTTCTCCAACCCCTTCTTCTTCGTGGCCGGGATGCTGGAAGCGATGCACTCCGATTTCAACTGCGCCGTACTGATTCAGGCGATACACCTCCAGAGAACCCGGAACCAACACGCGCCGTACCTTGCCGCAAATGTTGTTGCGGATGCTGTCAATGAAAACCTGGCGGCCAACCGCAAGGCCGGTCTTGTCGTGGTAAAACTCCAGATCGTCTGTGACCAGCGCTCCCAATGTGTTCAGGTCGCAATCGTTGTAGGCGTCGAACAGGCGCTTATCCATTGCGGCAATGGTCTCAAACAGGCGGTCGGGAACGTGAACAGTGGCGGTGGAAGCGTGCCAGGCGGCGTCCGCACGCGCGGCATCTATGACGATCTTGGAGCCGGCTTCCCCGGGAAGGCCCGTGGCCGTGCCTCGCAGGTGATCTCCCTGTAGCAGCAGCTCGAACCTCACCGATAGCTGCGGGTTCACAACCACCGTGAACCGCACGGAATCCCCTGCAAGCTTGCCGTCGGTGATGGGGCTCTGATGGGCGGCGCTCTCTCCTGCACTGCCGGTGAGCTGCTCTCCGTTTTGCAGCAGAGAAAAGTAGGCGCCGCCGGGCTCCACGCTTCCATCCGCGTGGACAACATCCAGGCTCCCCACCCATTTGCCCGCCGCCGAGGCCTGGGCCAGCGCAGCCTGTGAGGTGCCGAACAACGCAACAGCGAACACAACCAGCGCACAGAAAACGAGCCGCGGAAGTAGACGAGTCATGGGAGCCTTTCCTAAAGACAGCGGTGCGGACAGCTGTCTACGAGGCAGGTACGGCCAAGCTGTACAGAATGTTCCGCTCCAGCTCATTGCTCCGCTGGTCGGACCGAAATTTCCCAACTGAAGAGAACCAGAGGGTACCCCAAGGCGCACCTACTCCCCAGCGTCACAGCCCATCAGCCGAGTTTCGCCGCTAAGCAGGAACGTACGTCAACCGGATGATGTCCTCGTCAATTCGGTCGCTGGCCACAAGGTGCAGTGGCGGCGGCGGACCGGCGAAGAACGGCGTGCCTCCGCCAAGCACGACGGGGCGAAGGTAGAGCCGGTACTCATCAATCAGTCCGAGTTTGGTCAGGCTGCCTGCCAGCTCTGGTCCGGCAACGTCAATCTCCCCAGCGTGTTGCGCCTTCAGGGCGCGTATCGCCTTCTCGAGGTCATCCCCGACCAGTGTGGCGTTCGGTCCTACCGACTTGAGGGAGTGCGAGACGACCCACTTCGGCTTGCTCCGCCACGCCGCCGCAAAGTCGTGGTGGTCCGCGTTACCCTCCGATTGCTCTGCGTCCCAATAACGCATGATCTCGTAGGTGCGGCTGCCGTACACCAGGCCCGTCAGGCCGCGCACCAGTTCGATGAAGTGACGGAAGGCCCCGGGTGCCGGCGCCCCCAACTTCATGTGGTCAACGTAGCCATCCAGGGACTGGTTGAATGCATAGACGAGCTTTGCCATCTTCTCCTCCCCCAATGGCCAGCAGGGTAGCAGAAAACCCCCGGGTGCGTCTCCGGTTACGCGAGCATAAAGCAGCCTCTACCAGAGCTTGTTCACCGTTGACGGCACAAACTGTGGCTTCGGTCCCGGAGCGTTCGACAGCTTCAGCGCTCCCAGGTAGGGCTGCGCCGCCGGATCGTAATACACGGTGATTTTGCCGCCACTTCCTGAGCTGCCGCTCAGTCCATCGTGGCCGCTGAGTCCGTCGTGGCCCGACATGCCATTCGGAGTGCCGATTCCGCCGGAGCCGCCGCGTCCGCCGCGCCCTCCACTGCCGCCACGGCCACCATCGCCGCCATTCGCGCTTATCTGGAGCTGGCCGCCCTTGGGGTCCAGCAGGTAATAGTGCGTCTTCTTCGAACTGGTCACGCTGACTTCCAGCAGCGGCTCACTGCCCGCCCGCAGGTGCACCCTTACGTCCACGGCTGGAGCGTCTCCGCCATTGCCGCCATTGCCGCCGTCTCCACCGTTTGTGCCATCTCCACCGTTGCCGCCGGGAGAGGGGTTATTGGGATCCATGCTGCCGGAACTTCCCATGGAGCCATCCATGCCGCTGAGGCCATCGCTGCCATTCGACCCACTGGCACCGTTGAAGTTCGCCTTGTAGATGCGGTCGTAGCGCAGAGGGATATCCAATGCCGCGTGCAGCTCCGGATGGCTCGGCACCCCCACTTCGACATGCACCGTCTTGCCATCACTTGTGCGCGGGTCTTTATCCAGGGTGAGGACGCCCTTGTTGCTGACCTTGGCCACCGTGGCGGTTACCGAAAGGTCGCGCCACATCACCTTGCCCCCACCCTTGCCCTCGGTCACCAGCGTCTTGCCATCCGGTTGGGTAAACTCCGCGACCAGTGCGCTCTTATCTCCGGGTGCGATGCCAGGCCCGTTCGGCAGGGTGAGCTGCATGGCGTTGACCGGCAGCTGGGAGAGGTCCACCTTGACGCCCATCTTCAGCTCCACCTTGGTGCAGGCAGTGGTTATGAACAGGAGTCCTGCGGTGGCGGCGAAGAGCATTGCGCGATGCGCGAGGGAAGCGCGCGAAGGTGGAAGGCATGAGCGCAGAAAATTCATAGGAAGGCCTCCGTTCTGATTCCAGGGCACGGCGCAGGACTTCGGGGGAGGAATGCAGTCTGTGCGCCGCATGGACTGTAAACCGCGGACTCCGAAGTTGTTGCGACTCCCGGCGCGAAGATTCGGTTAAGAAATGTGAATGGCCCCTGGACGGCGACGCTGCGCCCCCTTCTACCGCTTTCCGTCCTTCTGCATCTCGCGGTAAACGTCGCTCTTGCTGATGCCCATCTCCTTGGCGACGCGCTTCATCGCCTCTTTTTCGTCCACCTCGCCGCTCTTCATCAGCTCGCGGACGCGGGTGCGGGCGTTCTTCTGTGCCACCACGGGCATGCCGTGCGCCTCCTCGGCGCGGCCGATGAGCAGGGTGATTTCGCCGCGCACCTCGTCGCGCTTTGTGAAGTCGGCCAGGACCTCGGAGGCCGAGGCGCGCACAAACTCCTCATAAATCTTCGTCACCTCGCGGGCCACCACCACGTGGCGATGCGCGCCCAGCACGTCCACCACGTCGGCGAGCGTGGCCAGCAGGCGGTGCGGCGCCTCGTAGAAGATCTGCGTGCGCGTTTCGTTCTTGATCTCCTCCAGCGCCTTGCGCCGCTGCCCCAGCTTGACCGGGAGAAATCCGTGGAAGACGAAGCTGTCGGTGGGCAGGCCGCTGGCCACCAGCGCGCACAAAAACGCCGAGGCACCGGGCACCGGCACCACGGGAATCCTGTGGCGGATGGCCAGCGATGCCAGCCGATATCCTGGATCGCTGACGCCGGGCATTCCGGCATCGGTGACCAGTGCGATGGACTGGCCCTGCTCGAGGTGCATGATCAGCTCGGCCGAGCGCGTCAGCTCGTTGTGCTCGTGGTAGCTGATGGTGCGCGTCTGTATGTCGTAGTGGTTTAGCAGCTTCGAGGTCTGGCGGGTGTCCTCGCAGGCGATGAGCTGAACCTCCTTGAGAATGCGCATGGCCCGCAGAGTGATGTCTTCCAGGTTGCCGATGGGCGTCCCAACCAGGTAGAGAGTAGGCTGTGCGGGCATGAAGGGTCTCCTTTTACGCGGCCACCGGCGGGGCGGCGGAGCTTATATAAATTGATTGCTGCGGCGGCAAAATGCACTGCCTTGACGCGGCACATGACAGGCGCCGCGGCGCTGCAGCCTTAAACGCGCAGTGTAACACCGTGGCCGTAAAATTGACCGCACCGCGCGCGGAACCTAGAATCAAAGATAGATTGCCGGCAGTTGGAAGCCTTCCGGATGCAGCCTACGGCATCGGAATGGCCCCGCTCCAAAGACTT
This sequence comes from uncultured Acidobacteriota bacterium, assembly GCA_963719655.1. GTDB lineage: Bacteria > Acidobacteriota > Terriglobia > Terriglobales > Acidobacteriaceae > TOLSYN. The sequence continues at coordinate 4,436 of CAVRDQ010000107.1, read as the reverse complement.
TCAAGAAGAGATCAATGCCCCTTTACGAGTACCTGTGCAGCAACTGCGCTCATCGCTTTGAGCGCATCGTGAAATTCTCCGATCCGCCTCTTACCGTCTGCCCCAAGTGCGGGCAAACGACCATTACGCAGGTGATCTCCGCCCCGGCCATGCAGTTCAAAGGCACGGGCTGGTATGTGACCGACTACGCCAAGAAGAATCCTTCGGGGTCAAACAGCGCGTCTTCTCGAGGCGACTCCGTCAGTGACTCCATCGAGGCTTCGGCCAGCGCGGCGAAGCCGGCCTCGGGTGAGGCTTCGTCTTCCGGGAGTTCGGGGAACGCGTCTTCCGACACAGCGTCGAGTTCGGCTTCGGGCTCAACTTCCGGGAACGCGGAGTCGGGCGGCTCAAAGTCAGGGTCGAGCACGGGCGAAGGTTCCAGCTCTTCGGCACCCGCGTCCTCCGGCTCGGGATCTTCATCGGCCAACTCGTCCGGCTCCGGCTCGGGCGACTCCTCCCGCTAGCGCGGCAAAGCCAACGGGTTCAGCCCGTCCGCCCCGCGTGGGGCATTCGTCCTGAAGGCGAATGGCCTTTCGAAATCGGCTGGAGGGTTGAAACCCATTGGCCTTGAACCCTTTGCGGGCCGCTGCATCGAAATTATCTGTTGCAACATCTAATACTCTGTCGGCCGGAATTTCGGCCCCGGAGGTTCTCCATGATTTCCCATCGCAAATCCGCCGAGCGTGGACACTTTGACCACGGCTGGCTGGATACCTTCCACACTTTCTCCTTTGCCAGCTATCACGATCCGCGCCACGTGCACTTCCGCGCCCTACGCGTGATTAACGAGGATCGCGTCGCCGCGGGCCGCGGCTTCGGAATGCATCCCCATGACAACATGGAGATCATCACCTACGTCCTGAGCGGCGAGCTGGAGCATCGCGACAGCCTGGGCACGGGAGCCATCATTCGCCCCGGCGACGGACAGCGCATGAGCGCCGGCACGGGCATTGTGCACAGCGAGTTCAATCCTTCGCCGGCTAACCCCGTGCACCTTTTGCAGATTTGGATCTTCCCCGATCCCGACAAGCAGAACGTCGAGCCGAGCTACGAGCAGAAGACGTTTGCCGAGGACGAAAAGCTGAATCGCTGGCGGCTCATCGCTTCACCCACGGGACAGGATGGCTCGGTCTCGATTCACTCCGACGCCAAGCTCTCGGTGACCAAGCTGAAGGCCGGTGAGAGCCTGCCCATCACGTTCGCTGAGGGCCGCCACGGCTGGCTGCAGATGGCCGCGGGCTCGGCAACGCTGAACGGCCTCAAGCTCCAGCAGGGCGATGGCGCCGGCATCAGCGATGAGCGTTCGTTGACGCTTACGGCCACGGACGACGCTGAGGTTCTGCTGTTTGATTTGGCGTAAGCGTCCCGCGCAGGACTGCAATTCGGTTGAACTTCATCATTCGCGCCGCATGTGCCCAACCAAGATGGTGGCCATGCGGCGCACTCTTTTGTCCTGGGGGTACCAACTTCTAACCGGTACCAAGGTGCATCACCAAAGGAACTTTCGGCGCAATGCGCCTGCGCGCTACTCTGTTGGCCACTTCAAGGGACGGTGCGCCGCATGAACTTCAAGCTGGATGCAGATGTGGTTGTCTTCCTCTCCACGGTTGTCTTTATCCTGCTCGGCGCTCTGCCTCGACTGCGCCAGAATTCGGTGCCGATTCCCGTCGCCGCCGAGTTCGAAGAGGTGACGGAGTTGTCATTGACGGCGGCGCAGCAGGCGTTGTTTGCCCGCTATGACCGCGAGATGAACACGCTGGGTTTTTATCCCACCTGCACCTACCGCTGGAAGAACCTGGGCCACAACCTGACGCGCAGCTACCTTTGCCCGGGCTATACGGCGCACTGCGTGGTCATGCTGGTGGAAATGGCAATCAACGTTGGCAATAAGCGCAACGTCGCGCACGCCGCGGTCATCGAGTTCATCACTTACTTCAGCGACGGGAGCGGGCTGTTCACCAGCAACATGAAGCGTCGGTCGCTGCTTACTAAGCCCGTACAGTTCGTCTCGCAGAAGAGCGCCAGTGACGACCCTGCGGTGCTGAAGCGCCTGCACGATAGGGGCGTGGACCGCATTGTGTCCCGCAATGCGGCCGTACCGCTGACACCGCCCGCCGCCGCGAAGGACATCTTCGCCCTTGTGGCCAAAGAGCACCAGACGCTCGGCGAACATCGCGTCGGGGCCGGCGAGTATCGCAGGACGCCCGATGGCACGTTCTACCGGATGACCGACAAGGTTCTATGGCGCGGCGTTCGCAATTTCCTCAGTCCCTTTGGCGCACGCTTCTCACCCTGGCGATTGCTGGCGGCGCTGCTGGCTGCCATCTCCATGCCCGCCCTGCAGATTCCCCTGCTGCTGCATTATGCGGCGAGCCATGGATTGCTGACACGTTCAGCGGCGCCCATGGTCACGCTGCTCTGCGCCCTTGCGACCGGAGCCCTCATCGCGATGGTGCTGGAGCACAACCTCTTCGTCTGGACTTTCCTTCTTGTCACCGGCGCGATGTGGGCCTTCCACCTGCCGCCACACCTGAGCGGGCTGTGGAGCGGTTACATTGCACACTACGTTCATCAGTGGATACAGCGCCGCCGCCTGGTGCTGCTGCCCGAAGCAACCGCGCAGAGCAAGCCCGTGGGAGTGATGCAGGCCTGAAGACGCGAATGCGTGACCCGCAACGTTTCTCAGTTGCGCACGGAAAAGCCCGGGGATACTCTCCCGGGGCTGTGTATTCTGTTGCGGAGTGGCTTACACCGTTGGCGCAGTCTCGGCGGTGTGTTCCTGTGCCGCCGCCGTATGCTCCACGATGAAGCTCAGCTTGCCGTCCATGGCATCCACCTGGATGTGATCGCCATGAAGCACCTCGCCGTCGAGGATCTTCATCGCCAGCGGATCCTGAATCATGCGCTGGATGGCCCGCTTCAGCGGACGCGCGCCGTAGGCCGGATCGTAGCCGCTGGTGAACAGTGCCCGCTTCGCCGCTTCGTTCAGCTCAATGCTGATCTTGCGCTCGCCCAGCAGGCGGCGCAAATCCTCCAACCGCAGCTCCACGATCTTCGCCAGCTGCTCGTCCCCGAGCGGATGGAAGACCACGATGTCATCCACGCGGTTCAGGAACTCCGGCTTGAAGTGGCCGCGCAGCGCGGTCATCACCTGCTCGCTGGCGCGTGCAAAACGCTCCGGCGTGCTCATGTCTCCACTCAAGCTGAGCGAGCCGATGTTGCTGGTCATGATGAGGATGGTGTTCTTGAAGTCCACCACCCGGCCCTTGCCGTCGGTGAGCCGGCCGTCATCCATGATCTGCAGAAAGACGTTGAAGACCTCGGGGCTGGCCTTCTCGATCTCATCGAACAACACAACCGAGTACGGACGGCGGCGCACGGCCTCCGTCAGCTGTCCACCCTCTTCGTAACCAACGTAGCCCGGAGGCGCGCCGATAAGGCGGCTCACCGAGTGCTTCTCCATGTATTCACTCATGTCAATGCGAATCATGGCGTGTTCGTCGTCAAAGAGAAACTCGGCCAGCGCCCGCGCCATCTCGGTTTTGCCCACGCCCGTCGGGCCCAGGAAGATGAATGAACCGATGGGACGCCGCGGATCGCTGAGGCCGGCGCGCGAACGCCGGATGGCATTCGACACCTTCTCCAGCGCCTCTTCCTGGCCAATGACGCGCTGCCGCAGACGGCTCTCCATCTGCACCAGCTTTTTCACTTCGCCTTCCAGCATCTTCGACACCGGGATGCCGGTCCAGCGGCTGACGATGCGCGCCACGTCTTCCTCGTCCACCTCTTCTTTCAACATGCGGGCCTGCGCGCCTTCCGCTTTGCTGGTCAACGCAACCAGCTTCTGCTCGGCCTTGGGCAGCTCGTCGTACTGCAGGCGGCTGGCCTTTTCGTACTCGCCCTTACGCACGGCCTCCACCTGCCGGGCCTTCAATTCTTCAATGTGCTCCTTCAGCTGGCGCGCCTCGGCAATCTGCTCTTTTTCGCGCTTCCAGCGAACCTTCAGCACGTTGGCCTGCTCGTTGACCTCGGCCAGTTCGCGCTCCACCACCTGCATACGTTCGCGGCTGTTGGGATCGGTTTCTTTCTTCAAGGCCTGGCGTTCAATCTCCAGATTGGTGGCGCGGCGCTGCAACTGGTCAATCTCCGTTGGCATGGAGTCAATCTGAATGCGCAAGCTGGCCGCTGCCTCATCAATCAGGTCAATCGCCTTGTCGGGCAAAAAGCGGTCGCTGATGTAGCGATGCGACAAGACGGCAGCCGAGACGATGGCCGAGTCCTTGATGCGCACGCCGTGATGCACTTCGTACTTTTCTTTCAGCCCGCGCAGAATGGCGATCGTGTCTTCCACGTTCGGCTCGCCGACGTAGACGATCTGGAAGCGGCGCTCAAAGGCC